>DASPTY010000163.1:0-31277 GCA_035623175.1 Candidatus Limnocylindrales bacterium | reverse complement strand
CAAGGACACAGAAGATTTCTTGGTCCCGGAGGAGGGAGTCGAACCCACACGGGGAGTGATCCCCGGCAGATTTTGAGTCTGCTGCGTCTGCCAGTTCCGCCACTCCGGGAGAACTACAATGAAAATAGCACGGGCGGAGAGGAGGGTAAAGGGTGGGCGGACAGCCCCGAGTGCTGTCAAGAAAAGCCACCGCAGTAACGGAAAAGCAGATCCCTCGCCGCGCTCGGGATGACACATTTACTGTCTAGTGCAGTTCTCTCTCGGAAGTGACAGCCGGTCCGCCACCAGCGATTCCTGCTCAGAGGGAAAAGGTAGCGTCACACGTTGCTTTCGGGCCAGGGCGGGTGTTCAATACGAACAAGACCACAGGACCCATCGCTCCAAGTGAGGAAAGAATGAAGAAATTTTCGCGTCGTGGACTTTTGCGCGCTTCCGCCGTTGCGGCTGGAGCGGCCCTTAGTTGGAAAACAAATCCGCTGGACATTTTTGACGGATTCACGGCGTTCGCTCAGAACCGCCCGGACTTGAAATTCCCCGCCGCAGCCCGGGAGCGGCTGGCTGTTGCGAGCTGGCCCTTTCGCGCAGAGATCGAGAGCGCCACGAACGAAAACCGCGACAAGAAACGGCCTGGGATGGACTTGCGCGATTTTGCGGTCAAGGTGAAAGAGAGATTTGGCGTTCCGGGAGTGGAGCCGCTCAGCACGCACTTCCCTTTCACGGACGAGCGATATTTGAAGGGCTTTCGCGAAGCTATAGAGAAGGCCGGCGTGCACGTCGTGGACATTCCCGTAGATAACGAATTCAGTTATTACGACGCGGATGCCACACCGAGGAGGAAGGTCGTGGAGAATGGCAAGAAATGGGTGGACATCGCGGTAACGCTGGGCTCGCCGAGCGTGCGGACCTCGATTGCGCCAACGGAGAATTCCAAACCAAATGTCGAAGTTGCAGCGGAATCGATCCGCGCGGTGGTGGAGTATGCGGCCGGCAAGAACGTTCTGGTGAATCTGGAGAATGACAACCTAGTCAGCGAGGACGCATTTTTTGTAGTAGAGGTAATAGAGAAGGTGAATCATCCGTACCTGCACGCGTTGCCCGATTTTTGCAATTCAATGACGAGCGGGAATGAGAAATTCAATTACGATGCAGTGACCGCGATGTTCCAGCACGCCTACAACATCTGCCACGTGAAGGATTCCGAGGTGGGCGAGGACGGAAAGGTGTTTCGCGTGGATTTGAAGAGGACGTTTGCGATTCTGAATGCGAGCCACTTCAGAGGTTACTGCTCGATGGAGTGGGAGGGGCCAGAAGATCCTTACGTCGGGACCAAGAGGCTGATCGCGGCTTCGCTCGAAGGCCTTGGCTGATCAGAGGAAGGCGGAACTCGCCGACCAACCCAGGTGATCAAGTGCCTCTCCAAGTGCACAGCCATGAAAGGCTATGCTCCAGAGTAGAGAAGTGAAGATGACGGTGTGAAGACCGGCGCTACAAAAAGAAGGAGGAAGAGGATAGACTGCGACTTTCATGGAACACTTCCCAGGTCAACCGGAGGAACGAGCGCCCGCAGCAGATCCACGCGGAAACCTGCTGGGCTTTTGGGCGCTGATTGCCACGCAATTCCAGGGTGCGTTCAGCGACAACGCGATGAAATGGCTGGTGAGTTTTTTGGTGTTGGATGCGGGTGTGTCGCGAGAGCAGCGGGATTTTCTCTTTGTGCTGGTGGTGCCGTTGGTCTTCGCGATTCCCTTCGTGGTTTTCTCGATCCCGGGCGGCTATTTTGCGGACCGCTTCAGTAAGCGGAGCGTAACGGTTTGGACCAAAAGGCTAGAACTCGGGACCATGGGGCTCGCGACTTACGCGTTCTGGGTGAATCGCCTGGAACTGGCTGCGGTGGCGCTGTTCCTTGTCTGCACGCAGGAAGCGATCTTCGGGCCGTCGAAGTACGGATTACTGCCGGAGTTGTTGCCGACCAGCAAGTTGAGCTGGGGCAATGGTGTGATCGAGTTGTGGACGTTGCTGGCGGCGATCGCGGGCACGCTGGCCGGCGGCTTCCTGGCACATCATTTTCACGGACGGCAGCAGTGGTCGGGGATGTTCTTTTTCCTGATGGGAATCGTAGGGCTGTTGACCAGCCTGGGCATCACGCGCCTGCCCGCGGCTGATCCCGAGAGGCGCTACCACTGGAACTGGGGAAAAGAACTGCTGCAAGAGATCGGGCGGATGCGGCAGGATGCTGTGCTGTGGGTCGCAGTCATCGCGAACACATTTTTCTGGTTCCTGGGCGCAATCATGCTGCTGAACATCGTCTTGTACGCGACCGACATTTTGCAGGTGGACGAAGCGCATAGCAGCTATTTGTTGGCGGCGCTCAGCCTGGGGATTGGTGCAGGAAGCTTCCTCGCAGGATACGCTTCTGGGCGCAAAATCGAGATGGGAATGATCTTGCCGGGATTGACCGGAATCGTGCTTGCAACGGGTGCGCTGTTTACGCCGGGCTTGAGCTACGAGTTCGTTATGTTGCTCCTATTTGTATTGGGAGTGTGCGCGGGATTTTTTGTTGTGCCGGTGAACGCGCTGATTCAGAACCGGCCAAAGCCTGAAGTGAAAGGGCGCGTGATTGGCGCGGCAAACCTGCTTTCGTTTGGCGGGATTGCGCTGCAACCGTTAGCGCAGTACGCAATGCTAAAGCTGGGCCACCCGGATGCGGCGCACGTGTTCCTCATCTGCGCAATCGCGTGCATCGGAATGGCCTTTGTGTTGGCCTGGTTGCTGCCGGAGCTATGGCCGAGCGCCCTCTACTGGACTCGGCTGCGGCAGAGAGCTACCCTATAGACCCTGCCGACAGGGGCCCCGGGCGACTCCAGGGGAATCGGCCGGGATAAATCGTATGGCCACCGGAACGACGATCGAGGGATCGCGCGTCGAGCATCGCGGTTTGCTCTATTGGATGGAGCGCGTCCTGAAAGAACTGGAGAACGTGCGCACGGCACCTGATGCGGACGCGGTGCACGATCTGCGTGTGGCCATACGCCGATGCCGTTCGGTTGGCGCGGTGATGCAGGAAGTTGACCCCGACCCGGCATGGCCAGAAATGCGGAAACTGGGGCGAAAACTGTTTCGGCAGTTGGGTGAGCTTCGTGACGCGCAGGTGCTTGAGGATTGGGTGAAGCAGTTGGGCTCGGAGGCGGATCCCGTCCGGCAGCGAGTGCTGGCATCCCTGGAAGCACAAGAGCGCGAACTGCGAGAAGCGGCGCTGCGGGTCGAGGCGAAATTTGAGCAGCGGGCCTGGAAGAAGTTGGAGCGGCACCTGCAAATGCGTGCGCGGCTTGTGCCGCCAGACGGGGCGGCTGCAGAGTGCCTGGCGCTGGAAAGACTTGACGCTGCGAAGGAGTTGCACGTGCGGGCCATGCGAACGGAGAAGCCAAGGGCTTGGCATGAACTGCGCATTGGAGTGAAACGCTTCCGGTACACGGTCGAGAGTCTATTGCCAACGCGACATGAGAGTTGGAGTGAGGACCTGAAACGATTGCAGGATTTGCTGGGCGAAGTGCACGACCTGGATGTGTTGTCCACCACGATCAACGAGGCGGCCGCGGAGGAGTCCGAGGAAGTGCGCGCCGCATGGGCCGAACGAATCACTTCGGAGAGATTCCAGCGTACGGAAACATACCGGCAACTGACGTTAGGGAAAACGAGTTTGTTGCAGGCGTGGCGGCAAGGATTGCCCCACGGACAGCGGCTAGAAGAAGCTGCGATGGCGCGGATCCTTGCGACGGCACGGGCCTTGGATGGGAACACGCGGCGAACCTCGCAAGTCGCTCGGCTGGCGTTGCGGCTATTCGATGGAATTGTGCGGTTGCACGCTACGTCGGCATTCGACAGCAAGGAATTAAGAAAACTGATGAGGGCCGCTGCGCGATTGCAGGGTATCGGGACTGGGTTAGAGGGAAAATCTCCCGAAAAGGCAGCGCGGGATTACTTGCAGGAAATGGTGGTGCCCGCGGGCTGGACGGACAGCGAGTGGAAGTTGCTGGCGAATATCGTGCGGTACCATCGCGGGGCCCAGCCGCAGCAGAAACATAAAGGGTTCGCAAAGCTGACCCAAGACGAGCAGAAAACCGTGTGCGCGCTGGCAGGAATTCTGCGATTGGCGCGGGCGTTACGGAAATGCGGGGTGGTCTCGACAGTGGGGATGCGAATGGAGAAATCGCTCGAGGCAATCATCGTGCACATTCCGGGATTGGTTGAATCCGAAGCTGCAGCGGCGCGCTTGGCGGCAGGCAAATACCTTCTGGAGAACAGCTTGGAGAGGCCTCTGATCCTCAAATCGGCGCCGGCGCTGCCAAAGGTAGTAGAACTGCGGCGAGCTGAGGAGATTCCTCCAGCGAGTGAGGCCGCAACGGGTTGAGTCTATTTTCCCGCTTTGCGGAGCAGTTTCGGGGTAGCCAACCAGACCAGTTCCCCACTCGGGGGAACGAGGCGCTTCAACTCCACCAGGGCCACACCCGCTTTTTTCAAAGAAGAGATGTGATGCTGCAGGCCGAGGGCTGTGGCCAGAACATCGTCGAGATGGGGAGCGTGCCCGAATATGTAGACGCTGGAGAGATCTTTTTCCCGTGAAAGTTCGCGGAAGAGTTGCAGAGGTTCGCCGCCGGGAAGCAGGAAATCCGTCTTGCGGATTTTCTGGACGGGATACTCAAGCGCCGCGGCAAAGAGTTCGGCCGTTTGGGCGGCACGAAGATAGGGGCTGGTCAGCATGAGGTCGGGTACAGCGGCGATTTCCGACAGTCCTTTGGCGACTTGCCGCGTCTTTTCGATTCCCTCGTCGGTCAAGTAACGATCCGGATCGGCAGGACACTTTGGGTCCTCGCGATCCACAGCGATCCCGTGACGCACAATGTACAACTGCATGAGAGGCGCTCCTCCTCGGAGACATCATACAGAATCAGACGTGCCCGGAAGGTTACAACTGTAGTTTCCCTGCAAACGATTGTTCAACTTGACATCTCAAGTCGAGGAGGGACTCCTCCGCTCCGGGACGGCAAACGAAGCCGCCCGTACGGTCGGAATGCCAAGATTGGTGGAGGCTCCAGGGGCTGGGAGAAAGTCAGACTTGCCGGGCGCGGAAGAAGAGTTGGAGGTGAAACTCCCTTTCAAAAAGGCCAGCGCTGCGCTCGGCGTCGCGCAAGTCTTCGCTGGCATCGCCGCGGGCTTTCACCTGGAAGGTGACGGCGCCGCGCTGAAACGAGGCGTGAAGCGAAAGAATGCGCTGGCGATGCGAGTGGTCCAGCCCCTCGGCGATGCGAACGATCGAAGCGAGACGGCGTGCGACGCGTTTGTCGTTGTTGGCCAAGCCGGAATAGGAAGGATGATGGCTGTCAGGCTCGGATTTGCGGTTGTGGTAGCGGACGACGGCCCCTACCATATGGCGATCGCGCCCTTCGAGACCTGGGATATCGCCGTTGAGGGCAAGGTATTCACCGTGCTTGTGATGGCCGCGATGGCTGACGCGGTGTCCCACATCGTGAAGTAAAGCGCCGGCTTCCAGCTGAACGCGCGCTTGCACGGGAAGATGGTGCAAGGGTTGAAGCTGATCGAAGAGCATCAGGCTGAGCTCGCGAACGTGCTCGGCGTGTTGCTGGTCATATTCGAGGCGGCGGCCAAAGCTGCGCGTAGAGAGGAGCATCTGGCGCGCCTCGGGAGTGTAGCGATGGGGCTCTTTGCGGGAAAAGGCATCGCGCGCCGTCTCGTGGAGAATTCCTTCCCGGAGGCCGACGCTTGGAATCACAAAATTGCGAACATTGAAGTAACGTGCGAGTGTCACGAAGATGATTGCCGCGACGGCCATGACATCGGCACGGTCGCGGCGGACTCCGTACGCTTTCATGCGCTCCCGAAGATCGCGCTCGAGAAGATCGGGCATGCGCTCGCGGAGAAGTGAAACTTCGAGGGAAGGCAGACCGTCTTTGCGCGGGCCAGGGGCGACATTGGAAAGAGTTTCGGCATTCCCGCCGAGAGCGACGGCCACGTCATCGGCAAAATTGGGGCGACTGGGAAGACGCGACTCGAGAAGCGCGCGAACATAGCGGCGCACCTGTTCCGTCTGCACGGGGCGAATAACACCGGGAATGTTGAGCGTGCTCAGAAGACGGACGGTACCCAGAGCAAGTTGTGCGCCCTGCACGACGGTGTGGTCGCGAAGAATGCTGAGTTCGAGGCTGCCGC
The DNA here is from genome assembly GCA_035623175.1 of Candidatus Limnocylindrales bacterium. GTDB lineage: Bacteria > Acidobacteriota > Terriglobia > Acidiferrales > UBA7541 > Acidiferrum. The sequence goes on along the minus strand of DASPTY010000163.1, from coordinate 25,052 downwards.
CGCCAAGGTCGACGATGAAACGGGGTTGAGCTTCCGGCCCCATTGCCGCATAGACCGCTTCGCGGCCAAGGCGAGATTCTTCCTTGGCACTGATGACTTCGAGGGAGATGCCGGAAGTCTTCTTGACGCGACGGACAAGGGCCTCGCGGTTCTCCGCTTCGCGAGAGGCGCTGGTAGCGACGGCGCGATATTTCGTGACGCCAAATTCATCCATGATCTCGCGCAAATGGCGAAAGGCTTTTAAGCCGCGGCTCAACACTTCCTCGCTGAAGCGGTGGCGCACGAAGACCCCTTCACCAAGGCGAAGCGGGTAGCGCTCGGAGATGAGCGGCTCGATATCGATGGCGGAATAGGCGCGGGCGACGGACAGACGGACTGCGTTGGAGCCAGCATCGATTGCGGCGATGTGGACGGGCTCGGGCATGATCGGCGTTACCGCCAGAGATGCGCGAGGGCTGCGGATGGGGTGTACTTCGTAGACCGGATGCTGAGTTGTTCGCCGATGCGCTGGCGGAGCTGCTTGTTGACGCTGGAGACACTCTCTTCGCCGTCAAGCTCTATGAAACTGCTTTTCTTGGCCATCACCTCGAATTCACGCTTGATCATGGTCTGGTAGCGGACGAAGGACCAATACAGGTCGTGAGAGAGAGACATGTCGCGTCCGGCTTCCCAGTAGCTGATGGCTTGGGCTTTCTTGAACTCGCGAGCAAAGGCGGTCTCGGGGCGGACGTTAAGCCAGAAGGTGAGATGAGGGCGGAGGGCCATGGCGTAAAGGCCGGACATGTAGTCGCGATTGATGCCACGGACGACGCCGCGGGCGATCAAGGTGAAGATGAATCGGTCAGCGAGAACGACGGCGCCGGAACGAAGAGCGGGAACGATGCGGTGCTCGAGCTGGTCAAAGAAGTCGGTCGCATACATGAGGGCGAGAGTGAGGCGAGTGACCGCGTTCTTGGCGAGAAGTTCGTCGATATCGCGGCCAACGAGGTTGGAGCGGCGCAAGCCGCTTGTCACCACCGCGAAGCCCTCCGATTCAAGCCATTCCTGAAGGAGCGCAATTTGCGTGGAGCGGCCCGAACCGTCCATGCCCTCGATGACGACCAAGGTGCCGTTCAGTTCCGAAGGTTCTAGACCGACCAAAGGCTCGCCGAAGAAAGACTGTGCGTACTCACCATCCGGGCTGGCCGCCTTGGGCGCGACAGGCTCCGGGACGGGAGCGGGAGGAACGGATTTGTCGCGTTCCGGATCGGGCATGATTACTCTGACTCCTCGGCGCGCGGTGCGAAACGTTTCAAGTCAATCTTTGAGGCCACAATGTCACGCATCTGTTTTTGGAGCTTGTTGACGGGCATCGTGCCGTCGAGAACGACGAAACTGTCGGTCTCGACCATTTTGTCGTATTCCTCAAGGATGCGTGCTTGGAACAGCTTGAAGCTCTCCGCGCGATCATATGAGAGGTTGAGGTCCATGCCGGCCTCATAGAATTTGAGCTTAGGCCGGCCACTGAGAATGCGATTGACGGCGATATCGAGGGGGGCACGGAAATAGAAAGTGATGTCCGGAATTGGAGCGAAGCGGTAGAGGTTGCGGAGCCAGCGATGCGAGCAGCCGCGGGAAGCGTCGCGGGCAAACGCAGTGTAAATATAGCGGTCAGCCAAGACAAGATAATCGCCCTGAAGCAAAGGCATAATCTGACGCTCGCAACGGTCCGCGAAATCGGCAGCATGCAGCAGAGAGTACGTAGTGGGAGTGAGCAGACGCTTCTGCTTGCCACGGCGGGTGGTGGCCTTCACCAAAGGCGAGGAGTTCCACTCAGTGAAGTGGAGGCGGTATCCCCCTATTTCGAGCCAGCGCTTCAGGAGATAAAGCTGCGTGCTCTTGCCGGAGCCGTCGGTGCCTTCAACCACAATGAGGGCACCAGGATAAGCGCGGCTGGGGATAGGGCGACCTGGCTGGGGAAGGGTCGTTTTGGTGGCCTCTGGGCGAGGGGCCTTAATCGCGGTGTCCGGAGTTTCCATGAGAGGGCGACTGATTCCTAATTGAGACTCTCGAGGTTATTTGGTGATTGTTACAAAGACATTAAAACACGACGGGGAGGGCGCAGGCAAAGGGGGAAGAAGCTAACACTCCGCGCCGGCGGGCCTGGTTGTCGCCTAGCGTGCCTACGGAGGTGTCTCAGAAGAAGGTGAGCTTGATGGTGAGGAATTTCTTGGGATTTTTGCGGAAGTCGGTAATCAGAGAGCGCATGTCGCCGGTCATCCCGGAGAGATTGTCATAGAGCTTCGGATCGGCGAACAGTCGGCCGGCGGTATTGTCGTTGCGGTTGAGCTTGGCCGTCGCTTCCGCGAGGTTGGAGCTGGTATCACGCAGCTTGTTGTAGAGGGTTTCATCGGTAGCGAGCTTGCCGAAGGTGCCCTTGCCGGCACGCACGTCGCCAATGACGGCGTTGCCATTCTCCATAGCTTGTTTGGCCTGGTCGTAGAGGGTCGGATCGTATATAAGCTTGCCGAGCGTGCCCTTCTGGGCGCGAAGGTCGGCGAGGATAGTATTTAGCTGATCCACGGTGGTTTCGATTTTGTCGGCCATCTCATCGCTGTTGAGGAGTTTGCCCACAGTTCCCTGCCCGGCCTGAATATTGGTGGCGATCTCATCGCCTTTCGCAAGAATGCTGTTCAAATGGTTGTACGCCTGCTCATCCGTGAGAAGTTTTCCGAGCGTTCCTTTGCCGCGCTGAACTCCGGCGATCAGTTCCTGCACGTCTTCACTCAAGGCTTTAAGATTGAGGAGCACATCGGCGCTGCGTTCGACAACCTCTTTGATGGCCTTTTCTTCGCCGCCGGGAACGGCCTGGCCGTCCTCGATGGGGACGCCGGTGTAGCCGCGCTGGATGTTGACGTAGCGGTTACCAAGAAGACCTTCGGTGACGAGCGAGGCGACGGAATCGGTCAGAATATTTTCCTTATACAGCCGATCGAGGCGCATCACCACTTCAATGTTATGCATGTGGTCGGGCGGCTTACCGCGCTGTCGAGGGACAAGCGTGATCTTCTCCACGTTGCCGATTTCCACACCATCCAAGCGAACCGGCGCGCCGGTGGCCAAGCCAGAGACTTCCGGCAAGTAGGTCTTCACGCGGTACTTTGGTCCGAACACGCGGACGCCGGTGACATAGAAAATCGCGACCGCAAGAATCAAGAGGCCAACGAGCACGAACAGGCCCACGCGCAATTCCGACCACGTCAATTGTTTGCCGCGCGCCATTCTCCGCTTCCTCCGCAAACTTCTGAGGGCAGGCCTGGGAACACTATACAGCCTTTAGCCAAGAGCCGACAGCCAGCATTCCAGAGCCAGCCGCTTCAAATCAAGAACCGTTGCAGGTAGAGATCCTTGGACCCGAGCATCTCCTCCGGGCTGCCTTCAAAATAAACTCGCCCATCGCGCAAAACCAGAAAACGCGTGGTGGCAGAATGGAACTTATCTTTCGCGACGCCGCGCTGGACAGCGCGCATAGTGGAATCGAAATGAAAATTGGCCAGCGCGAATCCGTCCTGAAGCCGGTGCGTGGCGAGAAGTGCCGTGACACCATAGACATCGCGCAAGCGGAGAATCAGGGTGATGATGGTTTGCGAAGTGATCGGGTCGAGCCCGGCGGTGGGAGAATCGTACAAGACGATGGGGGGGCGTGTGATCAGGGCGCGGGCGATGGAAACACGGCGGCGCATGCCTCCGGAAAGCTCGGAAGGAAGCAGATCGACGGTGTGCTCGAGTTCAACGAAGCGCAGCACCTCTTCGACACGCGGCCCGATTTCCTCTTCGCTGAGGTGCTCCTCGCGCAGACGGTAGGCAACATTCTCACCGACGGTAAGCGAATCGAAGAGAGCACCCTCCTGAAAAACAAAACCCACCTGGCGGCGAAATTGAAGCAGCTCGCGTTCGCTCTTTGCCGAGATGTCCTGGCCCATGGCGCGGACAGTGCCGCGATCAGGACGAAGGAGGCCGGCAGCGAGCTTCAGAGCGAGGGTTTTGCCGGTGCCTGTTTCCCCAAGAAGGATGAGTGTTTCGCGGGGCTGTGCGGAAAAGGAGAGGCCGCGAAGGATGGGGCCCTCGTCAAAGCCGATCCAGACGTCGGAGAATTCAAGCGCCGCCTCACTCTCTAATCCGAGAGCGGCAAAGGAGAGTGTGGAAGGCGAACCCATGGCGTCAGAGTTTTTCGGCCAGGAAGAGAGCCAGCTTCGTAAGAAAAGTATCCGCGACGATGATCAAGACGGAGGACACTACGACGGCTTGCGTGGTGGCACGGCCGACCCCTTGTGTACCGCCACGAACGTTCAGCCCCTGATAGCAACCCACCGTAGAAAGAATAAAGGCAAAGACGAGAGCCTTGGTGAAACCCTGCATGAGATCAGAAAATTCGAGGATCTTAATGGCGCGGTCCCAGAAGGTGGTGGCATCGAGTCGGAGGGACAACACGCTGGCGACCATGCCTCCGACGAGGCCGATGAAGACTGAGATCGTGGCGAGAAGTGGAACCACGATGAGGGAGGCGAGCACGCGGGGCGAGACAAGTTTGCGGCTGGGATCGGTTCCCATGGCGCGCATGGCGTCCACTTGCTCGGTGACCAGCATGGAGCCCAATTCCGAAGCGATTCCCGAGGAACAACGGCCAGCCACGAGGAGACCCGTGATGGTGGGGCCGAGTTCGCGAACCAGGGCAAGAGAAACGATGTCGCCCGTGAGAGAGACCTGGCCAAAGCGCTGGAATTGCGAACCTGTTTGCAACACCATGACGGCGCCGATGAAGAATCCCGAAAGGAGCACGATGGGAAGGGACCCAGTGCCGATGTCGTCCATTTGGTGAACCGTATCTTCGCCGTAACGTGGACGCGTGAAGAGATTCGCGATGGAATGATAGGAAAGTTTCGCGTAGTCCTGAACCTTCAGGACGCTTTCTTTTGCCGCGCCCGAGAGAACTGCCGCCACCGAGGGAGTTTCGGGAGCGTCGGGCTGCTGTCGAGTGAACTGCAAAGGCGCGTCTGACACAGTGTGCTCGTGGACAACCTCGGGAGAAGCGTAACTGCAGCCGGGACAAGCGTCAAGACTCTAACAGACCAAGCTTCTTGACGATGCTGGACGTGGAGCGAAGTGGCCGATACACTTAATAGTTTATGCTGCGCTTCTATACAGCGGGAGAATCCCACGGGCAGGCCTTGCTGGCGTTTTTGTCGGGCTTGCCAGCCGGACTGCCCATTGACATTGGGGCAATCAATCACGAACTGCATCGGCGGCAGTTGGGGTATGGCCGCGGCGGACGGCAGAAGATCGAGCAAGACCGCGCAGAGATTTTTGCTGGAGTGAGGCACGGGCAGACGATCGGAGCGCCGATCGCGCTGAGGATTGAAAATCGCGATTGGGCCAACTGGGAGAAGATTCTGGCGGTGGAGGGCCCGGCGGGACCAGAGGCGGAATCGAAAAAGCTTGTAGCGCCGCGGCCGGGTCACGCGGATCTGGCAGGCTCTCAGAAATTTAACTTTCACGACGCCCGGTACGTGCTGGAGCGAGCATCGGCGCGGGAGACTGCCGCGCGGGTGGCGGCGGGCAGCTTCGCGAAGCAATTGCTGGCACAGTTCGGAGTGCAAATTGCGAGCCACACGATTCAGGTAGGGCACGTACGGTTGGAACGGGCTGCGAAGTGGGAAGAGATTGCGGTGGTCTGCAGCGATTTTGAGTCGCCGCTGCGCTGCGTGGACTCGGGAGTCCAGCAAAAGATGATGGCCGAAGTGGATGCCGCGCTGAAGGCGGGAGACACTGTGGGTGGCGTGTTTGAGATCGTGGCTCGCGGTGTGCCGGTCGGCCTCGGCTCGCACGCGCAATGGGATGAAAAGCTGGACGGCAAACTGGCACAAGCGCTGATGAGCGTGCAAGCGGTCAAGGCAGTGGAGATTGGCTCGGGGATTCTGGCTGCGGGGTCGTACGGCAGCGAAGTCCAAGACGAGATTTCGTATGACAAAAAGGCAAAGAGATTCCGGCGACCTAGCAACCGCGCCGGCGGCCTTGAGGGCGGGATTACGAATGGCGAGGACGTGGTCCTGCGTGGGTTCTTGAAGCCGATTTCGACGCTACGGAAACCGTTGGGCACAGCCGACATGGTGACGAAAGAGCCTGTGCAGGCGGCGTACGAGCGGTCCGACTGGTGCGTAGTGCCCGCGGGTGCCGTGGCCGCCGAAGCCATGGTTGCACTTGTGCTCGCAGAAGCTTTTCTGCAAAAATTTGGAGGAGATTCGCTCGCCGAAACACGGCGGAATTTCGAAGGCTATGGCCGACAAATCGACGAGTTCTGAACCGACCGCAGAGAAGGCGACGCAGACAGCCGAAGCACCGCCACGCAAGATCTATCCCATCGTGAAGTACGGCGATCCCGTGCTGGAAAAGCCTGGGGCCACAATCAAGAAATTTGATGCCGAACTCGAAGAACTGGCCGAGGACATGTTCGCGTCCATGTACGCCGCCCAGGGCGTTGGGCTGGCCGCTCCACAAATCGGCAAGAGCCTACGGCTGGCGGTGGTGGACGTCTCGAACGGAAAAAATGCCGAAGCGAAGATCGTGCTTGTCAATCCAGAATTGATTCACGCGGAAGGCGAGGTTCGCGAGGAAGAAGGCTGCCTGTCTATTCCCGGGTTTCGCGGGTATGTGATCCGGCCGCAGTTTGTGACGGTGAAAGCGCAAAATCTAAAGGGCGAGCCGTTCGAGATTCGGGGAGAAAACCTGTTGGCGCGGGCGTTTTGCCATGAGATCGATCACCTGAACGGGATTCTGTTCCTGCAGCACCTGAGCATGCTGAAACGCGACCTCATCAAGAGAAAGATCAAGAAGCTACGGAAAGAAGGCGAGTGGTAAAGTTGACGAGCCTGCGGGTGGAGAGGCTGTGAGCCCCCTGCGGATGGTGTTTTGCGGCACGCCGCAGTTTGCGGTTCCCTCCCTCCAAAAACTAATTGCGCAATCCGACTTCGAGATTGCGGCCGTGTTCACACAACCGGACAGGCCGCGCGGCCGGGGCCAGGAAGTGCCGTTTTCAGCCGTGAAGGAAGTAGCGCTTGCGGCGCAATTGCCGGTGCAACAACCGGCGAAGGTGCGCGGGCCGGAAGTCGAGGAGCAACTTCGAAAGCTCGCGCCTGAAGTGGTCGTCATCATCGCATATGGGCAGATCATCCCTGCGCGACTTCTCACAATTCCGCGACTTGGCTGGATCAACCTGCACGCTTCCCTGCTGTCGAAATATCGCGGCGCCGCGCCAATCAACTGGGCGATTGCCAATGGCGAGACCATAACTGGCAACACGACGATGCACATTGACGCGGGAATGGATACAGGAGAAATCCTCCTGCAGCAGGAATTGGCAATTGGTTCTGAGGAAACTGCGCCGGAGCTGTCAGTGCGATTGGCCCAAGCAGGGGCGGACCTGATGCTTGATACACTTCGTGGCTTGCAGAAGGGGACCATCACCGCGCGGCCGCAAAATCATTCCGCTGCCACGCTCGCGCCGATTTTGAAACGCGAAGATGGCCAGATCAGATGGAAGCTGTCGGCAAGGGAGATATTCAACCGCATGCGAGGGTTTGCGCCGTGGCCGGGGGCATTCACAGAATTCCGAGGGCAGACCTGCCACGTTTGGGGCAGGCCGTTAGAAGCTTCGGGCAAAGCGTCACCTTTGGAAATGCCAAGTGAACCAGGAGGCTTGTTGGCGCGGCGCGGAGAAGTGCTGGTGACGTGCGGGGCGGCAACCGTATTGGAGTTGACGCACGTCAAACTGGAAGGACGGAAACAGGTATCCGCGCTGGAGTTCGCGAACGGCGCGCGATTGCATCCCGGGGAACGCTTTGGGAATAGGTGATTTGCGCAGGGCGATTCGCTCAGGCATACTCGCGAATTACCTTGCTGTTGTCGGGCGGAAGTGTGGCAAAGGGAGCCAATCTCTCATGAAGAAGAAGCGGCAAGAAGCATCGAGACACAGAGATGGAATGCCGAGATGGCAGCGAATGCGTCCGGCGATGGCTTTGCTGCTGACGGCGCAGCTTGCGAGCTTCCCGCTCGTTGCTTCTCCGAAAGCGGCGGACAAGACCGCGCCGGATCCTATACTCGCCACCATGCAAACGGAGTTGAACCGCGCCAAGACCGACCTCGCGAAAAGTGATCCCGCACCATACTTTTTGAGTTACTCGGTGTATGACCTGGAACAGGTTGTAATCGCGGCGTCGTACGGAGGATTGCTCTCCGACACAACTGTGAGACGGCGGTCGGCAGACGTCACCATGCGCGTCGGCACGCCACAACTGGACAATACACACGGCCAGAGCCGCGCCAGCGGAATGACCTCCGGCGCGTTGCCGCTCAACGATGACGCGGACGCGGAGGCGCGCAGCCTGTGGGAACTCACGGATCGCGCGTACAAGCGCGCCGCGCCAGCGTATCTCAACGTAAAGACCAACACAGCCGTGAAGGCGGAAGAGGAAGACAAGTCGCCCGATTTTTCCAACGAGGAGCCGACAGTGCACGTGGGTGCCAAGGAAAAAGCAGCGTCATTTGACCAAGCAGCCTGGGAAGCAGAGGTGAAGCGGCTTTCGAGCGCGTTCCGGAAATATTCCGACGTCTATTTTTCAACAGTGATGCTGCAGGTCGCCTCGACGAACTCGCGAATGGTCTCGAGTGAGGGAGCGGCGATTGAGGCACCGAGCGCTTCGGTGCGGCTTGTGATTGAAGCGCAGACACGCGCCGAGGATGGCATGGATCTGCTGCGCGTGGAGACGTTTCAGGCACCTTCCGCGGCGGGATTGCCGCCGGAATCGGAGCTGATAGGCAAGATTGAGAGAATGGCGGCGGATCTGAAGGCGCTGCGGAATGCTCCGGTGGCGGAACCGTATGATGGACCAGCGTTGCTGAGCGGGCGTGCTGCCGCTGTCTTCTTCCATGAGGTGCTTGGACACCGCTTGGAAGGACACCGGCAGCGGGATGAGGACGAAGGGCAAACGTTCACGAAGAAAGTGGGACAGGAAGTGCTGCCGACGTTCATCAGCGTTGCGGATGACCCGACGGTCAAGGAAATTGCAGGCGTGAAGCTCGCCGGGGCGTATTCGTTCGACAGTGAAGGAACACCGGCGCAGCGCGTGGAGGTTATCCAGAACGGCGTACTCAAAAACTTCTTGATGTCGCGCATGCCGATTAAAGGATTCGACAAGTCGAACGGACACGGACGCAATCAGCCGGGGCTGATGCCGACGGGCCGGCAGGGGAACCTGATTGTGTCATCGAACAAGACCACGCCTGAGGCAGATATGCGGCAAAAGTTGATAGAGGAGATCAAGAACGAAGGCAAGCCCTATGGATTGTACTTTGATGACATCCAGGGGGGCTTTACGCTGACCACGCGGTCGCTGCCGCAGTCGTTTCAAGTGCTGCCGGTGATTGTCTACAAAGTGTATCCCGATGGGCGGCCAGATGAACTGGTGAGGGGAGTGGACATCGTGGGTACCCCGTTAGCCGCGTTGAAGCGGATTGTCGCGACGGGCGACAAGGAACACGTCTTTAACGGCGTGTGCGGCGCCGAAAGCGGCAGTGTGCCGGTATCGGCCGCAGCACCCGCGATGCTCTTCAACGAGATGGAAGTGCAGAAGCGCGCGCATGGGCACGAGCGTCCACCGATTCTTCAGGCTCCGGGAATTGACAGTGCCGGGCCGGACAAGGACGCAGCCAGGAAGCCGGGGGAGAAGCCATGAAGGGAGTTGAGACTTTTGCTCGAGTGGCATTCGGTTTCCTGATGTTCCTCGGCGGATTGCCGGTTGCCCCTGTGATGGCCAGGACAGACGATTCATCCAAACCCATAATGGCGACAGCGGCCGCGCATGATGCGGCGAAGGGTGACGCCTTACTCGAAGCGCTCCTGACCGAACTGGACCGCTCCAAGGCGCAACTAAAGATGGATCAGGTGCAGGCGCCTTACTACATCGAATACCGAGTGAACGACGTAGACGACTTCAGCGCGGACGCCGAATTTGGAGCACTGCGGCAAAGTGAGCGGTCGCACTTGCGAATCATTCGAGTCGTCGTGCGTATCGGAGATTACAAGCAAGACAGCTATTACAGCAAAGGACTTGGCAGCGCTTCCATCATTCCACTCGACAATGACCCCATTGCGTTGAGGCGGCAAATCTGGCTGCTCACAGACGAAGCTTACAAAAGCGCGGCCGACGCGTACGCAGAGAAGCTTTCGTCGTTGAAGCAGTTCACTCCGGATCCAAATCCTGTGGACGATTTTGCCCACGCGCCGGTCATCTCCGCGGTGGGCGACACGGTGGCTCTCAAATTGGACCAGAACGAGTGGAACAAGACCCTGGAGGAGATAACGAATCTCTACCGGCAATATCCCGAGGTGCAGCTCGTATCGGCGAATGCGCGCTTCCTTTGTGTGAATGAGTATTTCGTGAACTCCGAAGGGACAATCGTGCGCCAAGGCCGGTCGACGGCGACGGTCACGCTTAACGGCTCGACGCAAGCCGGGGACGGCATGCGGTTGCAACGAAATCCGTTCTGGACAGAGGAGAAGCCGGAACAATTGCCGTCGCGCGGGGAATTGTTGAAAGAGTCGAGGAAGATGCTCGACACCCTGAAGGCTCTGCGGGAAGCCCCGATTGTCGAGGAATCGTATCGCGGGCCGGTGCTGTTTGCTCCGGACGCGGCGGACGACATCGTTGCGACTTTGGTCGGCAACAACCTGCTGGGGCGAAAGCCACAACTGGGACGGCCGAACCGCACGACGGGGGTGTTCGCGACGAGCTACAAGACGCGCGTGCTGCCGAAGTTCGTCACGGTTGTGGACGACCCGACGATGAACACATTCGGCGGGAAAGAGCTGCTGGGAAGCTATGGCGTGGATAGCGAAGGCGTGAAGGCGCAGTCGGTGACTTTGGTCAACTCCGGAACGCTCGAGAATTATCTTGTGGGGCGGCAGCCCATCCGGGACTTTCCTACTTCGAACGGGCATGGACGCGCGAATCCGGGAGGCGCGCCATTTCCCAACGTGGGAGTGTTGCTGGTGAAAAGCGCGGAGCCTGAGACGGCGAAAGCGCTGAGCGATCAATTGAAACAGATGGCAGCGGAACAGAACAAAGAATTCGGGTACCGCGTGGACACGCTGGGCCCGGGAAATTCGCCGCGCTTGCTTTATCGTGTATACACAAAAGACGGTCACGAGGAGTTGGTGCGTGGAGCGGTGTTCAATGAGCTGGATGTGCGCGCTTTGCGAAACGACCTCATTGCGGTTGGCGATGATCCGCTGGTCAGCAACCGAATGGCCGGATTGCCGCAGACGGTTATCAGTCCCTCGCTCTTATTCGATGAATTGGAAGTGAAGCGGGCGGACACGACGAAAGAGAAGCTGCCGGAATATCCTGCGCCGGAATTGAAAAAATAGGAAAGCTTGGGGGCGCACGTTTTAGACAAGAATCTTCCGGGAAAAGAGGAAACGATTGACGCGCGGGGTGTGAAGTTCGAGAGTGAAGAGTATGACGTTGCGCGAACGAGTCGAGTGGTTAAGCCGGATGGCGTTTTTGGTGTTCATTCTGGCTTCCGCTGCGTTTCTGAGCGCAATTACCGCGATGAGGGTTGCGGTTCACGGGCGCGAAGTGACTATGCCGAACCTCGTCGGGAAGGACGTGGGCGAGGCGAGCCGTGTTTTGCGGTCAAAAGGATTACTGCTGCGCGTCGCCGACCGCGTCTACAGCGACGTGCCAATCAACCAAGTGGTGCGGCAAACTCCTCCACCGGGGATGTTGATGAAGGTTTCACAACAGGCGCACGTGGTATTGAGCTTGGGGCAACGGCAGTTGGAGATCCCTTCCATTGAAGGCAATACACTGCGAGTTTCGCGGATTCAATTGTTGAGGGCGGGGCTGCAGGTGGGCGAAGTATCCACGATGACGACGACCGACCGGGCAAGCGACACTGTGCTGCAACAAAATCCGAAGCCGGGCAACGGGGCGGCAACGCCCAGAGTTGACATGCTGGTGTCAGCGGGCCCAAAGGAAACAGCTTACGTGATGCCTTACCTGCTTGGGGTGAATGAGGTTGAGGCACAGCACAGACTGGATCTGGCGAACCTGCATCGCAAAATAAACTATGTGAAGGCCCCGGAGTGGCCGCATGGTTCGGTTATCGATCAAACACCCCTGGCAGGGATGCGGATTGCGACGACTACGGAAGTTCAGCTGACAATCGCGAATTGAACGCGCCGATCTCCGCAAAAGTAAGTTAAAAGGCAATCGTGCTGAGGTATACTCCCGGCAGAATGCCCAAACTACCTTCTGCGAAATCCCTGCTGCTGTTGATTTTCCTTGCAGGAGCTACGATTCCTCTCACCTGGAAAGCGAAATCCCTGGAAAAGAAACTGTTCGGCCGCGCGGAGGAATCGGCGCTGCTAAACAAGCCGGCGCCCGAATTCACGCTGAACACTCTTTCGGGAGAGCCTATTTCCTCGACCGATTACAAGGGCAAAAGGAAGCTTGTGGTGAGCTTCTGGGCGAGTTGGTGTGGACCCTGCCGCATGGAATTGCCGGAACTGGAAGCTTTTTATGAGAAGTACCACCCCAAAAACCAGAACTTCGAGGTGCTGGCAATCAGTACCGATGAAAGCCGTGCCGAGGCCAGGCACTATGTGGAGGATGCAAACCTCACTTTCCCCATATTGTGGGATAGCGATGGCAAGGCTGGAGAGGCCTATGGCGTGGAAGGAATTCCCATGCTGTTTGTGATTGACGAATCAGGGAAAGTCATCGGGTCGCAGTCCGGCTACCAAGGCGGACTGGAGTACCGCCTATTCCAGCAATTGGGGCTCAAAGGGGACGCGAAGAGCAAGGAAACGGAGAATGTCGAGTCCAGCGATTGAATTTCGCGAAGTCACGAAGGTTTACCGGAAAATATTGCGCGGCTTGGAAGTCCCTGCACTGACACATGCGTCCTTTCAAGTTATGCCGGGCGAGGTGTGCGCGTTTCTCGGGCCGAATGGCGCCGGCAAAACGACAAGCATCAACTTGCTCATGGGATTTTTCTACGCGGATTACGGAGAGATTCGCGTGATGGGGTATGAGCCGGGAGACGTACGGGCTAAGCGGCAAATTGGTTTTTTGCCGGAGAATTTTGCATTTTACAAGTATCTGACAGCTGAACGGCTGCTGCGGTTCCACAATGCGCTCGCCGGGCGGCGCGCGCAAGACGCGGCCACGGTGATTCCGGATCTGCTCACAAAGGTACGGCTCACGGGATACGAGAGACTGAGGATCGGGAAATACTCGCGGGGAATGGTGCAACGGCTAGGCGTAGCGCAGGCACTCCTTGCAGAACCGGAATTGCTGGTGTTGGATGAGCCGACTTCGGGGCTCGATCCGACCGGACGGAAAGACGTGAGAGACCTGCTATCCGCTTTGAGGACGGAGGGCAAAACGGTCTTTTTGAGTTCGCACTTGCTGTCGGAAGTCGAACAGATTTGCGATCGGGTGATTATCATCAGCCGCGGCCGCGTGGTGAAGAGTGGACGCATGCAGGACCTCCTGGTGGCGGCGGACCGCGTGGAGATTCTTGTGACGGGAGTGACGCCGGAATTGGAGCTGAAGATCCAGGAGCAGGGCGGAATCATTGCGCGGGGAGAGGCCGGAGTGGTGATTACCGTCGGCATCGCACATAAACGAGAGACGGCGGAGTCCCTCTGGGCCGCGGGGATGGACGTGATCCACGTCATGCCGGTGCGCAATTCGCTGGAAGAACTGTACATGAAGACAGTTGGGACGGAAGGCGGTGTGGCGTGAGGATCGGATCACTGGTCCTGAACACACTGGAGAGTTTTTTGCACAACCGATTGGTGGCCCTGGTGTTGATTCTGGCGGCGTGCGTCGTACTGCTGATGTTGGTTCCCTTGATGGGAGCAAAGTCGGCGACAACCGCGGCAAATCAACAAGGCATGGAAGCCGCGGTGCTGGAGATGGTTTCTGGCGTGATGTCGTTCGTGAGCGCACTTGGCAGCATTCTGGCTGCATGGGGAGCCGCGGATGCGCTGCATAGTGAGTTGAAGTCAGGAACCGTGTTGGCGGTGATGGCGCGGCCGGTGAAGCGGTGGGAATTCCTGCTGGGGAAGTATTTGGGTGTGATGGCGTTTATGTTTTGTTACGTGCTCGTGATGATGGGAATGAGTTACGGCCTGGTGGCCATCGCCGGGATGAAGATTCACGCTGCCCCGTGGATCCTCCTCGTGTATCCCATGGTGCGGTACGCGATTTACGCGGCGTTGGGCTTGGTTTTCGGCACACTGGTCCATCCAGTGATCACCATGGGAATGATCCTGGCATTGTCACTGTTGACTGACTTCGTCGGGCCGGGGAGTTTTGCCTGGAAGCCGAAACTGATGTGGTTGAAGACGGGGCTGTATTATTTGTTGCCCTCGACGAATTTGTTGACGGAAGGGCGGTTTCTCAGCTTGCGGCAGGCGGCTTTGAAGCAAGCGACATGGCTGGAACATTCCATCACGCTCGGCTACGGGCTGGATTGCGCGGTGATTCTGTTTGTGTTGGCCATGTGGCGATTCCATTATCGAAGCTTGCGGCAGGACTAGACCTAGATTTGGGATCTGACTGTGCGCAGAAGCAGTGACGTGCCCGCGGCAGACCGCGGCCGCTACACGAACTCGCAACGCGGGAACAGTTCGCATGGCCCATTCGTAATAATACTGAAGCAAACCGAGGGGGTCTCATGAGGTGCGCGATTTCTGGCCTGGCGGCATTCTGTCTTCTGACATTCTCTTTGGCGAAGGAGGCGCAAAAGCCGATTAGGGTAGATGTGAATCTCGTGAACGTAGCGTTCACCGCCAGGGACGCGAACGGGGCGCTGATCGGGAATCTGACCAAAGACGACGTGGAGCTGTATGAAGACGCCGTCCCGCAGAAGATCGAGTTTTTCGCGAAAAGCACGGACCTTCCTTTGACCCTCGCTTTGATTATGGATGTGAGCGGCAGCCAGGAACATTTCGAGAAGAAGCATCACAAGGATTTGGAGGTTTTCCTGAAAGAAGTGCTTGGCCCGAAGGACCGCGCATTCATGGTGTGTTTCGGGAACCACCTGCGGCTGGTGAGCGACTATACGAATTCCCCCGAAGCCATTTTGGACAACTTCCATGAGTTCGACAAAGGAAAGAGGCATTTTCCAGAGATCGGGCCAGAGGAAGAGCGGGAGCTGGGCACAGCTTTCTACGATTCCATCTACTACAGCGTCACCGAGAAACTGGCGCAGGCCGGCGGGCGGCAAGCCATCCTGATGTTCAGCGACGGCGAGGACAACTCCAGCTCAAACAACATGATGACGGCCATCGAAGCGTCGCAAGCCGCGAACGTGATTTTCTACGCGATCCGTTACACAGAAACGAACAAACACGGCTCGTTGAACGCGCGGAACAAATACGGGATCAGCGTGATGGACCGCATTGCAAAAGAGACGGGCGGCGCGCACATCGACGCGCAGAGAACTGATCCACACGCTTATTTCCGGCAACTTGCCGAAGAATTGCGGACTTCGTACGAGTTGGCTTACTACCCGTCGAACAAAGCGAAGGACGATGCGTTCCGGAAGATTGTGATCAAGCCGAAACAGGCGGGCACAATAATCCGCGCAAAGACGGGTTACTTTTCACGCTAGTGAAAACGGAAGTGGAGGGCGAGTGGCCCTGGATGATGGTCCTTTCATTGGCGAAAATGTCAAAGGCACCTAATGGGTAGATTGCTTTTTGTGCAGATCGAGACAGACGGATACGGCTGTATTTGGATCGACTGCGCCATCTCCGCCTTCGATGTGCTGGATAACGCCGTTTTTGTCGATGACGATGTTTGCACGCAACGCCCATTGATAGCCCTCGCTCTGGACATCGTAAGTTTTCAAAATGCCGTACGAAGTGAGCATCTTGCGGTTCATGTCGCTCAGGAGTGGAAATTTGACGCCGATCTTTTCAGCATAGGCCTTGTTGGCGGCAGGGCTATCCATACTTACACCGAAAACCGCGGTATCGTTGGCGTCGATCTTTCCAGAATCAAGTCCAGACTGGACCGCCTGGAGTTGTTTCGTTCAACCACCGGTGAAGGCGAGGACGTAGACCGCAAGAAAGACATTCTTCTTTCCGTGGAAGTCACTCAGCTTCACCGTTTTCCATTCGTTACTGAGAAGAGTGAAGTCGGGAGCAGTATCGCCGACCTTGAGAGTTAATTTTGGGGGTTCGTCCTTTTTTTGAGGCTGGGCAGGGATTGACGTGAGGCCCGGCACAAAAGCTAGCGAGAGCGCAGAAGCAAGTAGGCGTTTCATCAGGTCCTCCAGGTCCGAAAGACTGACTCGGGACTGAGATGATAACCGGTGGCCAGGTTGGGACGAAGAGAAAAATGAAAAGAGATTTTCCCTCAAAGCCAAGGCCAGAAATTTCAGTATGTCGCTAGCGCAAGTAACCCCAGTTGTGTAACTTGTCCGAATCTTCCACCCAACGGTCGCCGATGTCTGTTCGGTAGTACATATTGGGGATGAGAACGTTCTTAATTCGGGAGTAGGCCTGGACTTGCGCCTGCCTCATGGTCTGGCCAACGCCCACGACAATCAGAACGACGCCGGAAGTGCCCGCCACGAGCCATTGCTGGTTGACAATTTTCACATCTTCGATGTGGATTCCTTCGTTGATGGGCCGCTTGAAAACGATGGCGGCATTTTTGCTGAAGGATTCAAACGTGGCCTCGTCGTCGAACGGAAACGGCGGAACGACGATCCGCACGCCAACCTGGAAGCCACTGCGTGTGCGCCATTTCGGCTCCAGGCCATTGGCAAGCTCCCAGAAGAAATCGCTGATCGGCGTCAGAATGCCTTCCTGCTGAATGCTGATGGTGGGATAGCCGAAGCGGGAAGTAAATTCGAGCGGATAAATGCCATTGTTGTTGACGATGCAGTTCACGTCGATGTACCCGACGTAACCTTCCTCGGCTAGCTTCGGCTCCATTTTGAGGAGCGTGCGGTTGAACAGCGCGTTGGGCTCGCTCCAGAACATGGCCGTGCCCATTTCGCCCGTCGGCGGCCCGACTTCACTCGGGAAAAGCTTCTTGTGCTCGAAATTGATGTTGATCGGCGTGATGAATTTCTTGCCGTTGAAGAAGGCACCAACCGCAACTTCAACGCCATTGATGCGGCGCTGCAACTGGAAGATTTTGATTTCCTCGGAGAAGGCCCGCTTGTAGGCTTCCAACATGCCGATCACGTCGTTGCCGTCTTCCTCTTCACCCACAAAGAGGCGGCGCTTAACGTTCTGCGCTTCACCGCTGGGTTTGATGACATAGCGGTCAGGATTTTTCTTAACGAATTCGATGGCCGGATCGAAGGAGTCGAAATCCTGGTAGGGGATGATGGTGACGCCAGCCTTTTTCAGCTCCTCCTGGCCGAAGGAGCGATCATCCTCAAGATTGTCGGTGTAGGTGGTTCCGCCGATGACGAGCTTGCCGGCGGCGCGCAGGGCTTGCGCCTTCGAGCCCTGGCCAAGGGTGTCATCGAAGACCACGACGTCGGCCCACTTCACATCTTTTTCGTAGTCACTTGATTTGGGGACGAAGCCGTCGGCGATGTCTCGTTCTTTCTCGTTCTCGACGTAATAGCGGACTTCGTGGCCCTCCTTCACCACTTGCCAAGCAATGTCGCCAATCAGGCTGGAGAGCGATGCAAAGAGAAATTTTCTTTTTTCCATGAGTAAGGCCTTTCCCCTCCGGAGCGAAAGGCATGGAAGCATTGTAGTTAGACACGAGACGAATGGATATGACAAAACGAAAAATTTTGTGGCTGATGATTCCGCGGCCCTAATCCGGAGAGGATCGGGGGGCGGACTTGCGGCATTGCAAGCCAACCTGCGAAAGATTCTAAGCATCCCACCGCACGGCAGACGCCTGCCTGGGGGCGAAGTTCTCGCGACACCCGTCCCGAAGTTCAGGTTATACTGGGTGGGTTCAAGCCTGTGGTCGGGGGCCATTATTCTTGCTGGCACTTTTGGCCAGGGACCAGTTTGCCAAAGAGAGGTGAAGATTGCGGCGAATTCCACTTCTTCTGATGTGTGCGCTGATGTTATTCGTATCAAGTCAGTGCTCCGCCCAGCTTATTTTTCACAAAAAGAAAAAGTTGGATAAGTCCACGGGCGCCTCCAATACTGTCGAGCCGGACAAGCAGCTGTATGACAAGGCGATGGACGACATCAAGCGCGGCAGGCATGAGGTGGGCCGGCTGGGTTTGCAGACGTTGATCAACACCTATCCCGACAGCGAATACCTGGCCAAAGCAAAATTGGCCATCGCCGATTCGTACTACAAGGAAGGCGGCACCTCCAACATCACGCAAGCCATAGCAGCGTACAAGGATTTCGGGGTGTTTTTCCCCTTCCTGCCGGAGGCCGCCTATGCGCAGATGCAAGTGGCCATGGCCAACTACAACGAGATGGCCAAGCCGGACCGGGACAACACACATGCGTTAGCCGCGGAAGAGGAATTTCAGATTTTCTTGAAGAAGTTCCCGAAGGATCCGCTGGTCCCGAAGGCGGAGCAGCACCTGCGTGAGGTTCAGGAGATTCTGGCGGAGGGGCAATATCGTATCGCTTACTACTATTACATTAAGGGCGATCCCCGCGCGTCCGCCGGACGCTTGATCCCGCTAGTTCGGCGATATCCGCTATACAGCAAATCAGACAACGCGCTTTGGATGCTCGGAGAGATCTACACAAAGGGAGAACACAAAGACATCGCAGGCTACTATTACGCGCAGATCGTGAAGAATTACCCATTGTCCAGCCGCGCGGCCGCTGCAAAGGAAAAGCTGAAAGAGTTTAAGATGCCCATTCCGCAACCGGATCCGAAAGCCGTGGCTTGGATGACGGCAGAGCAAAATACGCCCCGGAAGCGTGAGAGTATCGCTCACAAACCGTTGGGACTCGTTCATTCTAGCCCTGACGTACGGATGGCCGCTGTCAGTGGCCAGCCAAATCTGGAACCGGAAACCGAGAGCAACGCCGGCATCGATATTCTGAGAGGTGGTGGTGTGCCCACTATGGGTTCTGGGGGCGGCACTACAGGCATCGTGATGACGGTGAAACCGGGTGAATCAGCGCCCGCGGGAGCTGCGGCAAGTGGCACTGCGGAAGATACAAGCTCCAGTTCAGCGGGGGACGCGCCCGCGGGAACTGCAGGGGCCTCCAACTCAGGAGCGCAAACCGGAAGCACGGATGCAGCTCCTGCTGATGGAGCCGCGTCGGGTAGCACGCCTCCCGCCCCTCAAAGTTCGGCGGACAGTTCCAAGACGGACAGTACTCAACCAACAGCACAAGACAGCGATACGAAAAAGAAGGAATCCAGCAGCAAGAAGAAGGGATTGAGGAAGTTATTGCCCTGGTAGCATCCCGCCGGGAAGAGGAATTCAGGAAAAGGACAAGGGGTGCGACTTCTTGCATTTCCTGTCCTTTAGTACAGGTTTATGAATTGGAACGCGCCATGTTTACTTCCGACACAGGGGAGTGCGGCTGCAATTGACGCCCCTGAGGCCGGGTGGTCCAATTAAGTTTGAATCTCATGGTGGGGTTGGCGTGTGCCGCCCGGAGGACGTTCGGTGGCCAAGATACTGGTTGCGGACGACAACAGCAACATCCAGAAGATGGTCGGGCTAGCCCTGAAGGATCAGGGCATCGACGTGGTCGCGGTAGGCAATGGTGAGGCCGCCGTTCGAAAGATCTCCGATGTGCACCCCGACCTGGTCTTAGCAGATGTTTTCATGCCGGTGAGAAATGGATACGAAGTTTGCCGGTATGTGAAAGAAGATTCTGCCCTTTCGCATATCCCCGTCATTCTGCTAGTGGGCGCATTTGACCCGCTGGACGAGCAGGAAGCACAAAGAGTGGGGGCTGACGGAGTTCTGAAAAAGCCGTTTGTGCCTCCCGATCCTCTGATTTCCATGGTGAAGTCGGCGTTGACGCGGGCAGGCGTAACGCTGGGACCGCCGCCGGCTAAAGAGAAGCCTGCGGCCGCACCTAGCCGTGGCCCAGCAGAAATCTTTAGCCCAGGATTTACATCGAAGCTTGCAGCACTTTCTCCTGAAGGAATTCCCGAGGCGGCAGCGGAGCCGCTCGAGGAATTTGCGACTCCGCGCGAGCAGGTGAAGATCGCCGCGGGGCAGGAGCCGTTGGCGTTCGGGAACTTGCTGGAGACGAAGGAAGAAGAAGTAGATCCCGCGATGTTCTCTTCGGCAAAACCGATGATCGAGCTCGCGACCCAGCGGAATTGGTCGGACGAACCTGCCGAGGTCCCTGAAGAAGAGGAGGAGGAAGAGTCCTCGCACGAGGGATGGCGTCCAGACGGGCTGGACGCAATGGAAAACGCGGCCGCGTCCACAAAAGGGCAGACCGACTGGCGAGATGAGGCGTTTCACGGCAGCTCGCCTGCGAAGAGTATTTCTTCGTCGCCGCATTGGCAGGGCGGCGCAACACGTCCGGACCAGAGTGAGGCGGCAGCTCCACAAGCTCCGGCTGTCACCACGATGGAGCGGAAGCCTGAAGGTGGCGCTTCACCTTTCGCTGGCGATGCATGGGCAGCGGCGATGGCTGCCGGAGTGGAAGAAAAGATTGCGGCAATGAAGGAAGAGGAGAGCGCAGTTCCTGAGGTGACAGCTCTTCCCCCTCTCGCAGAGGAAAAGGCCGCCGAATTGCCCGGAACAATGGCTGCTTCGTTGGAAAGCGCTTCGGAGCAATCACCAACTGTCGCGGAAGAGGCAAAAGCCACGGAGCCCGCAAACTGGGCGCCCATACCGGAGAGTTCGTGGGAAGTGGATGCACGGCGCGCTTCCCTGCTGGCGTCGACTTGGGATGCGCCCGCGCCCGTTTCGTCTGAAGCGACGCAAGAAGCGTCAGCGCCCGGGTCAGAACAAGCTCCCGTACACGCGGAATCGCCGGCTGAATCTTCGGCGTATTTGAGTCAGCCCGATTTGGAGCATCTGCCAGCCGAACAAGTCGAGGCTCCGGCGGAGGAACCACCTGCGGAACCCGTTTCTGTAGCACCTGAGCTGACCAACTGGGCCAGCGCGTGGCAAGCGCCTGTGGTAGCGCCTCCGTTGCCAGCTATCCCAGAGGTCCATGCAGAACCCGAGCAACTGGGGGAGCACGCGCCTGAACCTGAGGTTGCCCAAAATGCGGCGGCCGTGTCGGCAGCACAACCGGACATGGACGAGCTTGTCGCGAGGGTGTTGGGAAAGATGAATCCCGACGTGCTGCAGAAAGTCACGCGCGAAATTCTGAAGCCCGTCGTCGAAGCAATTATTCGCGACGAACTCAACTCCAAGAAATCCTAATAATCCTGCGCGCTGGATGTGCGCGGCGTGCTTATGGTGTGCCCCGGGCCATGCCTAAACGGCACCGATAGGCACGGATTCTCCCAGTCAAGATTGCTCAGGTTTGCGGCCTTTGAATTGCGATGCTTGTGGTTGCCGACTATTCCGCTGCAGGAGTAATGACAATTTTACGGAAAGCCACGTGCCCCTTTTCGCTGCCTTGGAGATAGATGGGGCCGGACAATCCCTCGTGACTGTCCAACGCGCCCCCTGTGATTCCAGGAATTTCCTGATTATTGATAATGGTCTGGCCGTTCTGAACGACAGTGATTGTGCGGCCAATCAACGTGATATCGAAGGTCTGCCATTTCGAGGGCTGCCGGGGAAGCTCGGGCGATGGCGCGATGAAACCGTAGACACCACCCGTGTGATGGCTGGGAGGCTCAGCGGCAGACTCGGTCTCTATTTGAACTTCATAACGGCCCCGCAAATACACCCCACTGTTTGAATCTCGTCCGCAGTTGAATTCGACGTGCAGCTTGAAGTCCTGGAACTCGGGATCGCTAATCAGCTCGGGCCCCTGGCCGGGCGAAATCAGTTTGCCGTCCTCGACCTTCCACACCGAAGTCGACGTCGATTTGCTCATTTTCCATCCTGAAAGGTCCCTTCCGTTAAACAACGAAATCGGCTTCCCAATATTGGGTGTCCCGCTTCTTTGCAACGAGGGTGCCCGCTCGCCGGTCCACGGCCAAACTGCGCCGTCCGGGCCGGTCGTAGTTCCTGACAAAGTGTTGCCGTTCAGCGCAGCCTTAAAGACCATGTCATCCTTGCGGTCCTCCTCCTCCTTAGGCGACACAAAGTTGAGTTGACCGTTCATGATCTCGGCATTGGGGAGCGGACGCGCGTTTCCCCAGCGGCCGACCATTTGGGCCCTCAATTTCCCATTTTCCTGACTGAGCTCGAGCCAGGACGGATATTCACGGTCAGGGGCCTTCAGTGTCAGATCCCAGCGGCCAAGGAAAGGGGCGATAGACTCGGACCCATTGCGTGGAGCCGTTTTGCTGGAATCTGCTTTCCGCGAACAAGCCATCAATCCAAGCGACACCACTACAGCAAAAGATACAAACGCGGTCTTGTGAAATTTCATCGAATTGGGATCCCTTCTCATCCTGGCAGGGTGCAAGCGCCCTGCTGTCTGCAGTATCGGAGCGAAGTGCGAACGGAGTCCATTCTACTCTTGTCGCCCCGGCGTGGCGCATTCCGCTGCTGAAGTCCACCGCGGATTGACGCCCTGGACTCCGTCCCCTTATATTGAAAGATTCTTCCGCATGTCTACTGGTTTGCCTTGTGTGCGCCCCGAAGAAGCTGGACGAGGACCGGATGCCCCGAGAGATTGCCAAAGCTTACGAACCGAAAGAGATTGAACCGCGCTGGGCCGAGTTTTGGGTCAAGGAAGGACTCTTCAAGGCTGATGTGGGCGCCCCGGGACCCGTTTTCTCCATTGTGATTCCACCGCCGAACGTGACCGGCATGCTGCACATCGGTCACATGCTGGACCATACGGAGATCGACATTCTAACGCGATGGCACCGCATGCGCGGCGACAACACGTTGTACCTGCCGGGAACGGACCACGCGGGCATTTCGACGCAGCGCGTGGTCGTGCGCCAATTGACCCACAAAGGGATTCACTATCGCGATTTGGGGCGCGAAGAGTTCGTCAAGCGCGTATGGCAGTGGAAAGAAGAGAGCGGCGGGACCATTCAGCGGCAGATGAAGCAGATCGGGGAGTCGTGCGATTGGTCGCGGGAAAAGTTCACGCTCTCACCGGAGCTCTCGCGTGTGGTGCGGGAAGTGTTCGTGCGACTGTACGAGGAAGGCCTGATGTACCGCGAGAAGCGCATGGTGAACTGGTGTCCGGGCTGTCGCACAGTGTTGAGCGACCTGGAAGTGATCCACGAAGAAAAGCAAGGGCATCTTTGGTACATCAAGTATCCAGTGGCGGGATTGAAGGAACATCTCGTCGTGGCGACGACGCGGCCGGAAACCATGCTGGGCGACACGGCGGTGGCCGTACACCCTGAAGACGAACGCTACAAGCATCTGATCGGTAAGAATGCGATCCTGCCTCTGATGAACCGCGAAATCCCCATCATCGGCGATGCTATGGTGGACCGGGAGTTTGGAACCGGCGCCGTGAAGATCACGCCAGCGCACGACCCCAATGACTTTGAGGCTGGGAAACGCCACGGGCTCGAGCAGATTGACGTCATGACCGACGATGCGCACATGAGCGAGAACGCGGGGGCGTACGCGGGGCTCGAGCGGTTTGCGGCACGAAAGAAGATTGTGGAGGACCTGCAGGCGCAAGGGCTGATCGAGAAAATCACGGAACACACGAACGCAATCGGGCACTGTGAGCGCAGCCGGACGATTGTCGAGCCGCGGGTGTCGCTGCAATGGTTCTGCAGGATGAAGCCGTTGGCCGAACCGGCAATTGCGGCGGTCGAGCGCGAAGAAATCCAGATTACCCCTGAGAACCGCTGCGAGGAATATTTCCATTGGATGCGAAATATACGTGACTGGACGGTGTCGAGGCAGTTGTGGTGGGGACACCAGATTCCCGCGTGGTATTGCCAGAAGTGCGGGGAGACCATCGTTTCGCGGGAAGATCCGTCCAAGTGCCCTAAGTGTGGGTCGGATTGGTTGCAGCAGGATCCGGACGTTTTGGACACATGGTTCAGCTCTGCTTTGTGGCCGTTTTCGACGCTGGGCTGGCCGGAGAGCACTCCGGACTTTCAAAAATACTATCCGACCAGTTTGCTGATCACGGCGTACGACATTTTGTTCTTTTGGGTCGCGCGAATGATCATGATGGGGCTGCATTTTACCGGGAAGGTTCCCTTCCGCGCGGTGTACCTGCACTCTCTGGTGCGAACGCCAACCGGCGAAAAGATGTCCAAGTCGAAGGGCACGGGACTCGACCCGGTCGCACTTAACGAGGAGTACGGAACAGACGCGATGCGGTTTTGCCTGGCGTCGATGGCCGCACCAGGGACAGACATCATCTTGACAGAAGACCGTCTGGGCGGCGCAAAAGCGTTTGCGAACAAGATCTGGAATGCAGCCCGTTTTGTATTCGTGAACCTCGACAAATTTGAACAGGGCGGGACGTCGCTGGGGGAATTGGCTGCCCCGGAATTTCGCGACCAGGCTCCGCATGCGTACAAGGGAACTGTGCCGTTGGTGGACCGCTGGCTGTTTGGGCGGTTGGCCAAAACGGTGAAGAGCGTGAATGAGGCGCTCGAGACTTACCGGTTTCATGAGGCCGCCCAGAGCGTGTACCAGTTTTTCTGGGGCGACTTCTGCGACTGGTACATCGAATGGGTGAAGCCGCAACTGCAGAACGCGGACCGCGAGCGGGCTGTTGTCGCGTGGAAGAACCTGTTTGCGGGATTTGATGCGGCCCTGCGTTTGCTGCACCCTTTCATGCCGTTCCTGACCGAGGAGTTGTGGCACCAACTGCCACAGAAAGCAGGCGCAAAATCCATCGCGCTGGACTTGTATCCGGAGGTGCGGGATTCGTGGGAAGACGCGCATGCTGTCGGCGAATTCAGCTTGGTGCAGGAGATCATCCAGACGGCGAGAACAAT
>DASPTY010000162.1:0-3098 GCA_035623175.1 Candidatus Limnocylindrales bacterium | reverse complement strand
ATTTCACTCATTGATACCGGGGAGATCCGCATTCAGGCTGTAAGCTGTTGAAAAACCGACCCACACCTGTCGGGCGTCATCAGAAAAGTTCGAAAATCGTCCTCTAGGGCCGACCATTAATCCCAAGCAGTTCATTGAATTATCGTGGACGCCATTTCTGGAGATTTCCACATTTGGGTCCGTTTGGGTCCAGTTAGCAAATCCTCCACTTTCTGAACCGCTTCTCTCGCTCCGGCTGGCAATGCGTGAATGTACGTTCCTCGCGTGATATCTGACGATGAATGTCCGAGGAGCTTTTGCACAGTGCCAAGCGGAGTTCCTACTGCATCAAGCAGAGTCGCGTTCGAGTGTCGTAGAGAGTGCCAGCCGATCTTCGGAATCTTCAGCTCTTCACATATCAGATCAAGCTGACGATTCCTGAGGTTTCGACGACATAGCGGAGTTCCTTTCTTCGTGCAAAAGACCAGGTCGTCCAACTTCGGTTCTTTTGGTCTGACACTCGTTAGGATTGCCGCGTGCGCGACGCCGAGTGCGGCAGGAGGCATCGTTTCCGGCGATCTTTCCGCTTATTCGGGGACTATATCGTCTCAAGGGCGCTCTGGCAAAATGCGACTCGGCGGAGTCACCCTCCAAACGTGCCGCGCACGCGGGCAATGAAGCTGGTTCACAGTTGAGCCGCGATTCTCGCGCGTCAGTCGAGACCTTTACGACAGGTGGACCCGACAGCGACGTTCTTCCGAAGTAAAATCCCACGCGGCGGGGCGATACAGGATTCTCTTGTGTCAATGGGCGAGAGTTTCACGGGCATTCAAACTCTCACTACACTCTCACTACCGACCCCAAAAAACCCCTAATTTGACCTAACGGAGCCTAACGCAAGTTGTTGAAAAGTCAAGGGAATGGCCGGCGTCGGGCTGATTGAGAATCTTCCGTCCTAACCCCTAGACGATAGCGCCCCGAGTGAGCCTAAATTATAACAAAGGCTCCGCTTCCTCGATGCGGCCTTCCTGCCTTCAATTTCGGCCTCGGTATCGTAATTGGGTTCCGTAATGCGGTCTGACTGACCACCGCAAATGGCGAGCGCCGGCCTCCGTTTTTAGCTTTCGAGTCGATCGGGTCTCGTTTTGGAAATCTCTCTCGTGCGGATCACAATTTTCCATCGAGTTTGCTCGCATCCACAGGCCAACAAGGCCTATAGTGGTCTTAAACTTGTTACCGACAATTCTGTGGCAAACGCGCTTGCTCGGGGTGGACGTGTGTTCTCGCTCAATCGTCAACCAATGCATTTGTTTCTAAACCTGGGAGCGTGCAAGGAGTATCTGATCATGGCCAGAGGAAAATCCGGAAAGAACAACAGCGAAGCGAAAGAAACCGTATTCAGCAATAACCCCGTAACCCCCTCGGAGAGCAAGGTTCAGTCTGCAGAAATGACAGCCACGGACGTTAAGAAGACCCGCGCAATAGCAACCCGCCGGCCGGAAGTGGTGAAAACCGAACCCCGCGCTAATCTTGTGCCTATTAATTTTGAGGACGAGATTCGCCGCGCCGCTTACCTGCTCGCGGAACAACGTGGATTCGAGCCTGGGCACGAAACTGAAGACTGGTTAGCCGCTGAGCAGGAAGTGAGGCAGCGTTACCAGCGGCAAAGCGCCTAGGCACCACCACCGCGGCGCCGTTGCCGGAATCGTTACGCCCCTTCAGCAAGGGAACGCGTTCGCACGCGCTGACCCCGCGTCCAGTTTTCACTTCAACCGTAGAACTGGCCGCGGGTCCTTGCTGTCCGTCTTGCCAATGTCCTTCCGGCGTCGGTTTGCGCCTCTCTCCGGTTGCCTCCTCTATGGGTTTCTGAAAAAATGGTGCGGGGCTCCCCCACATGGCAGCGATTGGTGATTTTGCCTTACTCCTCGCTCTGGCGTTGAGCGCCTATTCGTTCCTGTTCGGATTGCTCGCACTCATCCTGCCTGGCGCCGGCTGGCAACGCGTCGGGGAGACCGCCCGGCGTGCCGGCGTTGTGGTCTTCGGAGCCGTCCTGCTTGCCGCGGTCGTTTTGGTGGTCTCGGCTTTTCGCAACGACTTCTCGATCGCCTACATCTTCCACCACAGCAACGTCGATCTTCCCGCTCCATACAAATTCGCCACGCTGTGGTCGGGACAGGAGGGGTCGCTGCTGTTCTGGGCCTTGCTCCTCTCCGGATATGGCTTCGTCCTGCGCCTGCGCTACAAGACCGATCCGCGCCTCTTCGCCTATGCCTCGGTGATTCTGGCCGCGGTGCAGGTGTTCTTCTTTTCGCTGATCTACTTCGCGGCCCATCCCTTTGGCCTGATCGAAGGTCCGGCGCGGGCCGACGGCACGGGCCTCAATCCACTTCTGCAGTATCCCGAGATGGTCATCCACCCACCCATGCTCTATCTCGGCTATGTGGGGTTTACCGTGCCCTTCGCCTTCGCACTGGGCGCGCTGATCATGAAGTATCCCGGCGAAAAGTGGATTCACATTACCCGCCGCTGGACCATGGTGACTTGGGGATTCCTCACCTGCGGCATCTTTCTTGGCGCTCACTGGGCCTATTCCGTGCTCGGCTGGGGCGGTTACTGGGGATGGGACCCAGTCGAGAACGCGTCGCTCATGCCCTGGCTGGTCGGCACAGCGTTCCTGCATTCGGTCATGATGCAGGAGAAGCGCGGCATGCTGAAGGTCTGGAACATGTGGCTGGTGTTCTTTACTTTTTGGCTGGCAATCCTAGGGACGTTCCTGACGCGCAGCGGCATCATCAGTTCGGTCCACGCCTTCGCGCAATCGTCGATTGGTAGCTGGTTTGCGTATTTCCTGGCGATCAGCTTCGCCGTCTTTGTCTTTTTCTTCTTCAAAAACAAGGAGCACTTGCGCAGCGAACACCAGCTTGAGTCGCTGATTTCGCGCGAGTCCAGCTTCCTCTTCAACAATCTCTTGTTCGTCTTGCTCTGCTTCACCGTGCTCTGGGGAACGTGGTTCCCCAAGATCTCCGAGTTGGCGCAAGGCAACAAAGTCACCGTGGGCGCTCCCTTTTACAACCGCGTTGCCGTCCCGGTGGCGCTGTTGCTGTTGATTCTCACCGCTG
>DASPTY010000161.1:0-5369 GCA_035623175.1 Candidatus Limnocylindrales bacterium | reverse complement strand
CTGGATAAAGTCGCTCAGGAATTGCCCCGGCTCGGCGAGGCGGCGGTATTTTTCGAGTTTCAGCCGCGCCAGATTGCGCCGCAGCAAAATCCAGTGGTCCACCTGCTCGAGAGCGAGGCGGTTCGGGTCAACTTCCTTGAGCAGGGTTTCGCAGAAAGAGTGAAAAGTGGCGAGGACAACATCCTTGGCGCGTTCGCCCACGGCCTTCACGACACGCGATTTCATTTCGCCTGCAGCTTTTTTCGTGAAGGTGAGGCCGAGAATGTTTTCACCGAGCAGGGAAGCGTCCGATTCGAGTAGGTGGCGGATGCGCTCGGTGATGACCCGCGTTTTGCCTGTGCCGGCCCCGGCAATAACGAGGAGCGGGCCTTCGCCGTGGGTGATGGCGCGCCGCTGTGCCGCGTTCGGCTGCAGGCCGCCAGCTTCTGACCTGCCCATCTCAAATAGTGTTTTTGTCATCGCTGCGAGGCTAGGCCGGAGGCGACGCGGGTGTTGAAGTCGCCGGATTTGTTGCGCGGAACTGTGAGCGCGGTCCACTTGCCGGATTTTGCGGCGAAATGCTTCGCAAGAAACGTGATTTGCCCAACGTGATAGGAATAATGCGCCATCTGGCGATTGATGGCCTGCATCACGGAATGCGGCTCGGTGCGGATTTTGACGGTGCGCGCGAGGTCCGCGTCAGTGAGCTGCGCCAGCGCGTCAAAGAGATATTTCCAGCCTCGCTCCCACACGGCGAGAATCTCAGTGCGTGTTTGCGGAGGTGTCTCAAACTCGGCGTCGCGATGTCGATCGGGTTTTTCGCCGTCGGTCGAGAGGAAGTCGGTCCAGCGCGAGCGCATGTTTCCGGCCATGTGCTTCACGATGATGGCGATGGAATTTGATTCATCATCCAGCACGGCGCCGAGGGTTTCGTCCGGGCACTGCTCGATGGCGCGCTCGCCGAGCCGCTTGTAATAGCGAAACAGGTCGGCAGAATCGCTCAAGTAGGAGGTTGTGAGTTGATGTGGCATTTCCGCATTGTGCGCTCGCGCTGCGCTTGGCGCAACATTCGAGAGAAGAGGCTTCAGGGGCTAAAGCCCGGCTCGCCGCAGGTGATACACGTGGGGGCTGAAGCCCCCACCTCCTGAAGAATGTAGTAAACTCGAATCCCGTCTAAAAAGCCTCTGCCATTTCCTTTAAGGAGAATCCCATGCAAATCTCACAAGCACTTCTTCCCGAATTCGATCGCGAAATGGCGACCACGCGGAAGATGCTGGAGCGGTTTCCCGAAGACAAGGTGGAGTGGCGGCCGCACGAAACCTGCATGACCATGGGGCGGCTGGCGGGCCACGTCGCGGAGTTGGCCGGGTGGTACATTCCGACGCTCACGCAGGACAAGCTGGTGCTGGATCCCAGTAGCTACACTCCGACGATCTTGAAATCGCGGGCGGAAGCATTGAAAAAGTTTGACGAGACGGTCACTGCTGCACGTACGGCGCTGGTCGGCGCGAGCGATGAAACCATGATGAAACCGTGGAGCCTTGTCGCGCGGGGGCAGACAGTGTTTACGATGCCGAAGGTGGCGGTGCTGCGCTCGTTCGTGATGAATCACATGATCCATCATCGCGGGCAACTCGCGGCGTTTTACCGGATCGCGGGTGTGCCGGTGCCGTCGCTGTACGGGCCGAGCAAGGATGAGCCGTTGTGAGGGACTCCCACAGAATCTCTCTCGTTTTGCTATTACGCCGAAGAGAGATTCTTCCCGCCAAATCCGCGAGAAGAGGAGAGATTCCTCGCTACGCTCGGAATGACGGAACATCGTCTTTTGTGCAACCTGCCGAGGTGATTGGCCGGTTGAGGAGGCGATAATGTCGCATCGCGTATGTCCGTGGTGGCTTGGATATTTTCTGATCTCGCCTTTTCGCGGGTACGGGCAGAATGCGCACGACATCCTAGTGCCATATGTCCGCGAGGGACAAACAGTGCTCGAGCCCGGTCCGGGAATGGGCTTCTTCACGCTGGAACTTGCGCGGCTCGTGGGAAGTTCGGGCCGTGTAATCGCGGTGGATATTCAGACGAAAATGCTGGAGCGCTTGAAACGCCGCGCGGAGAAGGCGGGAGTGCTCGAGCGCATTGATGCGCGGCTGGCCACTCCGGATTCGATGGGCCTGAGTGACCTGGCGGGCCGCGTGGATTTCACGCTTGCGTTTGCCATGGTCCATGAGGTGCCCAACGCGGCGCGACTCTTCCAGGAAGTTGCCGCCGCGTCCAAGACGAGTGCAACGATGTTGCTCGCGGAACCAAAGGGGCACGTCAAAGAAAAGGACTTCGGTAATGAATTGAAGCTTGCCGGCGAGGCGGGCTTCGAGGTTGTCAATCGTCCGGCAATCAAGCACAGCTACGCGGCCGTTCTCAAGTACGCGAGAAACGCCTGAGGCAGTGGTGCCGCATTTCCGCGCGGCAGCGGATTGGTCAGAGGGTATTGCCGGCAAACCCAGCTATTTCGTTTGCGGGAGGCTCGCGTTATAAGCGGCGTCGAGCAAATCCTGCGAATGGCCGTCGTAATCGGCATCCAATTCCCAGATGAAAGCGCCGCCGAGCCCGCGCTGCCAGTCGGTATACCACACGCGATAGAACGTGGAGAAGGGGTCGTCGTAGGTAATGAATCCGTTGCTTCCATCTTCGCGAAGCATGTAGGGAACGAGTGAGATGGGGTCATAGAAAGTCCGCCAACCCTGCTTGTTGATCAAGGGCTTGAAGTCGGTGCCGTAGTTCAGGTAATCCACCGAGGTTGAGCAATCGTCATCCGGGCAAAATCCCCAGAGTGCGTTGACGTCGTGGTAGAAGTAGCCGTAAAACGGCGTGCCTATGTTCAACTTGGCCTTCGGAATCTGCAAATCATGAACGTAGATGTCGATGGCTTCCTGGACGCTCCCACCGGGTTCGCAGTTGTACGGCGCGGGGTTGTTGGGGTCCGGAAAGATCATGGAGTTGAGCTGAGCGGAATCGGTCCAGGGGCCGGCGCAGTCGTAGGTCATCACGTTGAAGTAGTCCACGATGTGCTTCGTGTCGGGGAAATCGTAGCCATCGCCGCCCCAGGGGGGCACGTCGGCAGAAATAATGTACTGCGGGCTGGGCAAGACGCTGCGCAAGCCGAGGAGAAGGCTGCGGAAAAAGGAAGCGTCGGCGGTGGTGGCAGGATATTCCCAATCAATGTCCACGCCGTCGTAGCCGTGAGCCTTGATGAAGGCATGAACATTATTGAGTAGAGCCGCGAGTCCGCCGGAAGTCGTTTCCATGCCGTCGAAGTCGCCGCCCAGGAGCAGCATCACCTTGACTCCGTTTTGATGGCCTTTGTCGAGCAAGGCGCGCTCCAAAAATCCCGAAGGCACAATCAGGTTGCCGTTGGCGTCGAAGCTGACCCCGGCGTGGTTGATGTGCGTCAATTTTTGGAAAGGAATCTGCTCGGCGCTGTAAGGCGGATTCTGTGTGCGGCTCCAATACCCGTAGTCGCCAATAAGGCGCTTGGGGAGCGTGGAATCATCTGCAGTGGCCTGGCCGAAGGCGGAGGAGACGCCACCGAAGAATAGAAGCAAGCAGGTTAGGCCGGCAAAAAAGCCGCAGAACCACCGGGAAATTCTCATGAGGACACCTCTGTCTTGAAACGATTTAAATAGGTTGCCAGCCGCGGGGGACACAGGGAGCAACCGGAAGACGGGGAGAGCGTACCACCGGTTGAGCCGGATGGGAATGGGGAGAAGTCAAGCGCGACCACGGAGAGTTGAGCCGAAAAAGCTTCCAGGCAATGCCGTGCAAGGGAAGCGAGCCCGCGCGTTCTAAGAACATGCGTCATGGGCGTCCGAGAACCGCGGAGATGTCTGTCTCCAGCTCCGCGGGCACAATTCAGACGGAATTCATGCGCGAGCGGACAGCCCCTGCGGCAAAACCGACATCCTACGGGGCAACGGTCGGTTTCAGGGGCTCACTGGTGACATCGCAGTGCGGAGGAGATCCCACATGAACATTTCGATCCTTTGGCAGGACTCTGACACGTTACGAAAAAAGGCCACTTGTTGTCATTCCGAGCGCAGCGAGGAATCTGCCTCTCGTCATGCGGCGGGGACAAAGCAGATTCCTCGGGCAAACGGCGCCCTCGGAATGACATGTTGGGCAGATTCTCGGCTAGCCGCGGGCGCTGCGTATTTTGTGGCGCTGGCCGTGCTGGTTTTGTCGTTGTTCCTGCCGGCTGCGTTCGGGCGGACGACCGAGGCAGCGCATTCGAGCGGGTGGGTGGTCATCGGCGTGGAGGAGTATCGAGCGCTGCACGCCAAAGCATATCCATCGGATCGCGAGCCGGAGCTTGCGCCGCCGGTGGAGGCCACGATGACGCGCGTGGATTACGACCTGCGGATCAATGGCGAGCTGGCGACCGGCCAGGCGACGCTCACGATTGACGTACTGAAAGAAGGATGGGTGCGCGTGCCGGTGCCCGCGGGGCTGCTGGTTCGCGAAGCGCGGCTGGACGGCAAGCTGGTTTCGTTGGTCGCGGGCGGCGCAGGGAGAAGCCCGGGCCAATTGTCGGCGCTGCTTTCGCATACAGGGAGGTCGACGCTCCTGCTGAAGATTGCATTGCCGGTGGCGTCGTCCACGGGACAAGAGTCCGTGACGCTGCCTTCGACGCCTTCCGGCGTGACGCGCGCGAGCGTGCAACTGCCGCGCCAGGGCGTTGATATTCACTTGAACGGCGGGCTGCTCTTGGACACTTCCGAAACGGGAGCGGAAAGCAAGTGGACCGCGTACGCGCACGGGAATGAGCCGCTTACGTTCCTGTGGAAGCGCAAGACCGAGGACCACCGCTACACGCAGGCGCTGCGGATGAAAGGCGGCCTGACCGAACTGGTGGGCTTGGGGGAAGACGCGACATCGGTTACGGCTGAGGTTCGCGTCGAAGTCACGCAGGGCGTGGCGCGGGAAGTGAAGCTGCAACTACCGGAAAACGTAACCGTGAACCAAGTTTCCGGCGCGATGGTTGCCGATTGGGAGTCTAAGGCAGGGGAACTGAAGGTCACGTTCCTCGAGCCGGTGGAGGGCAGCGCGAGTTTCGTGCTGACGGGAGAAGCGCGCAGCCCACGCGACGGCCAAATCGGGATTCCGCTGCTGCGGCTGCTGGATAGCGAAAAGGAAACCGGTGGGGTGGCGGTGGAAGTCCTCGGCGCGGGAGAAATTAAGGAGATTCAGAAAGAAGGTCTGGAAAATGCCGACGCCACGGATTTGGGGGAGTTGGTGGCGAACCGGCAATCGCCTTCGCTGGCGGCGTTCCGCTTCCGTGCGGGCGAGGCCAAAGCAAAGCGCGCGCTGAACGTGAACATCGCGCGCTACACGCCGCAAGC
>DASPTY010000160.1:0-3854 GCA_035623175.1 Candidatus Limnocylindrales bacterium | reverse complement strand
ACAGGTGCAATTCTCGCAAGCCGGTTACGATGCCACGGTGGCGAGTTACCGCGGCACGGTGCTGAATGCCTTTCGCGAAGTACAGGACAACGTCACGGGGCTACAGGTACTCCATTCGGCGCGGCAATCGCAGGCGGACGCTGTGGATTCGGCACGGCGGCAGTTGGACATCGCCACGTCGCGCTACGTGGGCGGGTTGGTGAATTACCTCGACGTCGTCAGCGCGCAGCAGAATCTGCTCATCAATGAACAGGAAGCCGCTGTCATCCAGGGCCAGCGGTTGGTGACCTCGGTCCTGCTGGTCAAGGCGCTGGGCGGCGGATGGGATGCCGCGAGCCTTGAGGCGGTGCACGTCAAGCCACAAATCAAGGACGCGATCGCTCCCTAAACCCATAGACCAGGGAGCACAACAGAAGTACGAAGATTTTCGTTGACACTACGAATGTCTTCGTAGTAGCCTCTGTTCATGGCTATCCACCCTACTCCTAAACCCACTGCTTCCGAGCTTGAAATCCTGCACATCCTCTGGGAACGCGGCCCTTCCACCGTGCGTGAGGTTCACGAGGCGCTCAGCGAGAAGAGACCAATCGGCTACACCAGCGTCTTAAAACTTATGCAGATCATGACCGCCAAGGGCACGGTGCGGCGCAACGAGCAACAGCGCGCCCATGTGTACGAAGCGGTGCAGCCCGCGGAGAAGACCAAGCGGCAGCTTGCTCTTGACGTCCTGCAGCGCGTCTTCGACGGCTCCGCCAGCGAGTTGATGATGCACGCGCTCGCCGGCCACAAAGCTTCCAAAGAAGAACTCGAAGAATTGCGCCGATTGTTGAACGAATACGAAAGGAAAATCCGATGACGAACTTCGCTCAATGGATCTCGCCGGAAACAGTGCGCTTGCTGGCGCTCGCACTGTTGCATTTCCTGTGGCAAGGCGCGGCGCTCGCGGCACTGGCGTATTTGCTGATGTCGCTGTGCCGGAGCGCGTCGGCGCGATATGGGGTCGGCGTGGTCGTCCTGGCGCTCATGCTCGTTGCGCCGGTAGGCACGTATTTCGCGTTGCAGTCGCCGGTTCAGGCGGATGCCTCGACGCAACCCACGTTGGCCATACCCAGCACTGTGCAGACCGTGCTGGCGTCCCCGGTCGCAGTAGCAAAGCATGCTCCGGCCGAAGCGGGCGGTAGCCCAGCCTATTTTCTCTGGCTGGTAGAAGGCTGGTTCGCGGGCATCGTGCTGTTGAGCCTGCGCTCCGCAGGAGGATTTCTGTTGGTCGCGCGGCTGCGCCGAAGTGAAACTTCTCCCATCTCCGGCCAAATTCTCGACCTCTGCCGGAACCTGCAGCGGCGCATGGGACTTACCCGTGCGGTGCGGTATTGCCTGAGCTTACGGCTCGATGCTCCGGCGGTCGCGGGATGGCTTCGGCCCGCCGTGCTGCTCCCGGTCACAGCGCTGACCGGCCTGGACGCGTCGCAATTGGAAGCGGTGATCGCGCACGAACTTGCGCACATCCGGCGCTACGATGTGTTCGTGAATCTCTTCCAGGTAGCGGTGGAAACGGTGCTCTTCTATCACCCCGCTGTCTGGTGGCTGGGCAAGCGCATCCGGGCGGAGCGCGAGAATTGCTGCGATGACGAAGCCGTTGCGCTGTGCGGGAGCCCGATGGCCTACGCGCACGCGCTGGCGCGCATGGCGGAGTGGAAGGCGGCGCCACAGCTTGCGATGGCGGCAAACCGCAAGCCGCTTGTTGAGCGCATTGCGCGGCTCCTCGGCGCAAGCGAGACGACCGATTCCCTGCGAGGGACAAACCTATCCGCGGGCGTGCTGTGCCTTTCCATCGCGCTTCTGGCAGGAGGCGCGTGCCTCGGCTACGTGCACAAGATCCAAGCGCAGACGCCCGCTCCGGCTCCTGCTCCCGCACCCCCGGCAGTTGCGGCTCCAGGGGCTGCGCCACGAACTCCGCGCGCGCCCGTGGCACCCGGCTCGCCCATCGTTGTGCGTCCGGGCGATCCGGCACCAGCTCCGGAGGCACCTCCACAGCCCGCGTCCGCGCCTACGCCACAGGCTGCACCATCGGCTAATGCTCCAAAGCAAAGCTACATTGACTCTTTGAAGGACGCCGGCCTCACCAACCTGTCGGCGGATGAACTCATTGGCCTGAAAGTCCAGGGTGTGACGGGCGAATACGTGAAAGCGATGAAGGAGCTGGGGTTGAAGATTGATCCCGATGAACTCATCGGGTTGAAAGTACAAGGGATCACCCCCGAATACGTAAAGGAAATGAAGTCCCTCGGCATGAAAGTTGACTCCGATGCGCTCATTGGAATGAAAGTGCAGGGAATCACTCCTGAATATGTGAAGGAAATGAAGGCACTCGGCATGAACGTTGACTCCGATTCGCTTATTGGGATGAAAGTGCAAGGCATTGCTCCCGAATACGTGAAGGAGATGCGCGCCGCAACCGGGCAGACCCTGAATGCCGACGACCTTATTGGACTGAAGGTTCAGGGTGTGACGCCGGAGTACGTTCGCCAGATGCACGACCTCGGATCGAAGCCGGACGCCGACGAAGTGATTGGCATGAAGGTGCAGGGGATCACGCCGGAATACGTGAAAGAGATGCGCGCCCTTGGGTTGAAGGTGGATGGCGACGAAGTCATCGGGATGAAGGTCCAGGGCATCACTCCGGAGTACGTGAAGAGCTTCCAGGAAATCGGGCTCCACCCGGACAGCGATGAACTCATCGGCATGAAGGTGCAAGGCGTGACTGCGGCGTATATCAAGGAACTGCAAGCGTCAGGGTTCAAGGTGGACATTGATGACGCCATCAGCGCTAAAGTCCAGGGAATTACGCCGGAATTTATCGCCAAGGCACGCAGCCATGGCTTCAAGGATTTGACGCTGGAAAAACTCATCGCGCTGAAGAACACGGGCGTTCTGGACGCCGAGAAATAACCGAGGGAGGCAGGCCATGAACCGCAGAGATGGACTGATTGCGTACGTGCTCGTCGTTAGCGCACTTTTGACCGCGTGGGTCGCGCGCGCAGCGGACGATTTCGTGGGCAGCTGGACCCTCCACCGCTCCGATGAACCCGGCAAGGTGGAATTTGCCTTGATTTACCAGCAGCATGGGCACTCCTCAAATCACGAATCGGCTTGGCCGCTCAGCGCCTTTGTGGGGCTGGACGTTTCGAAGCCCGGAAAGCAGGAAGTGAAGTTCACCATCAACCGCGACGCAGGACGCATCGAGTGCGAGGGCTACCTGAACGGCGGAGAGGGCGCCGGAGTCTTCCATTTTTTAGCGGACTCAAAATTCGCTTCGGAAATGAGCGCCCTGGGCTTCACGCAGATCGATCAAGAAAAACAGTTCTCCATGGCAGTGATGGACGTGAGCCTGAACTTCGCCAGGGAGATGAAAGGTGAACACCTGAAGGGGCTGGATTCGGACAAGCTCATCGCCTTTCGGATCTTCAACGTCAACGCCGCGTTCATTAACGAGCTCCGCGACGCAGGCATCAGGGCGGACGATTGCGACAAGCTCGTGGCGTTCCGCATCCATGGGGTCACTCCGGAGATGGTGCGCTTCTTGAAAAAGGCGGGTTATCAGCCGGATGAAGACCACCTTATCGCCATGCGGATTCATG
Source organism: Candidatus Limnocylindrales bacterium (assembly GCA_035623175.1). GTDB lineage: Bacteria > Acidobacteriota > Terriglobia > Acidiferrales > UBA7541 > Acidiferrum. Next base: position 216 of record DASPTY010000160.1, on the reverse strand, counting down.
GCGCCACCCCGGAATGGCTGCAGCAATTACAGAAGGCTGGCTATGAGCATGTCGAGCTGGACAAGCTGATCGCTTTCCGCATCCATGGGGTTTCTCCGGAATTCATCGAGAAAGTGCAGGGGCTGGGTTACAAGCATCCCGAGCCCGATCAGCTCATTGCCATGCGGATTCACGGGGTCTCGCCCGAATACATCAGCGCGATGAAGTCGCGCGGAA
>DASPTY010000159.1:0-4048 GCA_035623175.1 Candidatus Limnocylindrales bacterium | reverse complement strand
CAACGGTTGCTGTGTCAGTTTGCTTAGGATGTACCAGAAGTCTTTAGCTTAGTTAGACAATTTGGGAGGGTCCATTGAGTAATGGGATGAAGAGACTCATTGCATTGACGAGTTTAATGCTGTTGGTGTTAGCGAGTGGTTTCGCCGGCCTGGCTTACGGGCAGGCAGAAACCGGAACAATAAACGGGACCGTGTCGGATTCCACCGGCGCGGTGGTACCCAATGCAAAAGTAATGGTCAAGAACGTGAACACCGGAGGCGAGCGGCCCTCGGTGACGGATGGAAACGGGTATTACAACGTTTCGAACCTGTTGCCGGGCCTCTACTCGATTACGGTGGAAGCGGCGAATCTGGCTAAGAAGGAGATTCGGGCAGAAGTGACCGTCGGCGCGCGCATTGAGGTCAATTTCTCTCTGACGGTAGGCGTGACCTCGACGGTGATCGAAGTGATCGGGGCGGGCGGCGTGCAGGTCAACACGGAGACGGCGACGATCGGCACGGTGATTGACACCCAGGCGCTGTCGCAGTTGCCGACACTGAACCGGGACCCGTACGCGTTTGCGGCCTACGTGGGGACGGCGTCGAACGGCGATCCGAGCGGACGCGGAGTTGGCGTCTCGTTTAACGGACAGCGCTCCGCCGGAACGAACATCCTGCTGGACGGCGCGGCAAACAACGATGAATTCTCGGCTACCGAGGGTCAGCCCATTCCGCTGGATGGCGTGCAGGAATACAGCGTTCTGACGAACAACTTCACGGCAGAATTCGGGCGGGCTTCCTCCGCCGTTGTGAACCTGGCGACCAAGAGCGGAAGCAATCAATTTCATGGGTCCGCCTACGAATACAACCGCGTATCCAAGCTCTCGGCGAATGGTTTTTACGACAACGCCAACGACATCCCCAAGGGAATCTTTACGCGGAATCAGTTTGGAGGCTCCGCGGGAGGGCCAATCCTTAAGGACAAGTTGTTCTTCTTCGGGAACGTGGAATGGAACCGGATTCGCAGCAACGGGCAGCAAACGGTGGGGGTGATCGATCCGGCGTTCGTGGCCTTGGCAAACTCGGCGACTTCGGGATTTTTCTCGACGCTGGGCCAACTGCGGTCCAACGCCAAGGTCTTGAGCACATACACATTCCAACAGACGGACCCGGCAACGGGGCTGCCGACAACTCCATGCGGCGCTCCCGCGTCAGTGACCGGCCTATGCGCGGCGATTCCAGCAAACACGCCGTTCATTGATAAGGTGAACTACAGCGTTCCATCCGATGCCGGAGCGGGCGCCCCGGAGAACCAGACGATGGTGCTCGGGCGTGTGGACTGGAACGTCAGCGACAAGACGCAGATCTACGGAAGGTATGCCCTGGACAAGGAACTGTTTTTCGTGGGGACAGTCTCGACGAGCGCGTATACGGGTTACGACACGGGTCAGACGGTCACGGACAACAACTTCCTGATTTCGGTGGTGCACTCCTTCAGCACGCGCTGGACGGTTCAAAACAAGCTGGTATTCAACCGCTTGAACAACTACCAGCCACTGGGTACCGCGCCGATTAGCCCGGGTCTGTACTTCAACCCGAGCGTCGCGACGACTACGCCAGCACTTTGGGGTGGCCTCACCCTGGAGTTGCCCGGATATCTGCCGACCGGTCCTGGGAACGGAATCCCGTTCGGCGGGCCGCAAAACTTCGTTCAGTATTATCAAGACTGGAGCCACCCGATGGGCCGGCACACGCTGCGGTTCGGCGGCTCTTATGACTATCAGCGGGATAACCGCACATTCGGCGCATACGAGACTCCCGTGGGCGCGTTCGCGACGAGCGGAGGCTTCGGCAACGCTTCCATTAATCGCTTCCTGGGAGGGTACTGGGGTTGGTTCCAGGGCGCCATCTACCCGCAGGGGAACTACCCGTGCGCATATAGCAACGGCGGAGCTGGCGTAGGGTGCGTGGACAACACCACAACTCCGCCAACGCTCCATCCAGAAGGCGACGTGACGACGCCGGTGACAGACCCCGTCTTCGCGCGCAGCAACCGCTATCAGGAGTTTGCACTGTATGCGATGGACTCCTGGAAGGTGAACAATAAATTCACGCTAGGTCTGGGGCTGCGGTATGAGTATTTCGGGACGCAGCACAACAAGAACCCGCAACTCGACTCGAACTACTACTTCGGCACCGGGTCGTCTTTCCAAGAGCAGATTGCCAATGGACAGGTAATGCTGGCGCCGGACAGCCCGATTGGCGAGCTGTGGAAGCCCAGCACGAAGAACTTCGGACCCAAAGTCGGCTTTGCGTATGACGTATTCGGCAACGGGAAAACCGTGGTTCGCGGCGGCTACAGCATCGCGTACGAGAGGAACTTCGGCAACGTGACTTTCAACGTGATCCAGAATCCACCGAACTATTCGGTCATTTCGCTGGTGGATGGATCGGACGTTCCCGTGGGTTCCATGACGGTAACAACGAATCCGGCGGGGCCGTTGTCGGGAAGCGGCACAATCAAAGCGATCCCGAAAGTCAGCTTGCGCGCGGTCAACCCCAACATCAAACAGCAATATGCGGAGCTGACCAGCCTGACGATCGAGCATGAGCTGAAGCACAACCTCATTTTTGGGCTGGATTACTCCGGGTCGAACGGGGAACACCAGTACGACATCGCCAACGTCAACAGGCCGGGCATGGGTGCCATCTATTTGGGCAATGCCAATCCGTTGTCCCGACTCCGCTTGACGCAGTATTCCAACATTAACTTCCGCAACTCAGAGGGTGTTTCGAGATATCACGCCCTGGTGGCGCGAGTTCAGATGAACAACTTCGCAAAGAGTGGGCTCACACTGAATGCGAACTACACCTACGCTCACACGATGGATGAATTGAGCGATACGTTCAGCAGCTCGGGCAACCAGTACAACCTGGGCTACCTGGATCCGTTCAATCCGCGCGTGGATTATGGCAACGCTTACATGGACGTGCGTCATCGCCTCAACTTGCAGGCGATATGGGAAGTGCCCTTTGCCAAGAACACGCACGGGGTGCTGAAGCAGGTGGCGGACGGATGGACGATTGCTCCGTTGGTCATCCTGGAAACGGGCTTCCCGTTCAGCGTGTTTGACTGCACGAATGCCTACACTGTGTGCATGTACGCAGTCAATGCCAACGGCGGAATCAGCCGAAGCGCACCGTCATCGCTGACGCCGTCGGGCGCGGCCCCTGACAATTACATTTACACCAACTTCTACAATGGCAGCACGCCACTGTTTGACAGTTCCTATTACAACGCGACAACGGGTATCTCGGACTTCGGGCCTTGGCCGGCGGCCATGAATGCGCGCAACGCATTCCGCGGCCCAGGGCAGTGGGGCGCCGATCTCGGGATTTACAAGTCGTTCTTCCTGGGTGAGCGCTTCAAGCTGCAGTTCCGCGGAGAAATGTACAACGTGTTCAACCACGCCAATTTGTTACTCAACAGTGGTGACTCGGACGTTGCTGAGTTCCCCTATGTGGACGCGTATAAGGACGGTCACCGGACAGTGCAGTTGGCGCTGCGGTTGACGTTCTAAGTCGCAGAAGTCAATTTAACCCTTACCGGGGAGCCCGAAGATGGGCTCCCCGTTTTGTTTTTGGAGGATGTAGCGCCGCGGATTCAGCCCAGCATGCAGAAGATGAGGCTGCGGAGAAGATGCCGGCCTAAAGGGCGGCGCTACAGGAGGTGTTTCGGGGTAGAATGCGTGCCCGTTGGATAGGAGGGAGGGGATGAGCGGAGAGCAGAGCTTTGCTGAGTTTTGGCCGGAGTACGTGAGGGCACATAGCGACGCGGGGACGCGGGCGCTGCACTTCGTGGGGACGGTGTTGGGCTGGGGGATACTGATCGCGGCGATGGTGACGCGGCACTGGTGGTGGCTGGTGCTGGCGCTGGTGGTGTCCTATGCATTGGCGTGGATCGGGCATTTTTTTGTGGAGCACAACCGGCCAGCGACGTTTGAGCACCCGCTATGGTCGTGGTGGGCGGATCAGAAGATGGTGGGAATGATGATGATGGGAAGGATGA
>DASPTY010000158.1:0-39039 GCA_035623175.1 Candidatus Limnocylindrales bacterium | reverse complement strand
TCCATGTGTTCCTGGGAAAGATCGAGAGTGAAGTGCAAATCGGGGAGGCGGCGCAACTGCAGTCGCTCGATCAGTTCGTGACGGATGAATCCCGCGGCATGCTCCAGGGCCTTGATGGCGTCGGCCTGTTCCTTGGCGTTTTCCGTGCGCACGCTGACGAAGATGCGCGCGTGCTTCATATCCGGCTGCACGCGCACTTCGCTGACGCAGACGTTGCCTTCGAGCCGCGGGTCCTTGAGCTCTCCCGCGAGCATGGCATTGATTTCGTGAGCGATCTCCTCGCCGACTCGTTCGTGCCGATGATGATCAGGACTCATAGAAAGTTATCGGTAATCAGTTCTCAGCAATCAGTAGGAGCTGCCTACTTTGTGATGCGCTACACATCTCTGGTTTTGCTTCTTTTCGCTGACTCTTGTGCCGGATGTCAGATATCAGTAATCAGAAATCGGGAACCGAGAGCCGAAATCAAAGCAAATCCACCGCGTGGGAGGTCAAAAGTGGGCCGAGAATGCGATCCGCTTCGGCCAGAACTTTCTGCAATGCCTCCTCCACATGGTGCTCTTCGTTGGACACCGTGACGACGCCCACAACCGAACGCTGCCAAGTGTCCTCGAAATCCAATTCCGCCACCGCCACGTTGAAGTTGGCCCTCAGCCGGTCCTTCAAGCTCCGCAGTACCTGCCGCTTGTCCTTCAGCGACCGGGCTTCGGGCAAATGCAATTCCAAAGTGAGCAACCCAACCGGCATGGCAATGCAACCTCAGGTCGCAACGCCTGAGCTTCGACGCAGCGCTCTACTTTCGGGCGGGAACTGACCCTTGGGCAGCGGCTTCCGCGGCGGAAAGTTTCACTACCTGGAAACATTCCAGGACGTCGCCAAGCTTCACGTCATTGAAGTTGGCGATTCCGAGGCCGCATTCGTAACCGGCGCGAACTTCATGCGCGTCATCCTTGAAACGCTTCAGCGAATTGAGCTTTGAGGTGTAAACGACAGTGCCGTCGCGGACGACACGCACCTGCGCGTCGCGCTTCATCACGCCGTCCAGGACATAGCACCCCGCGACTGTGCCCGCTCCCTTGATGCGGAACGTATTCCGCACTTCGGCGCGGCCCAAATAGGTTTCCTGGACAACGGGCTCGAGCAAGCCTTCCATGGCCTTCTTAATTTCGTCGGAGACTTCGTAGATGATGTTGTGCGTGCGGATGTCGACCTTTTCCTGTTGCGCGAGATCGGCAGCCTTGCGGTCCGGGCGCACGCCGAACGCGATGATGATGGCTTGTGAAGCGCTGGCCAGAAGCACGTCGTTTTCGGTCACGGCACCCACGCCGGTGCTGATGATCTTCAGCTTCACCTGGTCGGTGGAGAGCTTGGGCAGCATCTCGTCCAGAACTTCAGCAGAACCCTGCACGTCCGCCTTGATGACGATGGGGAGCTCTTTGACTTCGCCGGCCTTGAGCTGCTCGTGCAACTGGTCGAGCGTGATGCGGCCGCCGGCGCTCGCACGCAATGCAGCGTCGCGCTGTTTGGATTGGCGGAATTCCACGACGTGACGCGCCTTGGCTTCGTCGGTCACCTGGAAGTGATCGCCGGCCTCGGGCACGCCCTGCAAGCCGAGCACTTCGACGGGGGTGGAAGGCGGCGCGATTTTCACGGGACGCCCGCGGTCATCAAACATGGCGCGAACCTTGCCGAAAACCGAGCCGACAATGAAAAAGTCGCTGGTGTCGAGCGTGCCGTTCTGGACAAGAATGGTGGCTACGGGCCCGCGGCCCTTATCCACGCGAGATTCCAGCACCGTGCCGCTTGCCGGCGCGTCGGGGTTGGCCTTCAATTCGCGCAAGTCCGCGACGAGCAGGATGATCTCCAACAATTTGTCGAGGTTCTTTTTCTGCTTTGCGGACACTTCGACGAATTCGGTGTCGCCGCCCCATTCGGCGGGCATCAAACCTAAATCCGTCAACTGGCGCTTGACCCGCTCCGGCTGCGCTTCCGGTTTGTCAATTTTGTTGACCGCCACGATGATGGGCACGTTCGCGGCTTTGGCGTGATCGATAGCTTCGCGCGTTTGCGGCATGACGCCGTCATCCGCGGCAACGACGAGCACGACAATATCGGTCACTTTCGCGCCACGCGCGCGCATCCGGGTAAACGCTTCGTGGCCGGGAGTGTCCACAAACACGACGCTGCGCTCACCGACCTGAACCTTGTACGCGCCGATGTGCTGGGTAATGCCGCCGGCTTCCCCGCCCGCAACGTCGGAGGCACGGATGGCATCGAGCAAGCTGGTTTTGCCGTGGTCAACGTGGCCCATTACCGTAACCACCGGCGGGCGCGGCTTCAGGTTTTCCTTGGTCTCTTCCTTCGCCACTTCCAAGACCATTTCTTCTTCAAGGGAAACTACGTTGACAATTCCGTTGAACGCTTGCGCCAGGTCAGTGGCCGTCTGGACATCGAGCGCCTGGTTGATGCTGGCGAACACGCCGCGATCCAGAAGAGTTTTCAGCAGATCTTTCGCGCGGACATCGAGCTTTTCCGCGAGCTCGCGAATGGTGATTCCTTCAGTGAGGGTGACTTCGCGCGGCGGACGCGGCTCGGGCGGCGCGACCGCAACCGCAGCGGCGCCTCTTCCGGCAGCGCCGGGACGCTGACGGGTCGGATGCAGCTTGCGCTCACCTTCCATCTCGCGCTTGTCGACGGTGGGCCGCTGGCGCTGCGGAGGCTTGCGGGTGTAGAGCGGTTTCCCGGGCTCCGCCTTGGGCGGCATTCTGTCGGGAAGCGGAGGCAACATGGCGGGTCTGCCGGGCATGCGCGGGCCCGGGCGTGAACCTGTAGGAACTGCTCCCGGTCGTTGACCCCAGGTGCGGCCAGCCCCGTCTGGACGCGGTGTAAGCGAACGGCCAGCTTGGCCCGGCTGCTGTGGGCGCATGGGTTGGCCGGGACGAGGACCACTTGGACGGCCACTGCCGGGAACGGTGCCAGGGACGGGGCCCCGATTTCCGCCCGCGGGCATAGGGGGTCGGGCGGGAGCCGAAGGCCGAGTCGCAGGAGTCGTTCCAGTTGCTGGTTTTGCGGCGGCGGGTTGCGCGCCAGGCGCTGTTGCGCGAGCCGAGGCGGGCGCACCTTGCGCGGGACGCGCAGCGATCGGTTGACCCGGAGCAGGAGCAGGACGAGCAGGTGCTGCAGGAGTGGGTTTGGGTGCGGCTGCGGGTACAGCAGGAGCTGGAGCAGGGGGCGCCGCGGCCTTTGTAGCCGCAGGTGCGACGGGTTTCGCTACAGGCGGCGCTGCGGGTGGCGCGCCCAGAGCGGCAGGCGCAGCAGGTCTCAGGGCTGCGGGCGGGTGAGCCGCTGCCGGAGGATGCACGGGAGCGGCAGGGGGATGCGCCGCAGCGGGTGCCCCAGGCTTGGCAGCAGCGGGCGCCGGAGCTGGATGCGCTGCGGGGCCCGGAACGCGTTTCACCTCGGGTTTTGGGGCGGCCTTGGCTGCTTTGGCGGCTTCCGCAGCCGCTTCCGCTTCCGCGATGCCCTTTAGTATTTGGCGAACTTTTTCCGCAATTTCCAGTGGAATCGAACTCGAGTGGGTCTTTTTCTCGGTAACACCAAGACCCGGCAGAAGGTCGATGATGGCCTTGGCCTTGACCTCCAACTCCCGGGCCAGCTCGTTAATTCGGACTTGAGATGCGTCACTCATGCTGGGTTAAGAATTTTTCTCTTCCTGCTGACCCTCCGGAGAATCCTCCGTTGATCCAGCCGCCGCAGAGTGAGTCTCCGCGGTGGGTTCATCGCTCTTTGCTTCGGATTCCGTGCCGGTTGCTTGCTCGCTCGAGGCTTCTGATGTTTCCGTAACGCCTTCGGGAGCTTCTTCCGCGGCCTCCGCGGGCTGCGCCGCTTCCGCAGCACCCTCGGCAGCAGCGGCGCTGGCTTCGCCGCTCTCGTAGAAGCGGTTGACCGCCTGATAGATTTTGTCCACCATCTTTTCGCCGATGCCGGGAATTTCCATCAACTGCTCCGGCGTCATGCTGGCCAGCTTTTCGAGCGAGGTGATGCCGGCGGCTTCGATCTTCTCGATGGTCTTTGGACCGACTCCTGCGAGCACCGTGAGCGGCGTGGCCGGCGCAGTCAGGGCGGTCATCTGCTCTTCGATTTCGCGGCGCTTCTCTTCTTCGCTCTTGATGTCAATGTCCCAGCCAATCAATTTGCTGGCCAGGCGGACGTTCTGGCCTTTCTTGCCGATGGCCAGCGAGAGTTGAGAGTCTTCGACGATCACCTCGAGCTTCTTGTTCTCGGGGTCGGTGATTTGGACCCGCGTTACTTTCGCCGGGCTGAGCGCCTTCTGTGCGAACGCGACGGTTTCCTCGCTGTATGGAATGATGTCGATTTTTTCGCCGCGCAGTTCCCGGATGATGGATTGCACGCGCATGCCCTTCATGCCCACGCAAGCACCCACGGGGTCAACGTCCTTGTCGCGGCTGGCGACAGCAACCTTTGTACGTTCCCCCGCCTCGCGAGCGGCCGCGCGAATCTGCACAGTTCCGTCGTAAATCTCCGGAACTTCCATCTCGAACAGGCGCTGCACCAACGAAGCGTCGGCGCGAGAAACAATGACCTGCGGCCCTTTTGCCGCGCGGTCCACAGCCTTGATCACGACGCGCAGGCGCTCGCCAATGTTGTAAGTTTCGAGTTTGGATTGCTCGCGCTTTGGCAGACGCGCTTCCGTACGGCCCATGTCCACGATCAGGTCCGGGCCTTCGGCACGCTTCACGATGGCGGTCACCAGTTCGCCCGCGCGCGTGTGGTATTCGTTGTAAATCGTGTCGCGCTCGGCCTCACGCACTTTCTGCAGGATGACCTGCTTGGCGGTCTGCGCGGCGATGCGCCCGAGCACGTCGGTCGGCTTGGAGGTCTTGAACTCCGTTCCGATTTCGGCGTTGGGATCTTTTTTCTTTGCGTCGGCCAAGGTGATTTCGCGCTTCGGGTCGGTGACTTCTTCCACGACGGTAATAACGGAGTAGACGTCCACCTGGCCGGTTTCCGGATTCAATTTCCCGCGAAGATCTTCTTCGGACTTGTAGAACTTTCGAGCGGCCACGACCATGGCGTCCTCGATGGCGGAGATCACCACTTCCGGTTCAATGTGCTTCTCCCGGCTCAACATTTCGATTTGTTGGTAGAGCAGATTCGCCATGTTCCAGTCCTAAAATTCAACCACGAGATTCGCTTTGCGGATCGTCTCGAGCGGTATCTCCACGATCCGCGCTTCTTTGCCTTTCAACTCCATGCGGACTTTGCCGTCTAGGAATCCTTTCAGCCGTCCCTCGAAAAACTTGGCCTCGCCAATGGGCTCGCTGGTGGAGATTTTCGCCGAGCGTCCCGCATACCTCTGAAAATCGCGCTCCGTCTTCAAAGCCCGGTCCATCCCCGGGGAACTGATCTCCAGGATATAGCCCGGGCCGGGCACCAATTCCTCGACGTCGAGGATTACGCTCAACTGCTGACTGACGCGTTCGCAATCGCCGTGGCTGACTTTCGGGTAGGGATCTGCAACCTCTTCCCGATGAATCGCTTCCAAGGGCGCTTCCACGGATGCATCGGATAACGCTGGCGCAGGCACCCGATCGATGTACACCCGCAGGAAGCGTTGCTTGCCGATCTTCCACTCGACATCCACGACTTCCAAGCCTTCTGAGCGCGCCACACGCTCGGCGGCTTCGCGGATTTTTTCCAAATTCACCTAAAGACTCCCCGGCCTAGGCCGGTCTGAAGCTCAGTCCATCCGGCAGCAACAAAAAAGTGGGCTTGCGCCCACCCTATGGTGCGACCCGTAACAGAGCGAACACTAAGTATATGGCGGCAACACGGCAAAAGCAAGGTTGGGCACTTCGGGCAGGAGTATCCAGCCGGAACAGGGCGCAAAGACGGAACCCTGCTGATCCTCTGCAAAGCGCATTGTGAAAAGAAAAGGCCGTCCCAGGCCCCAGGGTGAAACACCGAACCTGGGGCACCTGGCGCTGGCTTCGCAGTCCGTTTTGCACCCCCTTAGCGTGAAGGGGAGCTTTGTTTTCGTGCCAGTTCGCTCTGGTGAGTTATTCCAGACTTCGGGCCATAACCGTAGAAGATGCCGCGCCCACTATTGCCGACATAGACGAGATCCTGAGTCCGCATGTCGGCCTCGAGGGAGTTGATCAGCCCGAACTTCATTCGGGTGGGGTCGCTAATCTGAATCCATGTGGCACCCATGTCTTCAGATTCGTAAATGGCGTCTGCCGTAGCGCCCGGCACCTGCCCGTGGACATAGAGATAGGGCGTCGTGCTCGAGTTCCCTTTGCCAAACGCAACATAGTTGGCGCTGGCCAAGGTGCTTACAGCCGAAAATGTTTTGCCGCCATCGATGGAATGCAGAAGCTGGTACGTCCAAGGCTGGTTCGCGTTCGGAGCGAACGTCATCCAAACATCTCCGGCCTTAACGGGATTGGGCACGATGCTGACATTCAGAACCCAGTGCGGATCCGTGGGCCAAGTGGTGATTCCCAAATTCCAATTGGCTCCGCCATCTGAGCTGTAATAGAAATTGCCGCTGTCAAAGTAATAGAAAGTGTTTTGAGCCACGAGGTCAGGAGCGAGCACGTCGCCATTCCACCATGGGTTTGTCAATTGCCACGAGGCCGGGAGAGACGAGCCATTGTAGGCAGCCACTTGCCATGTCACGCCCCCGTCGCGGGAATAATGCGGAATCGCATTGTAAGGAGCCCAAACCAGGTTCTTGGGATCGTTGGGGGCCATGGCAATCTTGCCGCCTGTGCCCGGGCTCGTGTTGGGGAGATGAGTCCAAGTGATTCCGTTGTCGGACGTGATTCCTGACATGGGAGCCGAGACGTTGGTTTCGTCCCAGCCCACAAATGCGGCGTTTTGCGGTTGCGAGGCGCAATAGGTGATGCCCGTACCCTGAGCGACATATGGAAAACTATCAATGGGAGTTTGAGGAACGATGTCTCGGCCGGCATAACGAAATCCCACCATGTCGGCGACGACACTGAGGAGATCGGCTCCTGGCAGGCCGCTGCCAGGAACAGTCGGCACAGGGGGAACCTTAACCTTCTGCACTACAAGTTCTTCCAGATTGTTCATCTGCCACGTCCAGGTCGTGGAGGCAGCGGTGATGTCATCGGTTTCGATGACACCATATCCGTTCGTCTGCCAAACTCGCTTCGGGTTCGCCGGATCAATCAGCAACGCCGCATTTCCCCACGAGGAGGAGTTCGCTAAGTAATACTGCGGTTGATAGGAGAATGTCCCGACAGCAATCGCGCTCCAGGTGTTGCCCTGATCGGCGCTTCGGAAGATCTGCATATTCGAGTTGACTGCAACCATCACAATCGCAGGATTCGTGGGATCCGAAGCGACTCCGGAGTAGCTCTTACCATTGTTTTGCGGAGTGACGTCCGTCCATGTGCCGCCTTTGTACCGAGCGACGCCGCCTGTGGTGCCTCCCTCGTCACCGCCGAAGGTGACGAACAAAGTTCCATCTGTCGCGACAGCGGCGCGAGCGGGGTTGGTCGTGCCGTTGATCTGAGACCAGGAGATTCCGCCGTCCACACTGGCCCAGACTCCACTCCCATAAACGCCGGCGTAGAGGTTCCGTGTGGCACCAGTGCTCGTGACGCCCCCACTGGTATCGAAAAGAACGAAGCTGATGCCGGGGGAAGTCGCGGGGGCAGGCAAACCACCACCTACTTGGGTCCAATTCATAGCGGGAGGAGAAGCGGTAGAAGTGCCTTGCCAGAGACCATTCTGGCGGGAAGCGAAGTAGACCACGCTGGGCTGAGAAGGATCCACCGCCAGACGTTCACCGGTTGTGCCGCGATAACTATCGTTGGGGCCGATGTAGAGCGCTTGCTGCGCCAGGCCAGTGTCGCTCCAGGTTGTGCCGCGGTCGTGCGAGACCAACACTTCGGCGGGAGAAAATACATTGGATCCCGTTATGGTGCGTCCGTGTGCCGCTGCGATGTAAACGGTGTTGATATCGGTCGGGTCGATCGCGATGCTCTCGATGCCGTAGATCTCGGATTCCAGTCTGCCGTACTGATCTAAGAGAGGTATCCAGTACTGATTGTTACGATCGAAGCGGTAGGCGCCGCCGACGTCGGTACGAATGTAAATATCGTTTGGCGCCAGCGGGTGCGCTATCAGTCCCGTCACGTATCCCATGCCCTGCGTGTTTACGCTAGCCCAAGAGAAGCCCGAGGCGCCGGGAGTGACTAATCCCTGGGAAACAAACGCTTGAACTTTGGCACTGAGCGAAGCGAATGCCGCCGATACTGTGACTGAACCGGGGGAGAGTGCGGACAGGACGCCCGAGGCGGAGACTGTGGCAACGGCCGAAGGCGCAGTGCTCCAAGTCGCGCTGGCAGTCACGTCTTTGGTTGTGTTGTCGCTATAAGTGCAGATCGCAGAAAGCTGGACATGATCGCCAACCAGGAACGCTTCTCCGGGGGCGGTGATCTTGAGAGATTGCGGCGTTGGGGCCACCGGCGGCGAACTTGAGGAACCACCTCCGCCGCAACCGTGGAAGGAGAACATGACCAGAGTCAAAACAGTGGGTAGACGCCGAGATCGCCAGATGGCTGATGAGCGGAGAAATGATACAGGGGAGAGTATTCCCACGAAACCCTGAGAGAATGGCATGGACCGGCCGCCTGGAAAGAGGAATGCCTAATCATAACAGGCGCTACCTGTAGTGAGGAATATCGTGGAATAGGAGCCAGCGACGAAGAGGAACCTCGAGATGCGGCGTTTGTCCTCGGGTCGTGACGCCGCCACAAGGTGGAGGAAAAAGAGAAGCCCCGGGTTCAGCCGGGGCTTCATGCGAGATCCCGTAGCAGTCGAAGCAGAAACTAAGGTTTGGTTGCAGGAGGCGTGGTCGTCTTCGGAGTTGTAGCAGCCGGCTTGGTGGCAGCAGGCGCCGCAGTAGCGCTCTTGAGCGGATAGGCCTGATCGTACTGCTTGATGATGTCCTGGGTGATGTCGATGTTGGTCGAGCCGAACAGAATTGGGGAATTCTGCGCCGAGGTGTCCAGTACGACTACAAGGCCGTTCTCGCGTGCGTAACGGTCCAAAACATCCATCATTTTCCGGCCGATGCGGTCCACCACTTCCTGCTGCGCTTCGTTCAAGTCTTCCTGGTACTCGTTCTGCTTGCGGTCAAGCAAGCGGGTCAGCCGCTGTCCCTGGAGAGTGGCTTTGGCCTTTTGCTCGTCGCTCCAGGTGGTCTGGTTGGCGGCGAGTTGTTGGCGGAGATCGTTGATCTGCTTGTTCAGGGATTCCAGTTCGTTCTGACGTGAAGCAAACTGCGACTGGAGCTCCGCGGAGGCCTGTTTCCCTTCTGCGGTGGTGACAATCGCCTGCCGCACGTTAATCACGCCGATCTTGCCGGTGGAAGCGGAACCCGCCGCTGCCTGGGCCCGAACGGCTATCGTTCCCAGCAGGCAAGCCACGCCGAGAACCGCCACACGAATGATGTTTCTCGAATTCACTGTATTCTCCTTGTTTATCTCCGGGCTCGCCTTCCTTTTCCAAATTGCGGCGAACGGAATGCCAACCCTGAACTTTTGCGGAACTCTTTCGACCATGGTCCGGCTAAATGTCTCCAGTAATCCCTCTTGAAGGAAGGACGACCGGTAGGTCTCATAGCCCTTCGGGATGTCCGAACTCCAGTCCGACGGCGGCCTCACAGATCTTGTTGTGACGCACCCAGAAATTTTTAGTATAGCCGACTTTCCAACGGAGCCGCAATCGGGGTTGAGCCCCTGTACGAATCTCCATCCTTGCGGATGCCCTATTTCGGGAGCGCCAGAAACACGACGCGATTGTTATTCTGGTCCGCGATCACGGCGGTATTGGTAAAGTTGTCCACCGCGACGGCGAATTGCGAAAGACTGCTGATCCCCAGAGTCTGGCGGGTCTTGAAATTCTGTGAATCGATCACCGAACTCGTATTCGAAGTGGAATTGATGCTGAGCAGGGTCCCGGTCTGATAGTTGAACCCGACAGAGTACGGATTGACCCCCACGCGAATGGTCTGTGAGGTTCCCGTGTCCGGATTGAACGCATAGACGGCGTTCTGCTGCGTGGACGTGGCATAGAAAAGCCCAACGACGACGGGTGAAGTGTTGGGATTGCCGGGATCGTAGACGATGCCCGTGGGATTTGCCGTCAACGATGAGACGGAGGAAGTGCTGCTCCTCGACGGAGGCGTAGTTGCGAGATTGACCACGTCCAATCCGCCGGACACGCTGGTGGTGCCGGAGTTTTGAATGTTGGTGACCACAGCGATGGCCCGGTTGGGATCCACGGCGATGGCCGTCGGGGGTCCGCTAAGCCCGATGGTTGTCGCCGCGGGCGCCGTGGTAGTCACGGCGGTCGGAAGCAGGACGGTCAAGTCAATCGAGGAAAGCGTGTTGGAGCCGCTGTTGGCGACCAGAGCGAGAGCGCGATCCTGGTCAATGGCGACGCCAACAGGCGCGATTCCTACAGTGACGGCGTTTGATGTGGAGTTCGTGGAGCCGGAAGTGACGGTCCAAGTAACAACATTGGGGGCCAGGGGATTGCTGATGTTAAGGATCGAAGCCGTCCCCGTAGGTGACACACCGTTGTTCGCCACCACGGCATAGCCGAACCGTGGCATCACCGCAACGCCGATGGGCTGCGCCCCCACGGTCACGGAACTCAGGATGCTCCCAAACGGCATTCCGGGATAAGCGAGCCCAGTGACGTCAAGATTGATAATCGAGACGCTGTTGCAGGCGTAATTCGTGATCAGAGCGATGCGGCGAGACTCGTCGATCGCCACAGCCTCGGGACCCTGGGGGAAGCTGGCCGTAGGCGCGCAAGCCGGGGTTACATCCGAAATCCCGACGACGTGCAAATCGATGGCATTGGAAGTTTCGCCACCGGCACTCGACTGAACATCCAGCGCGTAGTCGTGCGGCGCGAAAAGGGCCGCTGCAGGAATGCTGACGTCCACTTCGCTGTCGCTCACAAACGTGGTGCTAATCTGTGCCGCAGTAGACTGGCCCGGAGGCGTGATTGCCGTTTGCCCGTCGAGCCGCGCCACCGGCGAACCTCCTCCAGAACTGAAACCCTGACCGAGCACGCGGACTACGGCATCCTTGCCGACTTGCACCGCTTGCGGCATGCAGGGCTTCTGCGGGTCGGCAGGGCTGCAAGTGGTCGCCGGGCTCAGAGAACCCAACAGGGGCTGATAGACGGGCACGGCGAAGCACGTCTGAGGAGTTGTGCAACTCGTATCCGGCAACTGCATAGACTGGATGTGCACTTTCTGGAATGAATTCGAAGGATCCAGATTCATGTACGTGAGGGTGTTGCCTCCGGCGTTGGCGACCAACACGTACTTCGACTTTGGATCGTAGGCCATCGGGCCGTACACAGTCACCGAAGACGCTCCGCCCGCAGGCGTATAGGAGCCGGTCCCGACCTGCCCCGTGGGAATGGCCGCAATGATGCGATACGCGGGATTGGTCGAACTGTTAGCCGCAGGACCTCCCGGATTAATCAGGGAAATCGAATTCTCAGGGAAATTCGAACCCACGTTCACTCCGGGGTTGTAAGCCACAAGCACGTTGGTAAACGGATCGAAGGCAACAGAACGGAAGCCGTTTTCCGGGCCGCCGCTCGGAGTAGGGGTGCATCCGTTGCAACTGCCCGCGGAAAGAGAGAGCGAAGTCAGGGACTGGTCCAGCGTGCTGATGAAACCGATCTGCGCATTAAAAGATGCGAAATCGGCGTAAGCGAAGGTGCGAGTCACTGGATTGATGGCCGCACCGGAGACGTTGCTGGAAGTGCTGAAGGTGTAGTAGGGACTGCCGTACTGCACAGTGCCGGGACTGCTCGAGGTGTTCGTTTCCTGATCGTCGGGCATGCCCGTCTGCGCGTAGGTAAAGGTATAGGGATCGATCACGGAGACGAAAAAGGTTCCGTTGAAATTTGAGCCTGTCGTCGTGGTAGTGACGCCCGCGATGATGACCGTGCCACCCAACGCGGGATTGATGCCGTGCGGCGTGGCGGTCTTGATGGTCGTGATGCCGGCCGCGCGGAAAGCGCCGGTGGCAGTGGTCGAAGAAGCTGCGGGCAGAATGTTCACCGTGGTGGCTCTTTGCAGAAGGTCCACGACTGCGGTCGTCCCGTTGGCTCCGCCCGGAGTCACGTAGGCCAGCGGCGCCTGGGGCTGCATCACCACTTGGGGTGTCGGCCCCGTGAGGAGCGATACCGGCGCAACGACGCAAGGGTTAGTTTGTCCCTGCAAAAAGCAGGTGTGGCCGTCAACGCCATTGGGATTCACATCCACGATGAATCCAATGTTCGTACCGACGTTCGTACCCGTATAAGCCACTACGCCGAGATGCGTGCCGGGATCGACGCCGAAGGAAAATGGAGTTCCGAGACCGGTCGCCGAGGGCTGTTGCAAAAGGGTTCTGAGATCGACCGAGACGGAACCCACCAGGGTGAAGTAGGGAGAAGCCTGCGGCGTGATCGAGTACAGGTAGAGAGTGCTGTCGCCGCTGCTGACAACGATTCCCAAATCGCCGCCGTTGACTGTCAATTGGTCGTCGATGACAACGCTGGTGGGGCCCGAGGCTGTGCCGCCCATGGGCACCGGACCGCCGACCTGCGCCGGCGTGGGACCAGTCAAGTCAACGAGTTGCAGAGTGGCGCTAGCCTGCTCGGCAATCACTGCATAGCCCTTGACGGAGTTCACCGCGACGCTGCTGGGGGCCAGATTTGTTCCAGAGCTTGCGGTGGTGTTGAGGGGAACCGTGACGGGCACAGGGGCGGTGCTGAAGTTGGGCTGCACCGCCGCATTGGTGGTTGCGGTCAAGAACATGGGCGGGGCGCCAACCGTAGCACTGCTGGCGATTGAAAGTTCATAGAGTCCCGGGTTGGGAAGCTGGAAATTATCCTTGGTGCCAAGAATCTTCCGAGGACCCGAACCGCTGGTCTGCACGAGGGTCGCTTGGCCAGCGTAAGTCAAATTGACCAGACTGCCGGTGGCCCCGAAATAGCCTCCATCCACGCCCAAGGTAATGGTGCCATTCGTGGAAACTTGCGGGAAGCTGTCCGGAACTGCGGCCACCAATGTCGGGCTGGCGTTCACGATGTGCAACGGGCA
Source organism: Candidatus Limnocylindrales bacterium (assembly GCA_035623175.1). Lineage (GTDB taxonomy): Bacteria > Acidobacteriota > Terriglobia > Acidiferrales > UBA7541 > Acidiferrum. The sequence continues at coordinate 25,859 of DASPTY010000158.1, read as the reverse complement.
GGCAATCGCGGTGGTTGACGTCCCGGAGTTGGGGACAGTTATGCAAGGCGCCGTTGCCGAAGGTGTACCCGGAAGGTTCGGGATCATGATCCACGCAGGATGATTGGCGTCCGGTTCCGCCAACGATAATTGCGTGGCGTTCAAGCGAACACGCGTCATGATGGACGCATCACAAGTCACCACAGGTGTCACGTCCGCGGCGCTTGGAGTGCAGTACTCCGAGGAAATCGGAATCGTGAAGATCTGGGTGGTGCCCAGCGGATTGCCGGAGGATGCAGTCAAATCGGATGCCGCCGCTGGCGGAATAAAGTTGATCAGCGTCGTGTTCAGGAGGTTTCTGGCATCCAGGAAAATGTCCTGGAGCAAACCTCCGGCCGCGATGGTTCCCGGATAGATACTGTCGAAAGTGATGGCATTGGCCGTGGCGCTCACGAGAGTGATGTTGGAAATGGCATAGTGGTTCGGGTCGGCGGAATTCCATGCCACGACGTACACAGTAGTGGGGTTTGTGGACTTGCTGCCTGTGGGCTTGGTGTCCGTGGGCAGGGTGGATGGGGCGGTGTAAATACCAGTGGCATTATCAATGGTGCCGCAATTGGGATCGCATGTGTCGGCAGTCAACGGAGTCGCGGTTTGGTCGGAAGTAGTGGAAGATGCGCTATTGGGTTGCACCAGTTTGAATTGTTGGCCGGACGCATTGGCGTTGAGGAAGGAAGGGTAGAAAACGGCGGTCTGTGGCGGCGTGAGGCCCACGGGAACTGTGGCGGCGGCGGGCGTGATGGACACGCGGATTCCCGAATCCAGGTTCACGGTGGCAGTTGCGGTCTTTTTCTTGTCGGCGTCGGCGGTGGCAGTAAACGTTAAAGTCGGCACGGGGTTCGGAAAGTCGGCCAAGGCGGGAGCCGTGTAGGTCAGCACGTTGGAATTGTTGGTGGTGGAAATCGTCCAAGTCCCAATCTTCCCGGTCACGCCGGTGATGGTACTGCCCGAAGTGCAGGTGCCGGTCACGGCCTTCGGGTTGGGCGTAGACTGAGTGGGAATGGGGATATAGGAGTATGTGCAAGGCCACGAGGACACCGTCAACGTGGTGGTGCCAGAGACGGTCGCGGTGAAGTTTTGCGGTTGTCCTGCAAGGACCGTCGCGGACGACGGACTCACCGAGATCGTAATGACATTGACTGCGCTTTTGCCGCAGCCCGCCAGCCATCCGAGCGAGCCGGCAAGCATGGCCACAGTGAGAATCGAATTGTTTCGCAACTTCATGACGGACGTCTCCCTAAAACGTGCGACTGACGGTGAACCGGAAAGTGCTCCTGGGCTCAAAATAATGCAATCCTCCTGGATTCTGCAGAATCGTCTGAAGGGGCTGTAGCACGATCGGGTCGCAACTCTCGATATTGGGATTGCTGGGGTTGTAAGGAACGATCGGGTTCAGCAGCCCCATGTTGTAGCAAGTGATGGCCACGTTCCTGGCGTTCACCTGCGCATAAGGCGCAAACAAACTTTGATGCAGTCGAAGAGGGTTGTATGCCCAGTAGATCCGAAATGGCGCTTGCACGATCGGCAAGTTCACGTTGAACTCAACGCCGGTGGAACTCCGCAGCTTAAAATTGGTGCCCGGGGCGATCTGGAGTTGATCGGTCTGATTGACCAGCGGAAACTGTTGATTAATGGTTTGCACGCCAGTCGGATTTAATCTCAAAGCGCTCCTATTCAAGATGCCGTTGGTGCCAAGATCCGCGAAGAGCGTCATGCCGACCGGTCCGGCGATGGGAATCCGGTATTCGACGTTCCCGACGCCCTGGATGTCTCCCCCGGGGAAAGTAATGGTGTAGGCCACCATGGGCACGTTAATCGAGACTGACCTTCCCTGGTAGGGGAAGGAGATGGCGTGATTGACGACGCTGGGGATGTAGGTCACCGGTGAGATGCCACGGATGTCGAATCCCCGAAGATCGTTCTCGCCTCCCATATAGAAGCGGCTGTAGGGTGGCACTTCCTTCCCGCCGTAACCAGTGGTCCAGGCAGACATGAAACGGAAGCCCAGGGAGTTGCGCTTGTGGTTGATGGGGTGAAAGAACTTGTACTCGCCGGTGGTGGTGATGGTATTGACGTTGCCGCCGATGGGTCCGCCGGTGAAGGCGGTCGAAAGGAAATAACTCCTCCCGCGCGTGGCGTTGATCGGGTTGTCAATGGTGTTGTAGCTGATCGAGGCGGTGATGGTGCTTGCCAGAATCCCGTTCAAGGCGCTGGGCCCCGCGATGCTGCGATACTCCAATTGCGTGAAGAGCAGCTGTGAAGCCTGGTTGTAAGTGCTGATATTGGTGCGCGTCAGACCGTAGGTGAGCGCAACGCGAGTGAAGGCATAGCGCCGCAAAGGATAACTGGCAAAGGTCGTAAAGCCGGTGCTGTTCTGGTTGTAATTCTGGATGTACTGAGGGTTAATGCTGACCTGTTGTCCGGTCAACAGAGCCGCTTGCTGCGCCTGATTGAATTTGTACAAAGAAGAGAAAATCGTGAAGCCGGAGGAGATCGGCCGGTCGAAGAGATAAGGTTCGGTGAACCCGAACATGACGTTGCGCGAGTATTGACCCACAGACGCGGAAAGTGTCAGGGTTTCGCCAAGACCGAGGAAATTGTTGGTCTGATAGGTCAGGCCAATGAAACCACCCATGAGCCCGCTGACGCCGCCTTGCAAACCGATGGATTGTTTGCCCTTCTCTTTTAGCTTCAGAAGAATGTCAACGGTGCCATCTTTGGAATTACGCTTGATCTCGGCGGCTTTGTCGGCTTCGAGTTTTTCGAAGTAGTCGAGTTGATTCAGGCGAAGGATGCTGACTTCCCAGCGGTGCTTGTCAAATAACTGGCCCTCGTCAATCAGGAGCTCGCGGCGGATCACTTTGTCGCGCGTGGTGGTGTTGCCGGAGAAGTCGATGCGGCGGACGTAGTATTGCTTGCCTTCGTCAAATTTCAAGGTGACGTCAATCCGCTTGGTTTGGTCGTCAATGTCGAAGCCCGGCTCCGGAGTGAAATCGATGAAACCGAACTGGCCATAGATCTTCGTGTACTCCTCCATGGCTTTGCGGATCTTGGCGGCGGAGAAAATGTCACCCGTTTTCAAGGGGAAAGCGCCCTTGAGCGCTTCCACCTTCAAAGAAAGAGCCTTGTCGGGGTCAGCGCTGACGATCCTCAGCGTCCCCATCTTGTATCTCTCTCCTTCTTCGATGGGGATGGTAATGTTGACAGCCTTGCCATGGGTCCTCCCCGTGAGGGGCAGGCCCATGCGCCAGCCTTCCGTATCAATATTCTCGACAATGGGGTCCTTCACCAGCACGCGAAAATAGCCGTTGTCCTGGTACAAGCCGCGGATTCCGACTTCGATGTCCTCGATCAATTTGTCGTGATCGTAGGTTTTGGACATCACGTTGATCTCGCGAATATAAAGCGGGATTTGATAGGGTCGGTCGTGGCGCATCGCTCGGATCAGCTTGCGGCGGCTGAAGGCGTGGTTTCCGGTGAAGTTGATTCTGCCGACCTTCACCTTTGGACCTTCATTAATCTTGAACACCAGGATGACGGCGTTGCTCGAGGCGATTCTTTCGTACTGCGGCGTCACGGTCGCAAACTGCCTACCGTGCTCGCCGAGGAGTTCCTTGAGCACTACTTCGGCCTTCTTGATGCGCGTGGGGTCGAACTGACTTTCCACCGTCAGCCCCACTTTCTTTTCCTTGAAGCGGTCCAGGATGTCGGATTCCGAAACGGAGTGGATGCCGTCGTAACGGATTCTGCGGATAACCGGGCGTTCCTTTACGATGAAGACGATGATTTTGCCATTCGGCTTGGTGCCTTCTTCCACCTGTAGCTTCACATCTTCGAAAAATTGGGTGTTCCACAAAGCTTGAAAATCCCGTCGCAGAGTGTCTTCATTGTACGGATCGTTCTCGCGGCTGAAAATGCGTGCTTGAAGCGTATCCTTGCGAATGCGGCGATTGCCCTCAAATGCGATGAGCTCGATGAACGCTTGCGCTTCGGCGCGCAGGCTGCCTTGGGCTTCGCTCGGCGGCAGCGCCTCTTCGATCTTTTCTTCCAGAGACGTTTTATCCAGCGAGCCGTGGAAGAGAGTCCTGCGATTCGTTGAATTGGCGCTCTCGCCAAATGCCCTGGGGGTTTCTGTAGCGAAGCTCTTGCTGCAAAGGAGGAAAAACAGCAGCACAAAAGAAAAGACACACGCCCCCCATGAACGCTGGGCGTACATGTTTAGTGAAGAGCAGACTATCCTTTGAGCGGCCATTGATCGGCTCAAGGCCGCGCCCCCAAACCCAAGTTGTTATTCTCCTGCCAGACCCGGTACGGGCTGGCTGCGCGTACTTCGCTTCACGGCCCCAAAGGCACCTAGGCCGCTTCGCGGTCACACGTTGCGTCTGATTCGCTAGTGGACGACTGGGGTTGCCTCACCCACCGGCCGGAACGCGAGGCCGTCTCCTGCAACGTAGATCTGTAACGTTGCCGGCCTCTGAATTCCACCCTGAATCAATGCCTCGGACAGCGGGTCTTCCACGTACTTTTGCAACGCCCGCCGCAACGGCCGCGCACCGTAATTCCGGTCCGCGCACGTTTTTTCGAGGATCCACTGGCGTGCTTCCGGCGACAAAACGACTTGCACCTGCCGATGGATAAGCGTGTCGTTCAATTGCCCGACAAGCAGATCAATAATCCGCAGCAGGTCCTCGTCGCCCAACGGATTGAACAGGATGATCTCGTCCAGCCGGTTGAGAAACTCCGGATTGAACGCCCGCTTCACTTCTCCCAGCACGAGATCTTCCAAGCTCTTCAGGCCAGCCTCATCGATGCCGGACTGGAAGCCGATCGAGGTGCGCTTTTGCAAATGACGCGCCCCGAGATTGGAAGTCATGATGATGATGGTGTTGCGGAAATCGACGGTATTGCCCAGACCATCCGTCAGCTGCCCGTCCTCAAACACCTGCAACAATATATTGAAGAGGTCGGGATGCGCCTTCTCGATTTCGTCCAATAGGATAACCGAATACGGCGTCCGGCGCACGCGTTCGGTCATCTGGCCCCCCTCCTCATAGCCCACGTAGCCTGGGGGGGCGCCAATCAGCTTCGAAACCGAGTGCTTCTCCATGAATTCCGACATGTCGAAGCGAATGAGCGACTTTTCGGAGCCAAACAGGAATTCCGCAAGGCGGCGCGCCACTTCGGTCTTTCCGACGCCAGTCGGCCCAAGGAAGAAGAAGCACCCCACGGGGCGCGAGGGCGACTTCAGACCCGCGCGGCTGCGGCGGATGGCGCGGGCGAGAGCGGTGATGGCCTTGTCCTGGCTGATGACGCGCTTGTGCAGTTCGGGTTCGATGCGCAGGAGTTTCTGCTGTTCATCTTCCTTGATGGCAGTCACCGCGACGCCGGTCCAGCGCGAGACAACTTCTTCGATGTCCTCGCGGGTCACAATCCCGGTCGAGGCGTCATCGAGCTTGTAGCGCTCGCGCAACACGCGCAGGTTCTCTTTCTCCTTGCGCTCTTCTTCGGAGTAGAACCGCGCCTTCTCGAACTCGTGCGCCGCAATCGCCGATTCCATGCGGTGGGTGATGAACTTGACGCGCTTCTGCACTTCGCTGACTTCTTCCGGAACGGAGGCCTGGCGCAACTTCACGCGGGCGCCCGCTTCATCAATGAGGTCAATGGCTTTGTCGGGGAGGAAACGGTCAGGAATATAGCGGCTGGAGAGATAGACAGAGTAACGCAGGGCCTCGTCCGTGTAGCTGACGGCGTGGAACTTCTCGTAACGTTCGCGCACGCCATTGATGACCTGGATGGCTTCGTCTTCGGTCGGGGCGGGCACCTTGACGGCTTGGAACCGCCGCTCGAGGGAGCGATCCTTCTCGACCGACTTGCGGTACTCGCCCGGAGTCGTGGCGCCGATACATTGAATCTCGCCGCGAGAGAGTGCCGGCTTCAGAATGTTCGCAGCGTCTAAAGAGCCTTCCGCCGAGCCTGCTCCCACCAGGGTATGCAACTCATCAATGAAGACGATGGAGTTCTGGCTCTCCATCAGCTCCTTCATGATGGTCTTCAATCTCTCTTCGAACTGGCCGCGGTATTTCGTGCCGGCGACGATGAGCGAAAGGTCCAGCGACAAAATGCGCTTGTCGGAGAGGAACGGCGGCACGTCGCCATCGCTGATGCGCTGCGCCAGTCCTTCGACGATCGCGGTTTTTCCGACGCCCGGCTCACCAATAAGGACCGGATTGTTCTTCGTGCGCCGGCAGAGAATCTGGATGACGCGCTCGACCTCACCTTCGCGCCCCACCAGGGGATCGAGGCTGCCTTCCGAGGCCGCTTGGGTCAGGTCGCGGCTGAACTCGGCCAGCAGCGAGGTCTCTTTGGGCCGCGCCGCCGTGTTTTTCTCGCCCGCGGTCCGTGACAATTCTTCGCGGAGGACGGAAAGCCGCAGGCCGCGCTCCATCAGAATTTCCGCGCCGAAGCACTTCTCTTCCCGAAGAATTCCCAACAGCAGATGCTCTGTCCCGACGTGCTTGTGTCCCAGCCGCTCGGCTTCTTCCGCGGCGCTGTTCAGGATACGCTTGCACTCCGCGCTCAACGGCACTTCCACGGAGGTGGAAATGCGTTCGCGGATGGTGATGCGCGCCTCAATCTCTTTACGTATGGATTCAATGGAGCCCTGCTGACGCAGGAAGCGGCTGGCCAGCGCCTTGTCCTCGCGCATCAGCCCGAGCAAGAGGTGCTCGGTCTCGATGTAAGGGCTGCCGTACTGGCTGGCCTCATATCTGGCAAAGAATATGACGCGCCGCGCTTTTTCAGTGTATCGTTCAAACACGATTAGCTCGCTTCTCCCCCTGGAGTCTCCCCCGCAGCGCTTTTCACGCGGCGAGTCCGCAGAACGCCGTGTTCGAGCCCCACGATCCTGTCGCAACGGTCCGCCAGAGCCAGGTTGTGCGTCGCGACTAACGAGGTCAACCCGTGGCTTCTGTGCAGACGCTGAATCAAGTCGAACACAGCCCAAGCGTTCTGCTCGTCCAGATCTCCGGTCGGTTCATCGGCGAGCAGCACCCGCGGGCCCGTAATGAGCGCCCTGGCAATAGCCACCCGTTGTTGTTCCCCGCCCGAAAGCTCCCCTGCGCGGTGCTCGGCCCGGTCCTCCAGGCCCACTTCTTTGAGCCACTTCCGCGCTTCCCGCAACGCGTTCGAATGTGGCTCTCCACGCGCCAGCAGCGGCATCGCAACATTTTCAGCTGCCGTAAAATCGGGCAGCAGTTGGTGCCTCTGCCAGAGAAACCCTACGGCGCGATTGCGATATTCCGCGAGCGCCGCGTCTTCAAGTGTTTCAATCGCTTTATTCGCAAAGTATACTGTACCGCTTGTTGGAGTGTCTAGCGCGGCCAGCAGGTGCAGCAAAGTGCTTTTTCCGGCGCCGGACGGCGCGACCACTGCCACCATCTCCCCTTCGCGCAATTGCAGGTTGACGTCCACCAAAATTTCGAGTTTCTTCTCCGGCGCGCCGTAGGTTTTTTTCAAACCGCGCGCTTCCAGGACCGCTTCGCTGGAGTTGGCTGTAGTGCTCATACGCTTCGTTTCTTGGCGATCCTGCCTTTGCTTCTTTCCTCAAATTATCCCATCGCAAGCGCCGCCGGGCTGTGATGTTTGCACCCGAAACAATCTTCACCTATCTATAAAGATGCTCTGCCTATCACTTGGGACTACTTGAGTTCTCGAACTGCTCCTGACTCCTTCTGGCCTAGCCTTTTCCCATTTCCTTACCCCCGCTACCCGGTGCAAAAATCGCGGGTGCAGGCGCGTTTTTGAAGCGCCCGCAACTACCTTTCTTTCAATGGCTTGTGCGCAGATTCTCAGGAAGCGATCTTTGGGTAAGCCCGTGCCTCCCAAGCCCGCCACACAGGTATGCTTCTTAGGAGCAAATCGGCGGCCAAAGCCCGGGAGGGAGTCCCGAGGCAGCATGTGCAGGTTCTCGTCATTCAAACCTAAGAATGTCCACAGGCAACAAGCGGGAGGCTTCTCGCGCGGGCAGCACCGTGGCAAGCATCGCGATCCCCAGCGCGGCGGCAGCAATCCACACGCCATCCAAGAAGTTTGGATGGAACGGCACATACTCCACGGCGTAAACCTGAGGATCAAGCGGAATCAGATGATAGGTTCCCGCGACCCAACTGAACGAGTATCCGATGATCAGGCCGACTGCAGTGCCGGTCGCGCCAATGGCCAGCCCGAGCAGTAGAAAAATTCGCCGCACTTGCTCGCGTCGCGTACCCACGGAAAGCAGAACGGCGATGTCCTTCGCCTTGTCGGTCACAGTCATGGAAAGCACAACGAGAATGTTTAATCCGGCCACGAACGTGATGAGGCCGATGAAGATGGCGGTGACGAGCTTCTCCAGGCGCAGAGCGCGAAAGAGGGCGCGGTTCTCTTCCATCCATGTGGCCGCCGTGAATCCCTGACCCGCTGCATGCTCGACCGCCTGGGCAATTTCGCTCGCTTGCTCGGGCTTCGTCAGGCGGAGCTCCAGCACGTTCACGACGTCTCCCGTGCCCGCCAGCGATTGCGCCGCGGGTAAGGCGACAAAACACCAGTTTTCGTCGTAATCGTAGAAACCGGAATCAAAAACCCCTGCGACCCGGAAGCGCCTCGTGCGCGGCAGCAATCCAAACGGCGTGAGCCGGCCTTGGGGACTCGTGAGGGTTACATAGTCGCCGGGCTGGAGTTTCCACTCGCCGGCCAGTTGCTTTCCGACAAGCAAAGCGTCTATGCCGTCAGGATCCGGCAAGAAATCCAGCCGGCCAGCGGACAATTTGCGCAGCGCTTGGTCGCCGCCTTTCTCGAGCGTGGTGTCGATTCCCTTGATGACTACGCCTCGCGCTTGCCCACCGAAGGAGAGCAGCACCGTTTCATAGATGGCGGGCGTGACGGAATTGACGCCGGGCATTTGTTGAAGACTCGCGGCCAACGCTTTGTAACTCTGGATCCCGCTCGAGCCGGGACGAGTCAGAGAGATGTGTGCCGTGACGCCCAGCAAGCGGTCCTGAAGCGTTTCGCGGAAGCCGCTGTTCATGGCCAGGGCGATCACCAGCGTGGCCACACCAGCGGCAACGCCCAACACGCTGAAGGCTGTGATCAGCCGCAAGACCGCAGGGCGGTTGGGCGACCGCAGGTACCGCTTGGCCACGAACCATTCGAAGCTCATGCGGTTGCTCGTCCTTTACGCTTTCTCGCCGTGACCACGCGCGTCATCCGGATTGGCTTCGGGGCGAAGCAAGGGAAAGAAAATCACGTCGCGGATAGAGTGGGAATCGGTCAGCAGCATTGTCAAACGATCTATGCCGATGCCTTCGCCCGCGGTGGGAGGCATGCCGTAGCAGAGCGCGCGAATGTAATCCGTGTCCAACTGTTTTGGAACTTCTTCTCCGCCGTGCGCAATCTGCGCGAGAAAGCGGCGCTCCTGCTCCGCAGGGTCATTCAGCTCAGAGAAGCCATTGGCGATCTCCATGCCGGCAACGATAATTTCGAAGCGCTCGGTCAAGGAGGGATCGTCGGGTTTTTGCTTTGAAAGTGGCGAGATGTCGGTTGGGAAATCGTAGAGAATGGTCGGCTGAATCAATTTGTCCTCGGCGATAGTTTCGAAAAGCAATCCAATCCACTCACCGTCAGACAGCGTGCCCTTCGCGGCGGCGGATTCTGCGTGATTCGCCTTCGCCCACACGTTGTAGCGCTCCGCAGCGCGTTGAGGACCGCCGGGTGAAGCCAATTCCTGCAGAGCTGGCGCGATGCCCGCTCCAACGGGCCAATACTTCACGATGGCTTCGCGCATGGTGAGGCGTTCCATGTTGCCGAAATCCAACTCATGCTCGCCGAATTTCACTTTTGTCGAACCGGTAATGCTGGCCGCGAGTTGAGCAAAAAGCGCTTCGTTCAGGGTCATCAGATCCTGGTAATTGCTGTAGGCCTCGTAAAACTCCAGCATGGTGAATTCCGGGTTGTGCTGAGTGCTGATGCCCTCATTCCGGAAATTCCGGTTGATTTCAAACACACGGTCGAAGCCGCCCACGGTCAGGCGCTTCAAATACAACTCCGGAGCGATGCGCAAGTACAGATCAATGTCCAGCGCATTATGGTGGGTGACGAAGGGCCGCGCCGTCGCGCCGCCGGCGATGGGCTGCATCATGGGCGTTTCCACCTCGATATAGCCACGCCCATCGAAGAATTGGCGCAACTCGCGAATAATCCGCGCGCGGGTCTCGAACACTTCCCGCGATTTTTCCGTGGCAATGAGGTCCACATACCGCTGGCGGTAGCGTAATTCGATGTCCACCAGGCCGTGCCATTTTTCCGGAAGCGGCAACAGCGCCTTGGACAGAAAGAAAAGCTCCTCAACGCGCACGGTTAGTTCGCCGGTCTTTGTCCGGAACATGTGGCCGCGCACGCCGATGTGGTCGCCCAGGTCCAGCAGGTGGAAGAGTTGGAATCCTTTTTCTCCCACTTCATCCTTCCTTACATAGATCTGGATGCGCTTCCCCGAACCTTGCAGGTGCGCGAATCCGGCCTTGCCCATGAGCCGGTAGGAGACGACCCGGCCAGCCACGCGGGTTTCCTTGCGGTCGGCTTCCAGTTCGGCTCCCGTCGCCCCGGAGTATTTCTTGACGAGATCGGCGGGGGTGTCCGTCCAGCGGAATTCCCGTGGAAATGCTTCATGGCCAAGGGATTGGATTTCTTCGAGCTTTTTTTGCCGCTGCTGGAATTGGTCTTGAGGCTCGAATTGCAAGAGGGCTCTGGTCCTTTCCAAGTTGCTTCCAGAGGAGTATAAATGCGGCGTAAGGATCAGGGCAAGGAATCCGGGAAGGATTCGGGGCAAGAGAAGACCGAAGGAAGAGTTCCAAAATGGAACTGTGGTTCATGACGGAATTTTAATATTACCTTTTCGTAAGAATTTTGCTATACTTTGAAGACGTTTTACGGAGGTAGGCTGTGCGTTTGCGGGTGTTTCAGGCACGCACTGGCTCAGTGTCCCAGGATTGGCGAAAACCTCTGACGGGTGACAAGTCCCACACCTATTTAAGTCACGTTCGCCGGCTCGAGACAGCCTATGCGATGTTTAGTGTGACGCTGGACGAGTCCATCGGCCTGCGCCGCTACGGGAGGACTGCGAAAGCATACCAGGTCCTGGCGGTTGCCCCGGCGCTCTGCCAGCGGCTCGTTCACCCGCTTCAATCGCTGCTGCGAGGCATGTTGGAACACGCCAAGCATTTTGGAGCCACTCCGAATCTGGCCCCTCTGAACCCGGAGAATTTCCAGAATTCTCGAAGCCAGCGTGTGGCGCGCTTCAATGATCTCTTCAGCCGGGTGCTTCTCACTCGCCGATCGCAGTTTCTTACCAAGATCAATGCTCTCGCCGATTTGGTCGAGGAACTCGACGACAGCTTTGGATCTGCAGTCGAGGAACTCCTGGACGCCCAATCTCTGCAGCCGGAGCGCGAATGGGAATTGCTCGATGCCATCCACTACGACCTGAATACGTGCCTGCGCGAGGCGATCGTCATCCTGAAGTCTTTTCTCCATGCGCTTCCCGACGCTCAGTTGGCCGTCTTCCTTGCCTCCCTGGAGGACCGGGCGGCGTCCTCGCACGCACCCCTGGCTGCCCGCGCCCGTCATGTTGCCCATAGACGGATTGCCTTCCTCAAGGGACAATAGTGCATCCTTGGAAACGGGGCCCGCTACCTCGTGCAACCTATTAGGGCCTTCTGCCTTCTATTAGGGGCATATGTGTTCCTCCAGCTCCGTTCTAGGGACAACTTTCAGGGAGACTCGGCGCATCCGAACTACTAGTGGCGCCGCTATTGGACAGTTGGCCCGTCAACGACCAGCCGAGCCGGTTGCGTGGACAGAAGCGGAAGCCATCCGCCGCGCTCAATCGGGGGATGCCGCCGCTTTCGAGTTCCTCTATCAACTTCACGGCCGTCGCGTCTACGCCTTGTGCTTGAGAATGGTCGGGAATCCTGCGGATGCCGAAGACCTGATGCAGGAGGCATTTCTTCAGCTCTTCCGCAAGATCGGCACCTTCCGCGGCGAGTCGGCTTTCTCCACCTGGCTGCACCGCATGACCGTCAACGTCGTGCTGATGCGCCTCCGAAAGAAATCCTTGCCGACGGATTCGTTGGAAGAAACCCTGGAGCCGGACGCCGAAGGCAGCGGACCCAAGCGTGACGTTGGCGCGGCGGATTTGCGATTGTCGGGAGCCATCGACCGGGTGAATCTCGAGCGATCCATCGAGCAACTTCCTCCGGGCTACAGAACGGTGTTCGTTCTGCATGACGTCCAGGGTTACGAACACAACGAGATTGCGGACATCATGGGATGTTCCGTAGGGAATTCGAAGTCGCAGTTGCACAAAGCCCGTACGCGGCTGCGCGAGCTTCTCCAGGAACAAATCCGGGAGCAAGCGCGCCAGGAGCGACGATCGGCTAAAGCGCACTTGGGCTCACAGGAATGAGCTAGAATGGGTGCAACGTCGAGGACGGCACAACGTGCAACTGCGCTGTTAAAGATTTTGGCGGGGAGCGCCACCCAGTGCTGCTCCCTCCGGAGCTTGTTGTATGCAGTGTAAGGAACTTGAAGCCGTTCTGGAACAAGAGGGACTGAGCCCTCTGCCTCTCGAAGCCCGCCAGCACCTTGCGGGCTGCGCGTCTTGCCGGGACCTTCTCGCGGATCTTTCCGCGATTGCGGTTACCGCCAAGCGCATTCCGGCCGAAGCAAATCCTCCCGACCGGATTTGGGTATCCCTCCGCGCGCAGTTGGAAGCCGAAGGAGTAATTCGGGAACCACAGATTGTCGAGAACGTCGTAGCGGAACCCTGGTGGCAAGGCTTTGCTCAGTCCTTCCGTCCGCGAGTGCTGGCGACTGTCGCGGCGGGTCTGTTTTTGGTTGTGGGTAGTGTTTACGTTGCGCGGCATATGGGATCGAGTAACTCTGCCCAGAATCCGCTGCCGCCCAAGAGTACGGAGAGCGTGAAGGTGACGGCTCCGGTGCCGTCGAAAGAAAGCTCCGTCGCCCCGAGGAAGGACTCAGCGGGTCAGACGCAAGCGACTCGAGTTCTCACTCCTCCAGCACCTCAACCAAGAGAATCCAACAACGAGCTTAAGCCACCACCCTCTGAGAACGCGTACTTTAGTGATAGCGCTACCATCCTGAGCCAGACTGAGGACGCTTTGCCCCGACGGCAACTTGCGAACAACGCAGCGGTAGACGCTTCTCTGCGTCAGAACCTTCGGATCTTGAACGAGTTTATTGCGGAATGTGAAGCGCGCTTGAAGCAGAATCCTCAGGACCAGTTGACCCGGGAATATCTCAACATGGCCTACCAGCAGAAAGCCGAGTTGCTCACCGCAATGATGGATAATGGAAGGAGCGAACAATAATGAGGCCCCAGAATAGAGTGACGTATCGGGCTGTGCTCAACGGTATGGGCATGGGCCTGCTCCTTTGTGCCGCCTCGGCGTGCCTTGCGGCTCCCCCTGAGCACCAGGAACGCCATTTCACGGTTAAAGATCGCCCCGTGGTGGCTCTTCAAAACATCGTCAATGGGCGGATTGAAGTGAAGTCCTGGAAGAATCGGGAAGTGGTCGTTAACAGCACTTCAGTTGCGGGTAAAGTAGCTATAGATATTGAACAGGTGGGGGATCGCATTGACATTAGCGCCAGCTCACTTGTGAATTCTTCCGGACCGCATGATGTGGAAGCGAACTTTCAACTGCTGGTGCCGGAGCAGACCGAGCTGCAGTTGAAAACGCAGACCGGGCTGATCCTGGTCGAGCAAGTGAACGGCGACATGAAGCTGCAGAGCGTGGCGGGCGATGTGCACCTGAAGGAAGTCTCCGGTTACATTATCGTGAAGACGGTGGGCGGCTCGCTGATTTGCACGGTGTGCTCCGGCAAACTGGAATTCAATTCGGTCAGCGGAAGCGCGCAGATTCTTCAGCCGGCCCTGAGCAGTGTCGATCTCAAGACAACGACGGGCAACATCCTCTATGACGGCGACTTCATCCGCACGGGGCTGTACACGATGAACAGCGGCCGGGGCGTTGTCGAGGTTCGCTTCGCGGTCGGGAATTCCTTTGACCTGAATGCGCAGACTTATCGCGGCACGGTTGACAACCAGGCGCCGGATTTCCTGAAGCCCGACACGCACAGCAAGCATCATTTCGAACCCAAATTCAGCCACAGCCTGTTTGGCACCGTCGGCCAGGGACTCGCCAAGGTCGAACTCTCCTCCTACAGTGGTACAATCCGTATCCTGAGGCGCAATTAGCCCGCGCTTTTCGCGATTGTGAGCCAAACTCTCTCTGTGCGCGGCCCGCAGCCGCGCGCCACGGTCATTTGCCTTGCCGGCTTCATGGGCTCCGGCAAGAGCACAATCGGCACTCGCCTCGCCCGCCAACTGGGCTGGCGGTTCGTTGATCTCGACGAACGCATCGAGGAGGCCGCCGGCATAACTATCCTGGAATTTTTCGAGCGTCACGGGGAGCCTGCCTTCCGCCAACTGGAAGCGGACCAATTGCGAACCGCGCTGGGCCGCGCGGTGGAGTTTCGCGAATCCACGATCCTCGCTCTCGGAGGAGGCACTTATGCGCAGCCGGGCGCGCCCGAATTTTTGCGCAACGCAGGTATCCCAGTGATTTGGCTCGACACTCCCATCGAAATCTTGCTCTCCCGCTGTACGACCATGACTGGACGTCCGCTATTTCGCGACGAGGCGAGCTTCCGCGCCCTCTACGCGCAGCGCCTTCCGTCCTATCAGCTCGCAGACTATCGCGTGGACAGCTCAGGAGATGCGGCGGGGGTCGTGGCGGAGATTTTACGCCGGGGCATCGTAGAGGTGCCCACCAGCGAGCGTGCATCATCCACGCCCGCCGAAGAGCCTCAGCCTTGAAACGTTGCCCTCGTTTTGAGACACAACAAGCGGGTAGCGATTTTGAGCACGTCTGCTCAGAAGTGGCACAAGAATGTGCGATCCTCAGTAAAGGTAGAAGCATTAGCTCCGGCATTCGCAGGGGGATTTAGAGGGGTTTTGCCGCCGGGGAAATGCTTCGCTGGACCGAGGAAATGGAATTATGAGACATGTTCTTCTATCGAAACGTAGATTCCCTTCTTTCGCGGCCGTGTTTCTTGTCACCGCAATCGCCGTGGTTGTTTGCACATACGGCGGGCAAAAAAAGACTCCTGAGGGCTCCGTTCTTGTCGCCGAAAAAGGCAAGCTCACCATTATTGTCGACGGCAAATCGATTGGCCGTGAGGAATTTGAAATAGCGCCGAGCAGCGGAGGCTGGATCGCCAAGGGCACGACGCATCTTTCCGTAGAAGGGGCGCCAGCCACGACAGTCACTGGTGCGCTCACACTTCAGCCGGGTGGCGCGCCTGTTGCCTACGATTGGACGTCCCAAACTGACAAGACCAATAGCGCGCACGTAGTCTTTGCCAACGGCGTCGCGAAAATGACTTTGAATATGCAAGGGGCCCGCCCGTTCGAGCAGGATCTTTCGTTCAATTCCCCACTCATCGTCGTCTTGGACAACAATCTCTACCACCAATACGCCGTGCTCGCGCGTATTTACGATTGGTCTCGTCGCGGCACGCAAACCTTTTCTGTTCTTATTCCTCAGGAACTCACGCCGGGGACAATCACCGTAGATTGGGCCGGTGCCGTCAGCGCGGGCGGAAAAAATTACGAAGGATTGAAAGTCACTACCAGCGACATCGAATTGACACTCTATCTGGATCCAAGTCACCGGCTCATGCGGATTGAAGTGCCTGCGTCGAAAGCGGCGGTC
Organism: Candidatus Limnocylindrales bacterium; assembly: GCA_035623175.1. Classification (GTDB taxonomy): domain Bacteria; phylum Acidobacteriota; class Terriglobia; order Acidiferrales; family UBA7541; genus Acidiferrum. The sequence continues at coordinate 9,990 of DASPTY010000158.1, read as the reverse complement.
ATCCGGGAGTAAAGCTCAGGGCTTCAATTTCTCCCGTTGAAATGCGTCTACTGCTTGAGCGCAGCAACTGCTTCGCTCCTTAGGTCACGGCAGAGCGAGCGCAACCCCGCTGGACACTTCGTCTGTGCGTTTGCCCTAATTTTCTCTATATCATTCGTGTCGAGCGTAGCATCCACATGCAAAAGGACAAACTTCCGGAAGTCCGCGGATTTTCGCCCCAGTTGAGCTAGCCTGGGTAGAGTGGACCAGTGATCTACTAGAACGCGTGCCACAGCCTCGCTGTAGCCTTCTGCCAATACTCCATCGTCACAATGTTGATAAGCCTTGTACCATTTGTAGAGATCGTCCCATGCATGCAGTCTATCTATTTCAGTGTCGGCACGCTCCGCTTGAGCAGGCGTGCAAGCGGGGACTTGGGATATGCCCTTGCCTACGAGGAGCGCCATCAGAAAAAGCATCGTACATAAAACTTTGAAATAGCGAGGCATCGATGGACCTTCCTTCCCTGACCCATAAACAAAAACGGCGCCCCGTGTTAGCGGAGCGCCGTTTTTGTAAGACCACTTGCGAGAATTCTCTTAGCGCGCCAACGGCCGCTGGAATACCGGCATCCCTGGGCGCCGCAGCGGATAGCCCTGCGGTTGACCATGGGCTGGCGCGGGGATCAGCCCACTCGAATGGCTGGCGTGGCCGATGTGCCCGTGCTGGCCATTTCCATTCGACGGCGCGGGCTGCGGCAGCCGTGCCGGATTACCGATAGGGCGCAGGTTGATCGGGGCCGCGTTCACATGATCGCTGATGGCCTGCAAGCGCTTCAGAATGGATTGCCACTGTTCCCAGTCGAGCTGGCGGAGGAACGGCCGCAGCCCCTGGATGAACGGATCTTCCAACAGCGCCTCACCATCCGATTCCGGAATGAAGAACCGGTTCAGCCCGACGCTCAGCGCTTCCGAGATTTTCTCGAGAGTTCCGAGGCTCGGAGTCATCTGCCCACTCTCGATGCGCGAAAGGTACGAACGGCTGACCTTCGAGCGCGACTGCAATTGGCTCTGCGTCATCCCGCGTGATTCCCGCAGTTGGCGAATCCGCTGACCGATATTCTCCACGGTCTCCTGATTCGCGAACTTCGCGGTCGCCACTTCAGGTGCTGCCTGCTCTTGCGGCGCTTCCTGCGGAATCAAGTACTCCATCCGCTGAGGCAACGCTCGTACGCAGCGTCGGCAATTGCCGGTTCGCGTCCGATACTGGACCAGTCCGCAGGTCTTGCAGCGTATGACTTCCCGATCCATCTCCAACGTGTTCATCATGGTCTGTTTTTCCATTTGTACCGACACCGGAACTCCTCGCTGACTTTTTGTATTTCCGGCGTGCGGATAGGGAGGAACGTCGGAACGTTCTCGGAGGGAAGGCAATTACTGGCGCGATGGGAGTTTCCCTTAAAATGACATTTTGTGTCAAGGGCATTTTTCAAGTTTTTTTGTGGAAAACAGCCGAAATCGTCGGGGTTTACGCCGGTTTTTCGCCTGTCCGTCCGGACGGGAATGGGTCGCTGCTTCTGCCGCTTGTGTTCGAACTGTCGATGCACAACTATATCTTGTGTGTGTCTTCCCTTTCGCGATGCTTTCCGATTCGGCACATTTTCACCCCTTGGAGTATGCTGTAGCGTTCTTCGGAGGATCCGCAGCATGCCTTCCCGCGACGATGCCTGGAAACTTCTGTGCGAGCACACGCAGTCTGAAAGCTTGCGAAAACACATGCTGGCCGTCGAAGCTTGTGTTCGCGCCTATGCGCGCAAGTTCGGCGCCGATGAGGAGCTTTGGGGGCTTGCCGCACTCCTGCACGACTTCGACTACGAGCGCTGGCCCAACAATGACCACGCTGCCGACCGCGAACATCCCACGGAAGGAGCCAAAATCCTCCGCGAACGCGGCTACAGCGAGGAGTTAATCCGCGCAATCCTGTCTCATGCCGATTACACCGGCGTCGGCCGCCAAACGCCGCTCGAACATACGCTTTTCGCCTGCGACGAGCTTGCCGGTTTCCTTACCGCGTGCTCCTACGTGCGCCCGTCGAAGAGCATCCTCGACCTTGAGGCCAGCTCGGTCAAGAAGCGCATGAAGGACAAAGCCTTTGCGCGCGCCGTCAGCCGCGAAGACATCATCAAAGGCGCCGAAGAACTCGGCATCCCGCTCGAGGAACACATCACCTTTTGCATCGGCGCCATGCGCGAACAAGCCGATGCCCTGGGCCTCCGCGGAACGTTGTAGTCCCTCGCCAATCTGAAACTCAAATGCGGAAAACGGACGTTGACTTGAGACTAGGAGAAAACTAAAATTCGACCTCCGCCACGCCCATTGGCTCCTCATTGAAACCAGAAGCCCTCGGAGGAATCACTCATGAACTCAAAACGCCGCGAAATAACTCGCGCTTTGGTCCTGCTCGGAGTCTTCGGTGTTGGAATTCTCCTGATTGTGCCGGTCTTTCACGCGGGCTCTCACAGGGCCAGCACGATTCCCGCTCCCCCTGTCGCTCCCGTCCGGCCGGTGACGGACGAATACTTCGGAGTCAAAGTTGTCGACCCCTATCGTTACATGGAGGACATGCAGAATCCCGAGGTTGCTGCGTGGTTCAAAGGCCAGAACGATTACGCGCGTGCGGTGTTGGCCGCCATTCCGGGGCGCGACCCTCTCTTTGCCCGGATCAAGGCGCTGGACGAAGGGGCTGAAGCACGGACAACTGATGTTCGACGACTACCGGGCGATCATTATTTTTATCAGAAGCGGCTCGCCTCGGAGGACGTACCGAAACTCTACAAAAGCGATGGGCTGAAAAGCAGCGAGAAGCTCTTGGTCGACCCGAAGGCGTACGAGACTCCCGGCGGTCCCCACTTTGCAATTAGCTACTATGCGCCTTCAATGGACGCTCGGTACGTGGCCGTAGGACTCTCCGCGGCCGGGTCGGAAGATGCCACGCTGCGCGTGTTTGATGCCAGCACGGCTAGAGAAACAGGCGACGTCATCGACCGGGCGGAATTTGGCTCTCCCAGTTGGCTGCCGGACGGCCGCTCGTTCGTCTACAACCGTTTGCAGAAACTCACGGACAAGTCCGCGCCGACGGATCGCTATCTGAATAGCCGGGCGTATCTTCACGTTTTGGGTACGTCCCCAGATTCTGACAAGCTGGTATTTGGGACCGGCGTGCCGGGGGTCACCATCGATGCGCCCGACATTCCTTTTGTGGGCGTCGCCCCGGGCACCTCATATGCGTTGGGCCTTATTGCCCACGGTGTGCGCATTGAAGTGACCATGTACGTCGCGCCACTGGAGAGCCTGGGAAGTACTGCGATTCCGTGGAAAAGACTCTGTGATGTGGACGACGACGTGACGAACTTCGACGTGCACGGGGACGACATTTATCTTGTCTCGCACCATGAGGCGTCGAGGTTCAAAGTGTTGCGAGCCAAGATGTCGAGCGGTGATCTGGCGCATGCGGAAGTGGTGGTGCCGCCCAGCGATCAAGTCATCCAAAACGTGGCGGCGGCAAGCGACGCGGCCTACGTGCAGGCGCTGGATGGCGGGATCGGCCGTCTGTGGCGACTGCCCTATGCGGGCGGAAAGGCGCAACCGGTTCCGCTTCCACTCGACGGAGCGGTGGTGCTTGCGGCTTCGGACCAGCGCGTGCCGGGGATCGTTCTTGAGCTAACGTCGTGGACGCGTGCGCGCAAGATTTATGCGTACGATTCGTCATCGAATGCACTGACGGACACGAAACTGCAGCCTGTAGGGAAGTTTGACGAACCCACAGATCTGGAATCGCACGAACTGAAGGTCAAAAGCTACGACGGCACGATGGTGCCGCTGTCCGTGGTGTACAAAAAGGGCCTGAAGTTGGACGGGAAGAACCCAACGCTTCTAGAGGGCTACGGTTCCTACGGGATCACTCTGGACCCGTATTTCGATGCCCGGTTGATCGCCTGGTACGAACAAGGTGGAGTCTTCGCCGTGGCCCACGTTCGTGGCGGCGGCGAATATGGCGAGGACTGGCACCTTGCGGGTAAGTTGCTGACGAAGCCCAACACCTGGAGAGACTTTATTGCGGCGGCCGAGTACCTGATTGCGCAGAAATACACCGACACGCCTCACCTGGCAATTGAGGGAGGCAGCGCCGGCGGTATCACGATTGGCCGTTCTATCACGGATCGTCCGGACTTGTTTGCGGCGGCCATTGACGCAGTACCCGAATCGGATACGCTTCGGTCGGAGTTTACGCCGAACGGACCTCCGAACATTCCGGAGTTTGGCACGGTGAAAGAGGCCGACGGGTTCAAGGCGCTGTATGAGATGAGCTCGTATTTGCATGTGAAGGATGGAACCAAGTATCCCGCGGTGCTGCTCACGACGGGGTTTAATGATCCGCGGGTCATTTCGTGGCAGCCGGGGAAAATGGCGGCGCGACTGGAGGCTGCTACAGGGAGCAGCAAGCCGGTGCTACTGCGCGTGGATTACGACGCGGGACATGGGATTGGATCCACAAAGACGCAACGCGAGCAGGAACTCGCCGACGAGTTCAGCTTTATGCTCTGGCAGTTCGGCGCACCCAGCTACCAACCCGCGAAGCCCTAGGGCGGCTTCCCGGCGGGCAGGCGTTCTGCCGTGCCGCTCGCCCTAGGACTGGGCCTCCATCTGACATTCACGCTCGCAGCGTTTGCCGGGTGTATAATTCCGTCCCCGGAACTTCCCCCTCTGCCGCATCTCTTTAGGAGGCATTATGACTGCACCTCAACAGACTCTCTCTCCTGAATTCGCCGCAGGCATGCGTGACGCGGTACTGATGGGACTGGCGCGTGAACTTGAGATCACCAAGAAAGTGCTCGCCGCCATCCCAGACGACAAGCGCGACTTTCGGCCAGATCCGAAAGCACGCACGGCCTGGGAGCTAGCTTGGCATCTCGCGTCATCGGATGTTCAGATGACGGATGAGGTCGCGGATCACAAGTTTGCATTGGAGCCGCGCTTCAAGGAAGAGCCGAAGAACATCGCCGGGCTGGTCGAGTGGTACGAAAGCAACTTCAAACGGGCGATGAATCGTGTCCATGCGATGACTCCGGAACAACTCTGCACGCCGGTGGATTTCTATGGCGCGTTCAACATGCCGGTGGTGTTCTACCTGCCGTTCGTCAACAACCACTCCATCCATCACCGCGGGCAGCTTTCGACGTACCTCCGCCCGATGGGGTCCAAGGTTCCGTCCATTTATGGCGGCAGCGCGGACGAGCCCTGGGCGGGCTAGACTCTGTCCTCAGTGACGATGGGTTTCATTGCCGGAGGCCGCCGCTGCCGAGCGGCCTCTATTTTTTCTTTCCGGCTTTCTTGATCAACGCCGTCGCTTTGTCCGCGTCCGCTTCGTTTTCGAAGCCGAGGACTGCTGAATACTTCCTGCCAATCACCTGCGCCACGAGGAAGTCTAGGTTCACGCCGGCATCGGCGAGAGCGCGCGAGATAGCGTGGCCCAGGCCGGCCTTGTTGTCGCCTTCCACATGCACCGCGGGAATCGTCGCGGCTGCGAGTCCGGCTCCCTGCGCCGCCGCCGTGGCTTTCTTGGTTCCGATCGGGAATAGCTCAACGGCCGCTTTGGTGCGATCGCCCGGATAGCAGTAGCCCATCACCACTTGCAGGTCCGCTCCCGCTTTTGCAAGCGGTTCTAGCGTTTCAGCCAAAGTCCCAGCACGGTTTTCGAGTTCCTTGCGCCACAACGTGATCTTCTTCACTTTTACTGGCATGGTCATTCCTCCATCCAACTGACGTAAGCCTGTATGCCTCGCATCGTACTCCCGGGCGGTCTCTTCCTCAATGCCGATCGAAGATGAAATGGCACGCCCCCGGCGCTTGCCCGGATACCCCATTGAGTCCTCAGTTTGGCGGATTGCGGGGCCAAGACCGGCGGCGTACTCTCTCTAGGAACGGAGGAATAGATGCATCGAGGAAGCCCCGTGGGAAAGACGTTGCGAACTTGTATCGTCGCCTTGTTGATGATTGCCGGGCTCCAGGTTGCCAGGGCACAAAGCCAGAGTATCGACCCCACACGAGCCGAGCAGTATTTCGACGAAGCTAGAAAGAACTGTGAAGGAGACGCAGGCAAGTTGTGGGGGAAGAGTCTGTGTGGGCCAATGCTGTTCGCAGATCCCGGCACGCGAGCAATCGTGGGAAATCAAGCAGACGCAGAAGCTCGACTGACCCGGCAAAAGGGCGTGTTCGTAGGAACATTGCCCGCGGAAATCAACATCGCCAACACGGCCACGACCTGGGCCGGGACCCGTTGGACGATGGTCATGTGGCCGTTGCCGGAAAGCCCCACGGCGCGTGCACGGTTGCTGATGCACGAATCGTTTCACCGCATCCAAGAGGAGTTGGGATTGCCGGCAATGAGTCCACCGAACGCGCATCTTGGCACGCTGGAAGGCCGCGTGTGGCTACGGCTGGAATGGCGGGCGTTGCAGCAGGCACTGGCGCGGCCGGATGCATTTCCGGCGGAACGGAAGCTGGCCGTGGAAGATGCGTTGGTGTTCCGGTTGCGGCGGCGTGCTCTCTTCCCTAAAGCAGCAGAGGAGGAGCGGGAGCTCGAGCTCAATGAGGGACTCGCCGAGTATACCGGTTACAAGCTGCGAGGCACGGCGGACGCCGCAACTGTCGAGGCGGTTATGGGGAGACTCGGCTCGGCGGAATCCGAGATGGCCTTCTCGCGGTCATTTGCGTACGTCAGCGGGCCTGCGTACGGGTTATTGCTGGACCTGGCCAAAGTGCCCTGGCGCAAGGGCCTGACCTCGAAGTCGGATCTGGGTGAGCTGCTGCGCCAAACTTACGGCGTGGGGATGCCAGCGGATGTGGCGGCCACGGCGGAACAGCGGGCGGCGGCTTATGACGGCGTGGCGTTACGCTGGCTCGAAACACAACAAGAGGAGGAGCGCAAGACAGCCCTCAACAGTTACAGGAGGCGCTTGATATCAGGGCCCGTGTTGTCGCTGCCGGTCGCCGAGGAGTTCAATTTCAGCTTTGACCCGAACGGGGTCATTCCCTTGGACGATACGACAAGCGCGTACCCGACGCTTCGAGTGACGGATGTCTGGGGAGTGCTGGAAGTTAGCGACGGCGCACTGATCGTGCGCGACCAGAACAGGTTCGTTCGCGTGGTGGTCGAAGCGCCCAAGGACGCTACCGGAAAGATGGGAGAAATTGAAGGAAGCGGCTGGAAGCTCAGTCTTAAGCCCGGTTGGGTGCTGGCCAAGGGCGAAAGGGCGGGGGACCTACGCGTGGCCAAGAAGGAGTAGGTGCAGCTTTGCATCAAAGGGGACGACTCGGGCCGCGGAGTCGTCGTCTCCGCCGATTCCGGCACGAGTGAGGAAGCGACGAAGCGCCCGCTCGCCCGCGGCGCCGCGTTGCGTGCCCGCAATGTTACCCTCGCGATCAATAAGAACGTAAATGGGGTAGACGTTCGCCTGGTACATGGCGGCGAGGTTGGTGTCCTCCATCAAGACGATGGGGATCGAGCGAGGATGCTGCTCCAGGTACTTCTTCACGGTCTTTTTGGACTCGCCGACGTTGATGGCAAGAGTGATTAGACCTTTTCCGGCAAATTCCTTGGCCACTTGGTCCACGAAAGCGGCTTCATCAACGCAATAGGGGCACCAAGTGGTCCAGAATTCGAGCAGGACAACCTTGCCTTTGATGGATTCGTTGGTGAAGTTCTCGCCGGCGGTGGTTTTGGCATGGAAGCGAGGTGCGGGCTCTTTGTAATTCTGGGCTGCGGCAACCCCGGCGAAAGCAGCTAGCGCGACGATAACTTTGCCTGGGAAAAGGAGGGTTCGGCTTGACATGAGGGGAATTTAGCACAATTGGGGTGCTGGGTGGTCACGTCGCTTGAGTAGCATAGGCTTCAGTCTGTGTCTTCTTTTTTTAGTTCCATTCACGGCGCCCAGTCTGAACCGAATCGTACATGCTAAAATGGAAAGATATGTTGAATCAGATTTCCGGATTTGATGCGACGGCATTGCGCCACCCGCGGAAGAAAACCCATGGCGTGAAGGTCGGCCACGTGCAAGTGGGCGGCGGCGCACCCATTGTCGTCCAGTCGATGACTAACACGGACACCGCGGACGTGGAGACCACCTTCCGGCAGACTGTGGAACTGGCCGAAGCAGGTTCGGAAATTGTGCGCTGGACCGTCAATGTGCCTGAGGCGGCAGAGGCCGTGCCGATCATCAAAAAGCGGTTGCTGGACGCCGGGTGCCGCGTCCCGATAATCGGCGACTTCCACTACAACGGTCATGTGCTGCTGACGAAATACCCCGAATGCGCGAAGGCGCTGGACAAGTACCGCATCAATCCTGGCAACGTCGGCGCTGGACAGCGACGCGACGAGCAATTTTCCATGATTTGTAAGGTAGCCGTGGACAACGGTAAGCCTGTGCGCATCGGCGTGAACGGCGGCTCGCTCAATCAAGAGCTGGTTATGCGCAAGATGCAGGAGAACACGGACAAGAACCTCGGGAAGGACTCTGAGGAGATCATCAACGAGTGCATGGTGCTTTCCGCCATCGAGTCGACCGAACTGGCGCTCGAGTCTGGCTTGCGGAACGATCAGATCATAATTTCGTGCAAGACTTCCCGGCCGCGTGACCTGATTACCGTCTATCGCGACCTGGCGAGCAAGACGCAGCAGCCGTTGCACCTCGGGTTGACCGAAGCGGGCATGGGCTTGAAGGGCACGGTGTGGTCGGCGGCGTCGCTGGGCGTGCTGCTCTACGAAGGTATTGGCGACACGATTCGGATTTCGCTGACGCCCCGGCCCGGCGGCGACCGACGCGAAGAGGTATACGCCTGCTGCGAACTCTTGCAGGCGCTGGGGCTGCGCTCGTTCGCGCCGAGCGTGACTGCATGCCCCGGCTGCGGGCGGACGACCAGCACTACCTTTCAGGAGCTTGCCGAACGCATCCAGGGCTATATCCGCGACATGATGCCCACCTGGAAGACACAGTATGACGGCGTCGAGACGATGACTCTCGCCGTGATGGGTTGCATCGTGAACGGCCCGGGCGAATCGAAAGCCGCGAACATCGGCATCAGCTTGCCGGGAACGGGCGAGGCGCCCCGCTGCCCGGTATATATTGATGGGCAGAAGACTGTGACGCTTGAAGGAACGTACAACGAGCTGGCGGCCGCGTTCCAGAAACTGGTGGATGATTACGTGGCCACGAAATATCCTAGGAAGGCGGCGAACGTGGCATCTTAGTAGGCAAGTACATGCCAACCAAACACCTGTTAGTCCGGGTCGCAATCGACCTCGGCGTTGTTCTGGCGGTCGTATTCACGGCAGGTGCATCCATAGGAGGTTATTGGTGGATCAAAGGAGGGCCCGACAGAGCCAAACGCCAATCAGAGGCTGAAGAGTTTGCGAGGGAGGAAAAAAGCGTCTATCTTGCCTTGGACTCATTCGGTGACATCAACCTCCAGCCGAAAAATTTAACTCTGGCAGAGCTGAAACAGCGGTTTGGTCAGCCGGGATCCGCGTTGATTCGCCCGGACAGTTCCACGAGGTTGGGCTGGGCTTGCGGCAAGAAGTGGTGCGCTCTGTCTTTTGTTTTTCCGGAGCGAGGGGAGATTCCGCCAGACGCTAAGCCTGCCGCAATTATGGTCAGCCGAGGTAGTTCGCATGAGGTAACCATTGGAGGAGTGCGCGTCGGGGAACCCGTTGAAGAAGCAAAGCAATACTGCAGGAGCAAGGGATTTGGAGCTGAGACAGGATTTCATCGCATAGCTTGGGATAAAGATTGGAGCTTGGCCTGGGCAGAAACGAATGGCAAGCTTGATGTTTTGAGTTTTGTAAACGAGAGAGTGGTTCAGACCGTCAAAGCTGGCGGTGGCATACAATCCTCCGCCACCGTCGGCGGTGAAAAGGGGACTTCCAAGTGAAGATTAGCCGGGAAGATGTGTTGCG
>DASPTY010000157.1:0-11067 GCA_035623175.1 Candidatus Limnocylindrales bacterium | reverse complement strand
TAGCGACATGGCTAACATCAACGTCAAAAAAGGTGTAATCGGAATCCTGACCGGCGGCGGCGACGTCCCCGGCCTGAATCCCGCAATTCGCGCAGTGACCTTCCGCGCGCTCCGTGAGGGTTATGAGGTAATCGGCATCCGTCGCGGCTGGGGCGGGCTCGTTGACATCGTTCGCGACGAAAAGTACGACAATTCCAACAATTTCCAGCGGCTAACCGAAGACGTAGTGAACCGCGCCGGCCGCACCGGCGGCACTTTTCTCCACTCATCGCGCACCAATCCGGGAAAGGTCAGCAAGAACAGCGTGCCCGACCACCTCAAGGATCAATACAATCAGGAGAAAAACGATCTTACGCCGGAAGTCCTCAAGACGCTGGCGTGGCTCGGGATCGAGTACATGATCCCGATCGGTGGCGACGACACGCTCAGCTACGGCGTGCGGTTATATCAGGAGGGTGTTCGCGTCGTGGCCATCCCCAAGACGATGGACAACGACGTTCCTGGCACGGACTACTGCATCGGCTTCAGCACCTGCATCACCCGCACCATCCAGATGACCAACGCGCTGCGCACCTCCGCGGGTTCTCACGAACGCTTCATGGTTCTGGAAGTTTTCGGCCGCTACGCCGGCTATACCGCGATGCTCCCAACCATGGCGGGCGCGGCAAACCGTTGCGTCATCCCCGAGCACAAGTTCAATATCGAGCAACTCACCCAATTGCTCGTTCATGACCGGAATCGCAATCCAAGCCGCTATTCCATCGTGTTGGTCTCGGAAGGCGCCATGTTCGAGGGCGGCGAAATGGTCTTCCAGAAAGAGGCTGCGGACGCCTTCGGGCACAAGAAACTCGGCGGGATTGGCGACCTCGTTTCCGAGGAACTGACGCAGCTTTCACCAAAATTCAACAACGGCAAGAAAATCGAGTGTATCAACCAGAAGCTCGGCTACCTGGTGCGTTGCGGCGACCCGGACGCGATCGATTCCATCGTGCCCATGGCTTACGGCAACCTCGCGCTTGACTTGCTCCTCAACCGCATCCACGGCAGGCTTGTTGTTTTGAAGAACGGCCGTTACGACAACATGCCCATTGATACCGTCACGGCGACAAAAAAGGTCGTGAACGTCAAAGAGCACTACAGCATCGAGCGCCTCCGGCCCGTCTACCAGAGCTTCGAGATGAAGCCGCTCTTCCTGATGACCAGCGAGCTTAGCTAGTCCGGGGGAGCGCGAGAGGCGCTCCCTTTCATTTCATCTCCGTTGGTTCGTTAGTCACTTGCGCCAAGTGACTTTTCATTTTTCCTCCCTGACGATGTTTCTTCTATCATGGTGCTGTGCGCTTCGGCTACTCACCCTATTGGTGCAGACACACCCCGAGGTGAACTGATGCCACTTCGCCGCTTGGGCAAATCGGGCCCGCAGGTCTCGCCGATGGGACTCGGCTGCATGGGCATGTCGGAATTTTACGGCCCCCGTAACGATGCCGAGTCCATCGCCACAATTCACCGCTCAATCGAACTGGGGATCAACTTCCTGGATACCGCGGATGTTTACGGCTACGGTGACAACGAAATCCTGGTGGGACAGGCCATCCGTGACCGGCGCGAGAAAGTCTTCCTCGCCACCAAATTTGCCATTGTGCGTGACCGCGCGAACCCGCAAGTGCGCGGTGTGAGCGGCAAGCCCGAGTATGTTCGAGCGTCGTGCGAAGCCAGCCTCAAGCGCCTCGGTATCGAGACGATCGACCTCTACTATCAACATCGCGTCGATCCGCTCACTCCCATCGAGGACACCGTGGGCGCGATGGCTCAGCTCGTGCGCGAAGGCAAGGTGCGCTACCTCGGCCTCTCCGAAGCTTCTCCTGCCACCATCCGCCGCGCTCACGCGGTTCACCCCATCGCCGCGCTGCAAACCGAGTACTCGCTGTGGACGCGCGATCCCGAAGATGAGGTGCTCCAAACGGCTCGCGACCTGGGAATTGCCTTCATCGCCTACAGTCCGCTCGGCCGCGGTTTCCTTGCGGGACAAATCAAGCGTTTCGAGGATCTCGCTGCCGACGATTTCCGCCGCTTCTCTCCGCGTTTTCAGGGCGAAAACTTTCAGAAGAACCTTGACCTGGTCGCGCGCGTGGAAATGCTGGCGAGAGAAAAGAATTGCACTTCGGGGCAACTGGCTTTGGCGTGGCTGCTCGCGCAAGGCGAGGACATCATTCCCATTCCCGGCACCAAGCGCAGGAAATATCTCGAGGAAAATGTGGGCGCGCTGAACGTCGCACTTTCAAGCGCCGATTTGCGCCGCATTGAAGAGGTCGCTCCGAAGGGCGCGGCCTCGGGGCTGCGCTATCCCGAAGCCATGATGGCCCTGGTCAACCGCTGAGTTGCCGGCCTCCTCCCAGGCCGGTGTTGCAATCGGAGTCTTTTGCTCACTTTCCCTCGGCCTTCAGCGCGGGCAGCGTGAACGTTGCCTTCACTTCTTTGCGTTTCGACCAATCGTGGTACGTGTGGCATTCGAAGCAGCGCGATTCCGCGTGTTCCGGTCCGGGCGCGTGGCACGTTTTGCAATTGGCGATCCCTGGGACGAGAATGTCGCTCGTTTCCGTGCTTGTTAGTGCTTTTGCGTGGCAGCCGGCGCAACTGAATCCCCGGTGCGCATCATGATCGAATTTTGCGTGGGGCAACCATATTTGCGTTACGTGCGCCGCGGCAATTTCGGGGAGGGAACTTTCCTTGCTTGGCTCGGCTGCGATACTGCTGTCGGTCCTGAGATCTTGCGATTTCGTGGCATACGAATGGCACTCCTTGCAGGTCTTCCGCCACAAAAGCTCCTCTGCGTCCGCCGTGCGTTCCGCCACCCATTGTGCGGGCGTCAGAACGCGCACCTCCGGCGGTAGCGGCTTGCCCGTCAAATCGCGCTTCGGTTCGCGGACCACGCGCACTTCGGCGGGATGTGCGGCAATATACGCCTGAAATTTCTTCAACAAAAACGTGTGCACGACTTCCGTCGCATCGTGCGGCACGCCTTCCTCAAACCGCTTATCAAACGTCAGCAAATGACATCCCGCGCACGCGGTGGCAAATTTCGCAGGCATCATGTATTCGCGCCCTGTCAACGGTTTAGGCCTGCGCAGTACATCTTGTGGCAGCGCGGGCTGCCCCGGATAGATGTGCAAAGGCTGCGTAAGCACGTAGGCGCGATCCTCATACGGCCACGGCTCATTTAATCCGGCTGGCCGATGGCAATCGCGGCATTCCAGTTGAACGATCGGACCATTCGGACCGCGGCGGATCGGCTTCATGTGAATGGCGTGATTCAAACGAATCGTCCCGGGATCTTGCGCACCATTTCGCAGAGCCGAAAACTCCGGATGCCCGTCTTCCAACGACTGGATGTGCTGCGCGTAAACTCGAACAGGGCCCTTGATTCGCAAGTCGCCATGACATTCGGCGCAGCTTTGATTGCTCGCAGCCGCCAAAACGATCCGTCCGCGATGTTCCATGTGGCACGTCGCACAAGTAGGCACGCTGGCGGCCAGTCCGTTTTCGTGGTGAACCGGACCGTCATGGCAGGCGAGGCACGCGCTGTCGGCCGCTTTCGAGGAGAACTCGCCTGTCTTTTCCACGTGGCATGCCGTGCATTGACGCTCCAACACGGCGTGCGCACGGCTCATGCGCCCGCTCGAGTACACCCGCGAGTCCCGCGAAAATCCACGCCACGCGATCCACCCGAGGGCCAACAGCGGAATCAGCACGCTCAGCCACAATTTCGCGCGCTTGTACGGTGTCGGCCTCTTGAAGTAATTCAGGTCGATCCGCTGCGCCAGCTTCTTGGTTGTCCTGGTTCTCGCCACTTCTTCTCCGCGTCTTCTGAACTCCGGTAGCGCCGGGGCTTTAAGCCGTTGTGTGCTGGGCTAAAGCCCAGCGCTACAAAACGCTCATCCCTAATACCGCAGCGCCATTACGGCATGCACCGCGCCCAAAACGATCAGCGCCAACGAAAGCGGAATGTGCACCAGCAGCCACCGGTGCAGCCAGCGGTGCAACCGTTCCTGCAACACCAATTGCCGCGCTTCGTCGCAAATGTCTTCCAAATCGGTGAGCGTCGCTTGGGCTGCCGCCGGCAATAGCGTCCGCAATCCCGCGAACGCCAGCTTGGCTCCTTCCGCATCGCCTAGCCGCAACCCGCGCCGCTTCGGTTCTTCCAGGTACACGCGCAGCTCCTGCAAATAGAAGCGCTTCAACGGCGCGCTGTCCGCACTGGTTAAGAGAATCGTTTCCACCGCGGGAGCTACTGCCGCGCTGGCTCCGGCGCTCACCGCGGCCGACGTTCGCAAGGGCGCCGCAGTCGCCGCGATGGGCCTTAGCGCCGTGAAGCCACCGGCGCGCTGGCCCTCGTCGTCACCCTTTGAGAATCCGAGATCGCCGCAAATGGCCTCCACCGCACGGTCCGCCTCTTCACGCAAAGCCTTCCGCACGCTGCCAATTTCGTCATAGATGGTTTCCAGCGGGACGTCAGCGGTCATAATGCGCGGCACGTAATTTTGCAGTGCGGCGCCAAACAGCCCGCTGCCCACGATTACGATCAAAAGCCACATCAGCACGCGCGTCAGCGTCCCGCCAAAGTGGAATCCGCCATGAAAGAGAATCAGCGGCAGGCTCAATAGCCCGAGCCACAAATGGCCACGCAGCCACGCTTGCGCCCGGCCTAGACGCCACGTCGGTACGCGCTTTCGCGCGCCAAGCAGCGCCGCGAAGATCATGAACGCGAATCCCACGATTCCAAACACGAGCCCGATCGTGCTTCCACCGCGCGGCCCGGCAGGCGCTTGGTGCGCGTAGACAACGTACGCCACCGCGCTGGCCGCCAGAATCGCCAGCGAAGCGATCGCCCAGCCGCGTTGTGTCTGGTCCATCCTCATGCGCGCGGCCCCTGGCCCATCAGTCCGGCAAAGAATTTCCGCGGATCCACGCGGTGTGCCGCATCGTGCGGGCACGCATAGACACAGCTCGGCTCTTTCAGGTGCGTGCACAAATCGCAGGAAGTCGCTTTTTGTTGCACCACGGCCTTTTTCCTTCCGGTGTTTTCCAAGTCTTCCACCATCACGTCAAACGGGTGCAGATTGATGTTCCCGTAAGGGCAATTTCGTGCGCAGAGTCCACAGCCAATGCACCAATCTTCGATAATCACTTCCAGCGAATTGCGCCGCCGGATCGAGCCCACCGGACATCCCACCATGCACAAAGGATCGCGGCACTGCCGGCAGGAGGTAGCCACGAGAAAATTTTCAAAACGCAGGCCGTCGCGCACCAGCCGGGTCACGCCGTCGTGCGCGTCCGCGCAGGCGTTCACGCACGCATCGCACCGCGTGCATTTCTGGAGGTCCAGAATCAAGAGGCTTTGCGCTTCCATCAATCCCTGCGACAGGAATTGGTCGATGGGAACGCTCTGCACCATTTGTAAGCGCTGCGCGTTCGCCGCCTGCCGCTCTCCAGCTACGGCTTCGAGGCCCGCCCTCACTCCCGAAAAACGCCCGACCATTTCCCAGAAGTCCTCGCCGGAAATCTTGACTAATTCCACATGGTCCAGTGCCGTGCACGTGGCCGTGCGCAGTCCGCTGCCCAGCAGCCCGATTTCACCGAAGTAATCTCCGCGCGAAAGGTACGCGAGGACGAGTTCGCCGCCCGGATATTCTTCCGAAATTTTCACAAAGCCGATGCGCACCAGGTAGAAGCTGTCAGCCGCCTCGCCTTGCCGCGCGATCACTTGCCCAGGCGCGAACCGCACGAGTTCCACGCTGCCCTTCAGATGCTCGATGAAGTCGGGCGAAAGCTCCGCAAACATCGGCACGCCGCGCAAATGTGTCTCCAGCGCGCGCCGCCGGTAGTTCGCGTCGAGCTGAGCGCGGAAGGTTTTGTTCTTCATCATGATGTCGAGGACGTTCCGCAACATCTCGAACGCCACGACATCCGTCTTCGCGCGAACTGTCGCCGAGCGCGGGTAAAAATTCATGCACGTCATTTCGCCGAACAAATCGCCCGGGCCGAGTTCCGCCATCGGGTTTCCGTACGCCAAGTCCACGGACGCGTCGATGGGAATGGTGCGGTCGCGAGCCTCGTCTTCGCGCTTGTCCTCTTCGCGCCCTACAAGCACACTGGTCAGCCGCTTGAAAAAACCTTGTGCGCCTCCCTGCGTTTTTACGTGCGCGATGGGCGTGGCGATCGCTACCTGCGCCTGGCCCTCAACGATGTAAAACGCCGTTGAGCCAAATTCGCCTTCGCGGCAGATGACTTCGCCTTTGCGGAAGTGCCGCTTCACGATCGCTCCGCGGTTCAAATCCAAAAATGTTCCGGAAACTCCCGCGAAGACCGGCAACCGATGAAGTTCCTCCGCCGTAAACGTTTGCGAATCCGCCCCTGCGGCAAGCGCCGTGCCGACAACGCCCTTGTTGGTCAGCGCGCCCGTCGGACACGAAACCATGCACTCACCGCAAGAGATGCAGGTGGAATCGCCCATCGGCGCGTTCAGATCGAATGCAATTCCCGCCGAGTAGCCCTTGCCCATGCGCCCGAGGACAAAATTGTTCTTGATCTCGTCACAGCCACGAATACAGCGGTCGCACAGGATACACGCATCATGGTCCACTGCGATTGCGAGCGAAGAATCGTCCGCGCCTCGGGAAGTCGCCCTTGGTGCAAAGCGCGGTGCGCTCACGCCCGCCAGGTTTGCCAGCGTTTCCAGTTCGCAATCGCCGGAATTCTTTTGCCGTGCGCAGGGCGATGGATGGTCGGCCATCAGCAGTTCCAGCAGCGTTTTCCTTGCCGCAAGCACTTTTTCCGAGTTCGTGCTCACCTTCATGCCCGGCTCGACCGGCCGCACGCACGAGGCGCTCAAAACGCGCGCGCCGGTATCAACCACGCACAACCGGCACACCCCCACCGGCGTTTGACTCTGCAGGTGGCACAAGGTCGGAATCGCGATGCCGTTCAGCCGCGCCGCATCGTAGACGGTCGTCCCCGCGGGAACCCGCACGGGTTTGCCGTCGATCGTCAACTCCACCAGCGATGCCATCGTCGTGCTCATCGTCAGATTTTGGGCAACCAGTCTTCGTGAACTCCTCTGCTCTTTTCTCAGCGCACTCTGCGTTAACCTTCGTTTCTAACTATGGCCGAATCCCCACGCGCGGCAATTCCGCCATCCTTGCCGCCGCCGAGAAACAAATCCCGCTTGGGCACTGTCCCTTCAGCACGTGCGCATCAATTTCGTCCCGAAAATGTTTCAGCACCGACAGCACTGGCACCGGAACTATCTGCCCAAGTCCGCAAATTGATGTCAGGCTCATCGCCTGCGAAAGTTCCTCGATCAGCTCCAAATCCGCGCGAAACGCTGCTTCGCTCAACCCGCCCTGGGTCCAACGCGTCAGCAGTTCCACCATCTTTTGCGAACCCACGCGGCACGGCACGCATTTGCCGCACGATTCGTTCCTATAAAACTTCACCGCTGTCAGCGCCATATCGAGCATGCAGGTCGTGTCGTCGCACACCACAATCGCGCCCGAGCCCAGCATCGAGCCCGCATCGGCCAGCGCCTTGAAATCCAGCCGAACATCGGCCAGTGACGCCGGCAAGTACCCCGACGACGGCCCCGATGGCGCAAAGGCTTTCAACGTTCGGCCGCCACGAATTCCCCCCGCTTGCTCGAAAATCACCTCGCGCATCGTCGTGCCCATCGGCACTTCGTAGACGCCTGGCCTCGCGACATGCCCGCTCACGCCCACAAACTTCAATCCGCGCGAGCCGCTCGCACCCGCCGATTTGTACCACTCGACACCGCGCGCCAGAATTTGCGGCACATTCGCGAACGTCTCGACGTTATTGATGACCGTCGGCTTCTGCCAAAGCCCTGCCTGTCCCGGAAACGGCGGCTTGTTGCGCGGCTCGGCCCGGTGCCCTTCGATGGCTTCGAGCAGAGCACTCTCCTCGCCGCAAATGTATCCGCCGGGGCTGACAAACACTTCCAGCTCGAAATCCAAGTCGCTGCCCAGAATTCTCTTGCCGAGCAGCCCCGCCTTGCGACAACGCCTCAACTCTTCCCCAAAAATCTCTTCCTGCATCGGATACTCATGCCGAATGTAGAGAATCCCTTTCTTTGCGCCGGTGACGTGCCCGGCAATCATCATGCCTTCCGCAACGAGATGCGGCAGGTGGCTCAGGATGAACCTGTCTTTGATGGTTCCCGGCTCGCTCTCGTCGGCGTTGCACACGACGTATCTCACCGGGTCAGGTTGTTTGCGCACCAGGTCCCATTTCATCGAGGTGGGAAATCCGGCGCCGCCCATCCCGCGCAACTCCGCCTCTTTCAGCGTGGCCAGCACGCCGTCAAAATCTCGCGTGCTCACGAGCTTTCGCACGACGCCATACGTCTCGCCGTCGTGATACGGATCCGACGCGCACGCCACGCGCCCGACTTGCGGATGTTCAGCCTGCAACTCCTCGCCACGCGCCGCACGCCGCGCCAGTTGCTCCACTTCGTCTGCCGAGACGCCCTCGAAAATCACATCGTTGATGGCGACTGCTGGTGCGCGGTCGCAACGCCCCAAGCAGCTCACGTCCTTGATCTGCACCGCATCCGGACGCGTTCCCGCGAAACGCCGGGCCAGCTCCGCGCGCAGTTCGCACGCGCCATTCAGCCGGCAGCTCATGTCGGCGCAGACGTGAACTTCCGCGCTGGCGGGAGGCGCCAGGTGAAAATGCGGATAGAAGCTTGCCACGCTGTGGATTTGATAGAGGGGCGTCTGAGTTCGCTGAGAAAGGTTCTCGAGCTCTGCCTTTGGCAAATACCCGTGGCGCAACTGGATGGCTCGTAGTTCGTCAAATATCACGGCGAAGTGTCTCGCGAATGAGCGCCTCCGGGGGCAAACGCCGATCCGACTCCACGAAGTCGCACCTATTTCCGCACAATCGTGGCCGGTCCGCTCGACTTAAATCTTGGCCCGTTGTCTTTTCGCACAATCCCCTCAAAAACGCCAGCCCTCCCGGTTGACTTGTCCCGCTCCCCGAAGATATAAGCAAACAGAACTTTTGTGTCTCACTTCATGTCGCTCCTTCACATCCACACATTCCCGCGCCTCGCGCTCGTTTTGTCATGGTTCTTCGCGGCCTCGGCGATTCCCGGTTTTTCAGCCGGCGATAAGAGCGAACCGGTGAAGTACATCGGTCCTGGCTCCTGTGCGGCCACCAGTTGCCACGGCAGCGTCAAGCCCGTGGCCGGCAGCCGCATACTGCAGAACGAATACTCGACCTGGATTCTGCAGGACAAACACAGCCGTGCTTATCAAGCGCTTACCGGCGACGTCGGCGAACGCATGGCGCGCATACTGAAACTCGGCGCCAAGGCGGAAGAATCGCCGAAGTGCCTCGTCTGCCACGCGCTTTATACCACAACCGAGCAACGTGGCCGCCCTTTTGAAATCGCCGAGGGGGTTTCCTGCGAATCGTGCCACGGGCCGGCTTCGGCCTGGCTCGGTCCGCACACCACGCGCGACTGGCCGCACGAAAAATCCGTAGCTCTCGGCATGCGTGACACCCGCAACGTCGTCCATCGCAGCGGACTCTGCCTCGAGTGCCATCTCGGCACCAGGGAAAAATTCGTTGACCACGAGATGATTGCCGCGGGCCATCCCGATCTGTATTTCGAGCTCGATTCTTTTTCCGCGGTGATGCCGCGTCACTGGAAGGTGCCGCGCGAATCCGCTCCCGGCAAGCCGGTGGAGGATCCCGCGTGGGTGGGCGTGCGCGATTGGGCCACTGGCCAGGCCGTACAATTGCGCGCTTCGATGGAACGCCTCGCCTGGCGCGCCAAAGGCGAACGCGCCGACAAAAAAGATGCTTGGCCGGAGTACAGCGAGCTTTCCTGCTTCGCCTGCCACCACTCGCTCGGCCCCGCGAAGGACAGTTGGCGCCAGGAGCACGGCTACGAGGGCCGTCGGCCCGGCGATCCGCCGTGGAACGCTTCGCGCTACGCCGTTTTCCGCCACTTCGCCAAGCAGATTGATTCCAGCTCAGCGCAGGAACTCGATCGGCATCTACTGACCGTCTCCACGGAGATGAGCAAGCTGAATCCCGACCGCGCCGCTGTTGCCAACGCCGCCCTGGCCGCTGCGCCGCTTGCCCAACAGATCGCCGACCGCCTCGCCACCATGCAGTACGACCAGGCCATCACGCTTCGAATGCTGCAGCGCATCTGTGACGACGCCGAAAACATCGCCATCTCCGATGAGCGCGCCGCCGAGCAGGCCACCATGGCTCTCGATTCGCTTTACATCGCCTACAGCAAGGACACCAAGCCCGCTAACGACGCGGAAGTTCGTGCCGCCATCAACGGCCTCTTTCAGCAGCTCGAGAATCCCTCCGCCTACAACGCCGACCTGTTTGCCTCGGCCCTTCGCCGCATTCGTCCGTTGCTGCGTTGACGTTGGCCATCGGCGAGTCTCTGGCAATTTGTCAGTGGTGGATCAACAACGGTGAGGAAGGATTACGCCGCGCGCTTTCGTCTTAGAATTCCGCGCAGCAGCACGCCTAGGGCAACGACCGCAAGCGCCACGGTGAACACGACCCAGCGTACGTACGGCTCGTGAAGCGACGCGGCCGGATTGACTTCGCCCAAGACGAACAGCCGCCCTGCGAAGATTCGCGGGTCGATGCTCGTGAGATTAGCTGTGCGGTATTCCGTGAGGAATCCCGCAAAGGGATGAAAGCCTACCAAAAGCGCCGCACTGCAAAGCAAGAAGACAAGCGGACCATAATCAGCCGCCAACGAAACCACGCGCCGCCCTCGGACAATCCGCAGTTCGAGCAAGAGCAGACAAAGCAGAGCTACCAGAGCGGTAAGAATGCCAAGCAGCGCCGAGTATTGAACCAGCGCCGCTCTCCACCGGTATGGTTCCACGGCGGCTGCGTACGTTGGCCCAAAGGCGAGAAAGCTCTGCGTCTTTTGTGCGTCGAGCCGCTCAACTTCCGCCAGAGCAGCACTCGCCTCACTCTCACGGCGCGTCGCGCCATAAATCCTGTGCAGCG
>DASPTY010000156.1:0-12221 GCA_035623175.1 Candidatus Limnocylindrales bacterium | reverse complement strand
GGCTTCGTCGCGGCGGAGGCTTCCGTGACGCATCTGAATCGCAAAATGCTGCTGGACCTGCGCGATGCGCTGCGCAGTTTCTTGACGCTGCTCGAAGGCAAGTGATAGCCTTAAAATTGCGAGTGCGGCAATAGTTTGGCCGCCACTGTCGGGACGTAGCGCAGCCTGGTAGCGCGCACGCTTGGGGTGCGTGAGGTCGCGAGTTCAAATCTCGCCGTCCCGACCATTTTCTTTGCGTTGAACCTGCCTTAGACCAGCGAAGTTGTCAGCTATAAGTATTCAGTTCTCCGTCAAAAAGAGTCAATCGGAAGGTCCTGCCCCGCGTAGAGGCGAATGTGTTTTTTGCGGGGGACCAAAGAGGTACAATTCCTTAAAGCACTGAGGTCCATCCAACGACCAAGGAGAATCCCATGAGAGTGCGGGCATGGTTTGTAATGATTTCGGCTCTTGTACTGGTAACTTTGGGTTTTTCCTTCGCACTAGCGCAGAAGACGGGTGAGGCTGCGCCGGCGAAGGAAGCCATTCTGAAAGCCGCCGATGTTGGCGAAAAGCTGTTTCCTGACAAGGTATTTTTCCGTGGAATGAGCGCCACGGTGCAGGCGCGGAATAGTGCCGGGGTGCGCTACGCCGATGGAATGCTGGTGATGACTGCGCTGGTGGACAGTTCCGGGTACTCCACGGGGCTGAAGGAAAAATACCAGGGCTATCTCATCAACGAAGTGCCGATCGAAATCGGCGGGCAAACGTTGAAGCCGGGCGCTTACGGCTTCGGATTCATCGAAGGCAACAAACTCGTCGTCATGGACATTGCGGCCAACGACGTGATTCAGGTGACTTCCACAAAAGATGACACGCTGAAGCATCCCGTGCCGCTGCAAATTGTGGCTGGATCAGCCGCGGGGACTTACCGGCTGTACAAGGGCCGGGATTACGTGGAATTCAAGAGAGCGAAGTAAGGAAGCAAAGAGAGAAGAGAATAGAATTGAGAAGGGGGCTCGATTCGAGCCCCCTTTTCGTTTTGTGAAGCGTAGAACGCCGAACTAAAGCCAAGGCGCTGCCGCACCGCGTTATTTGATCTGGCCGGACGCGGCGTCCCACGTCACGGCGCTCTTCCGGAAATACGACTCGTTGGCCATGTGGCAAGCAAGTGCAGCGTGGTGTCCAAACAGCGTGTCTTCGGGGAGAGGCTTGCGCGAGCGCACCGCCTGGAAATAGGCCCACATGTGCGGCCGCTGATCGTCCCAGTCGTCACCCTTGTAGGAGTAGGATTCCGCCAACGGCTCCTTGCCCGGAGCGGGATCGTGCTCGTCGTGCCACTGCTTGTAGTAGGCCTCGCGCATTTCGCGCGGGAATGACGTTGCGTAGTAGCTGGGCGACGAATCCTCACCGCTTTGCGGGTACAACGCGATTCCGAATTCCGTGACCTCGAGAATTCCCTTAGAGCCCTGGAAGCGGTACACCTCTGGAGTTTCGCATCCGAGATTTAGCCGCAGGTACACCGGGATTTTACCGTAATCGAAAATTGTCGCGTGGACGTCCGGCATGTTGCGGCCATCAGGGAAGCGCAGGATACCGCCTGCCGACATGGCGCGAGCCGGCGGCTCGTTCCAGCCGAGCATGTAGTTCATGCCGGTGACGAGGTGAACGAGCAAGTCTCCGGCGAGACCCGTGCCATATTCTTTCCAGCAGCGCCAGCGCGCAAAGATCTTTCCGTCGAACGCCCGCTTCGGGACAGTTCCCTGCCAGGTGTCCCAATCAAGCGTTTGAGGCGAAAGGTCGAACGGCACCGGATAGACCCACGCGCCGGTGGGATCGTTGCGGCCGAGCGAACCTTCCACCAAGGTCAAATCGCCAATGACGCCTTTCGCGAGCATTTCCTTCGCTTTATTGCAAATGACCGAGCTGACGCGCTGGGAGCCGATTTGCACGATGCGCCCGCTCTTCTTCGCAGCGTTGACCATCTCGATGCCTTCCGCCGCGCTGTGCGACATCGGCTTTTCGAGGTAGATGTCCTTCCCGGCGCTCATGGCGTCCACAAAGACCTGCTTGTGCCAATGGTCAGGAACGGCGGCAATGATGCAATCGATGTCCTTGTTGTCGAGGAGTTCCTTGTAGTGGCGCGTGGTGGTGATTTTGGGCCCGGCAATTTCTTTGGCGAGCGTGTGCCGCCCATCGTAGAGATCGGCAGCGGCGACGCACTCTGCCCCCGGCAAGCCGACGGCGGTGGCGAGCAGGCCATTGCCCTGCATGCCGACGCCGATGATGCCGAAACGGATGCGGTCGCTCGCGGCAGTCATCCCCCACTTTGAGGGAATGCTTGCCGGTTCGAGCACGAACCGCTTCGCAGCCATCATCGCACCGGTGGTTCCGGCCGTGGCCTGCAGGAAGGAGCGGCGAGTCATCTGATTTTTGCTCATATTTTTCTCCATTCTGTGGCGTTCGATTTCAGAGGAATCCCCTACTACGGCAACTTCTGAATGCTGACTTCCTTGAAGAAAACGATGTCGTTGTCACTGTGGTTCTGCAGCCCGAACCAGCCTTCATCGGGACGGCGGCCGCGCTCCGGCTCAAATCTGAATTTCTTATCGGGGACGGGCTGGCCCTCGGTGTAGTCGGTGACCTTCACGTCGTTCAATATGACCACGGTGTGCGGGCCGTCAATGGTGATGATCATGGTGTTCCACTCAGGCCCGGGCTTGCCGGGCAATGCCAGCGGCTTGGTCAGCGAGTAGAGCGTTCCAGTGACATGGTACTCGTCCTCGCCAGAGGTTTCCGGATGATTGTCAATCTGGACCTCGTACCCGTAGTGCACGGGCATCCATTCTTCGCGGGGCTCAATGGGAATGCGGATGAACACACCGGAATTGTCATTGAAATCGCGCATTTTGTAGACGACGCGGAGCTTGCAGTGGCCGATTTTCCCGCCGGTCCAGTAGAGCAAGCCCATGCCGCCATGCGTCTGGATCAGGCCATTCTCTACGGTCATGTTTCCGGGTCCGACGTGTTTCCAATCCTTCAGATCCTTGCCATTGAACAACGGTTTCCATTCCGGTTCCGGCACGCGCGCGGCGACGAGCAGCAACGCCGCCGCAACCACCAGGAACGCACTCAACTTGCGCATTCAACACCTCCTTCCAAAGTCTATGAAGCGAAAACATTGCGGAGCATGAACCAGAGGTTCGCCGGGCGTTCCGCGAGACGCCGGACAAACCAGGGATACCAATACGAACCATAAGCGACAAGCACGATCGACCGGTGTCCTTCGGCGGCCAGGCGCTCTTGCTCGCCGCGTTGGATTCCGTACAACATTTGCACCTCGAACTCGCCTTTCGCGAATCCCTGCTGGCTCACGTATTCGCTGAGCCGCCGGATGAGCGGCACGTCGTGTGTGCCAAAAGCGGCGCGCACGCATTGGCCGGCAGCCTTGGCACCCAACATCTCTTGCGCCAACACGAAGTAGTTCTCATCCACATCGTGCTTTCTCGGATAGGCGACGCTCGCGGGTTCTTTATACGCGCCTTTGACAAGCCGGATCGAAGGCCGCAACGGAAGTAGTTCCGCCAAATCCTTCTTCGTGCGGTACAGATAGGACTGCAGGCAAAGACCGACGTTGGGATACTTCGCCAAAGCGCGACGATAGATTTGCAGCGTCACATCCACGTAATTGCTCGCTTCGATGTCCACCCAGACAATCGAATTGCCGGTTTCGTGCTGGATGATCTGTTCCAGGTTGTCAAAACAGAGTTCCGCGGAGAGATCCAAGCCCAGTTGCGTGAGCTTCACTGACACTTCTGTCGGCAGGTTCAACTGATGAATGCGATTCAGAACTTCCAGGTAGTGTTCGGTGACCTTCCAGGCTTCGTCGCGCTCCGTGACGTTTTCGCCGAGGTGGGTGAAGACGCTGCCGATCTTTTTCTGCAGCAGAGATTGCGCCGCGCCGAGCGCAGCTTCGAGAGATTCTCCGGGCATAAATCTCGAAACGCTTCTTCGGACGAAGGGATAGTGGACCGCGTGTTCGCGCAACCACACATTCTGCGAGGCGGCAAGCAACATCGAGCGCATCAGCGCCATGGCCCGTTCCAACCTCCAAAAGGGGAGCGAGAGCGAAAGGAAGATTCTGCCGCCTCATTTTAGACCAATTTCCGCACGAAGAGACACCGTAGTTTTCGGAAAAGGTGGAAGACCGGACAGCCTCCGTGGAAGGGCGGCGCGGTTCGGATTAATGTTTGGCAGAGGAGAATGTCGAAGGCGGCAGAGAAAGCGCCTGCGACAGCAATTTTGAAAGCTGCGCGGGGACGCGATCAGCTGGCGGACCCAGGCGCGCTTTGCTTTCGGCAACTGCCGCTGAAATCGTCTCCAATTCGGTTCCCGGCGCTGCGTTCAGCAGGTCCTGGGCGCGGTAGAGACAGGCATAAGCCAGCCGCTCCGGTTGCGCGTGCCGCTGCAGGAATTTTCCGTAGTTGTACCAGTCCGTGGCCGCCACGCGTGGCTCGCCTTGAGTCTCATCAACCATCAGCGCCTGCTGAAAATACTGCGCGGCATCGCCAATCGCGCCAAGACTCTCCTGCGCATCTGCGGCATGAGCCAGGGCTAAGCTCTGCAATCCAGGGTTCTTTAATTTTTCTGCGAAGCCAGCGGCCGCCTGATACCCGCGCATTGCGTCTGCCATTTTGTGCGCGGCGGCATCGGCGTCCGCCACTTTCAGAAGCGCGGAGATGACCGTTGGACCTTCGCCGTTGTGTTCCGCGGGATGCTTTGCCACAACTTCCAGGTACACCCGGTAATGCCGGGCTGCGGCTTGCACCTCGCCGCGTTGTTCGAGGGCCTGCGCAAGATAGAGCTGTGCATTCGTTTGCGTAGGGTCGGCGGCAACTGCGCGCTGCCAACTGTCCACGGCTTCTCCCGGACGCCCGAGGCGCTGCGCCAGCAAGCCGTAGTTCACGAGCGCATTGACGTTGTCGGGAGAATGCAGAAGCACCTTCTGATAGAGCACATAGGCGTCTGCGTCGCGGCCTGCCACGATAAGGCCACGTGCGTACGCATCCTGCAAGCTTGGATTTCCAGGGTTCACTTCCGCGGCGTGTCGAAGAGATTCCAGCGCCAGCCCGCGATTCCCTGCCGCATCTGCAACCTGTGCCAGCCGCATCTGCACAGCGCTGTCGTCTGGGTTCAGACGTACCGCACGTTCCAGTGACGCAAGGCTTGCAGAGACGTTTGCCCAATAGAAGTGCAACCGGTCCATCGCGCCCCAAAGAAGAAAAAGAAGGACGAGCGCAATCCGTAAAACGCGAGCAGTGGACGTGCTCCCTGCAAACCAACGGAAGAGCGCGGCCAGCCGGGTCGGTTCGGCGCCTGATTCGGTCTCGTCGTGCCCCGAGTCCAGAAGCAGAGATGCGATACGCGAATCGCGCAACTTCCAGAGCGCCCCGTCCAGGATGAAGTGGTGGAGGTTTACGAGCGCCGTGAAGGTGAGAAAACTCGAGGCAAAATCCGCGTGAAAGACGCGGCTAACGAGCCACGGCCCGGGGACAAATAGGGCGATGCCTCCGGCAACCAAAGCCAGCAAATAACGCAGAAAGCTCCAGGAGGCCTGCCCGGCCGCGCGCGCTTCTTTTTCCTGGTAATAGCTGGTAATCCAGAGATACTGCGCCGAGTGCAGGACCGCCAGTATCCCGCTGGAATAACGCGTCTGTGGCACCTCTTTGCCGCTTATCAGTTCAATCAGCAAAGGGAGAAGAAACCAGAAAAACTGCGTGCTTACTAGCGTGACCACAGGCAAGAGCACTTTCCATGA
The DNA here is from genome assembly GCA_035623175.1 of Candidatus Limnocylindrales bacterium. Lineage (GTDB taxonomy): Bacteria > Acidobacteriota > Terriglobia > Acidiferrales > UBA7541 > Acidiferrum. The sequence continues at coordinate 6,427 of DASPTY010000156.1, read as the reverse complement.
GCTCCGCCGCGCGAGAGAAATCAGGGCCCATCCGCTCGCCGCAAGGAAAAACACAGCGAGCACTCCCCGGGCGGGCAGCGTAAATTTGACCGGCAATCCCAGGGAAAGAATCAAGGGATCGCCGGAGGATCCGGTATGAAAGCTGAACAACAGCATGAGATACGAAGCGATGAATGAGAGATGAAGGGCGTGGCGCTCGGGCTCTGTGGGCGTAACGGCGGCACGCCGGGCAAACATCATCAGCAGGCCGTAATTCTGCCCCGTGTAGTGCCAGGGGCTCCAGCAGACATAGAGCGTGAAAATCCACGGCAGAAGCGGATACCAGAGGTGGGCGATCAGGCCGGCACAAGCAAGAAGAAGCGCGACGTGAACGGTGAAGAAGCGGTACTTCGTGAACTCGTCGTAGGTGTGATAGGCGCGATATACAGTGGCCATGAAATGCGGGTAATTGAAGAGCAAGGCCAGCACGTAGAAGGTGAACGACCATCCCATCGTGGAAGCAGGCGAAACGTAGTTGGTCAGAAGCAGAAGCGGCGCGGACCAGGCGCCACAACCCAGCAGCAGGTCAATCCACGGCCGGTAGACCCACGGGCCGCGCGCGTGGGTTCCGTCGCCGCCTGGGTGTTGGCCAGCATCATCGAACGTGGAAATCGTCGAAGACATTTCTTTCGAGCGTACCGTACTCTTCTCCGCACCATGAAAACGCTGGGGATCGGCATGCGGAATGAGTTAAGACTTGGGAGGACCATCGTAGCTATAGTCGTTTGCGCAACTCGACGCATCTAATTGGGTTGAAAAGCATGAGGAGAACTTGCATGAGAAACAAAAGCACCCTCGTGAAAGCGGGAGTGTTCCTGGGAGCACTTCTGCTAGTTTCCACTTGCTTCGCGAATGCGCAGACCAAGCCCACAAGTTCAGGGACGTCCACCTTCACCGTGACTGCCGTTGGCAAGAAAGAAGGCGCGCCGCCAATCTCCAAGGATGACGTGCGACTTTTTCAGGGCAAAGAGCGCAAGCAGATCGGCAATTGGCAAAAGGGAGACCAGCTCTACCTGGCGATTCTGATCGACGATTCCATCGATCCCGGGGCCGGGGCGCAGTGGGATTCCCTGAAGGAATTCATCATGGGTCAACCCGTGGCTACCTCCGTTGCCGTCGGTTATCTTCAGAACAATACCGCGATGATCGCGCAGGATTTCACTCCCAATCATGAATTGGCGGCGAAAGCTCTTCGTCTGCCGTTGGGCATAGGCGCTTTGGGTTCCAGTCCGTACCTGGGGACGAGCGACATGCTTAAGCGCTGGCCTAAAACCGGGCCGCGCCGTTCCATCCTGCTGATCACGTCGGGTATCGATTATTTCCGAGGCTTTGGGTTCGGCCCGTATTCGCCCGATCTTGACGCACTGATTAGCCAAGCCGAGCGGCAGAACACCAACATCTGGTCCATCTATTATCCGAGTTCCGGACACCGCGGGCGCGCGTTCTACCTGGTGAACACCGCTCAGATGAACGTAGACAAACTCTCGCAAGACACTGGAGCGGAGGCGTACTTTCTCGGTGGCGGCGCGCCGGTGACAATCAAACCTTACTTGGAAGAAATCGCGGCCCACCTCAGCAACCAGTACTTGGTAACTTTCGCGGGCTCGGGAGGGCCCAAGGGAAAGTATCAGCCGATGAAAGTGAAGACGGAACTTCCCGACGTTGAGTTTTTCGCGCCTGCTGCCGTGTTCTTGCCGCCGGGTGCCTAAAACAAACACAAGGAATGGGAAACACAGGGCGCTGCGGAATTGCTTTCCGAGCGCCCTTATTCTTGAACTCTCTTTGGGTCAATTGCTTCGTGTGGAATCGCGAATCACCAGTTCCGGATGGAGTTTTTGGGAGACTGCGGGCCATTCCTGATTCTCGTGACTCGCCTTGATGGCATCCATCACCATGCTCACCGCCGCGCCGCCCATGGTTTCGAGGGGCTGCCGGACCGTGGTGAGCGAAGGCGCGGAAAGTGAAGAAATAGCGACGTCATCGAAACCCGTGACGGAGCACTGCTCCGGAACGCTGATGCCCGCCTTGGCCAGCGCACGGATGGCACCCAAAGCGGTCAGATCGTCGAAGGCCAGCAATGCGGTGAACTTCTTCTTGCTTTGCAGCAACTCTTCGGTTAGGCGGTAACCCTGCTCAAAGCTGGCGTTGGCGTCGAAAACTTCGGGAAGCTGGAGCATCAGGTTGGGGTCGAGATCCAGCCTGACCGATTGCGCGAACTTCTGGATGCCGCGCCACCTAGGGGCGCTGTCAATTAAGCGCTTCGGACCGCGGATGATGGCGATGCGGCGGTGGCCGCGCTGATAAAGATGTTCGAGGGCCAGGCGGCCGCCGGCTTCGTTGTCCACCATGACCGAGCTGACGCGGTTGCCGGGGATTTCCCAGCCAATCGTGGCTGTGGGAATTTCGCGTTTGTTTAGGTCGGCCAGGACGTGAATGTCAACAAACAGCCAGTTTGCCACGACGATCAGACCGTCCACGTGCCGCTCCAGCAGCATTTCCAGGTAACGCTCGAAGCGTTCGCGCTGGTTGTGCGCATCGGCAAAGATCGGCAGATAACTCAGAGGATAAAGCGCATTTTCGATGCCGCGGAGGATGGGCGTGCAGAATGGGTCGGTCACGTCGAAGAGCATGACGCCGATGCTCTGGCTGCGCTTGCTGCGCAAGAAGCGCGCCATGGCGTTGGGGCGGTAACCCAAACGTTTGGCGGTTTCTTCGATGCGCTGGCGGGTCGTGGGTGCAATGTAGCGAGCCAGCGGCGCGTTGTTGAGAACGATGGAAACGGTGGCAGGTGAGAAACCAGTGGCGTGAGCCACGTCCCGCATGGTGACAAGCCCACGCTTAGCGCCGGTCTTCTTCATGAAAAGCCCCTCGCGTGCTCATCTTCGGCCAAGATCGGCCTAAATTCAACGCGAAACCCTGGCGGGATCACTCCTCGGGTGGAAGCTCAAAGGACAACGGCTCGCGGAACCCGCGTGTCTTCCAGATGCCGAAAGCGATGCCGGCCGCCATCCAGATCGAACCCACGATGATCGCAGGCTTGCTCAGGTTGATCCAAAGTCCGAAGCAGATCACGAACCCCAAGACAGGCGGAATTAAGAAGCCGAGTTTTTTCTCGCTGGAACGCACGAAGTAGCGGAGGAACGCAGCGACATTCACGCCCATGAAGGCAATCAGCGCACCGAAATTGAGCATTTCCGCGCCGAGGCCATAAGCGGCGCCCCCATTCAGAATATTCTTCACGGCCTCGAGGGTCAGCCCAGAACCCGATAAATAGAGCCGAAAACCCGCGACGATCTCCAGCAGGAAGGCCCCCACCAGAGCCACCGCGCCGACGACGAACACGTTGTTCCGAGGAATGTGGTGCTTGGGGTCCACGGCGCCAAAGAAGGACTTCGGCAGTGCGTTGCTTCGCCCCATGCCATAGAGCAAGCGCGCGGCGCCGAGTTGCGCTCCCATTCCGGACCCAAAATTCGCCAGGAGTAATGTTCCTCCAACCAGGACAGAGAGTGGCGCGATGGTTTTACCGAAGACTGCTAACGAGGGCCAGAGCTTTTTCATTACTTCGACGTAGGCGGTATCGACATTGGCAAAGGGCTGCCCAGCGGGCCAAACCAATTGCGCGATGTAAACTTCCACGGCCGAGAGGAGGCCGATGACCACGCAAGTCAGTACCGTTGCCAGAAGAATGTTCCGACGAGGATTCTCTGCCTCCTCGGAGAGCGTCGATATACCGTCAAATCCGATGTAAGTAAGCACGGCAATCGACGTGCACCCGAACAGTCCTCCGTAGCTGAATCGTTCCGGATCGTAGAACGGGCGTGTGAAATAGATCGGGTCGCCGTGGGGCTGTCCAAATATGAAGCGCGCTGCAACCACGAAGATGACCATCACGACCGCACCCATGGCAATCGCCATGCCGGAGTTGATGCGCGCCGAGGTCTTGACCCCGCGAACGTTCAACAGGGTGAAAACTACCGCGAAGAACACTTTCCAGATCCACGCTGGGACGCCCGGAGCAAACTGGGCGGCCTGGACTGCGCACCACACCGTGCAGATGAGCGGGTTCAGCATGTAATCCATCACCATGCTCCAACCCGTGATGTAGCCCATTGCCGGATTCACTTCCTGCGCAACGTAGGTAAACGCGGACCCCGCACTAGGGTAGGCGCGGGCCATTCGGCCATAACTGATGCCTGTGAAGAGCATCGCTACCATGGCGATCAGAATTGCCGTGACAACATGGCCGCGCCCTCGGTCGTTCAGGACCCCAAAGACAGACATGGGCGCAACCGGTTGAATGACAATGATTCCGTAGAGGATTAAATCGCGAAGAGTCAGCGAGCGGCGCAGACGTGGCGCCGCGGCAACGTTGATACCTGCCTCGGTGCTCAAATGCCTCTCCTTCTTGCAGCGCGGCGTCCGTGATGACCGGAGAGGACGACGGCGCGAGTGAGATTTCTTGGTGCATCCGGGTTAAGACCTTTTTGCAGGCCCACGGCGGTTCCCAAGAGATGAGCGGGGATTGCGCCGACCGCGTAGCGGGCAAATTCGGGGCCGTCCAGCGCCAGTTCAACGAGCAGGTCGCTGTACTGCTGCAACTCCGGGGTGGCGCGGTTGACGACAACGCACGTGGCAGCGCCAATTTCCTTCAGTTCGCGGAGCAGTGTAGTTTCGGCTTCTTTCGCGGCGTCGCTCATGTAGAAAGTGATGAGCGTGTCCGGCCCCGCAATCGAGCGCGGCCCGTGGCGGAATTCCAGCGAGTGATAAACCTGTGCGAACGAGGACGACATCTCCGTCAACTTGAGTCCCGCTTCTTGCGCCAGCCAATAATGCACTCCCTGGGCGAGAAAAATGTACGCCGAGAATTTACGCTTCTTTGCGAATTCCTGAATCTTGCGCGCGTTCGCGTCGAACCAGTCCTGGCCCTTGGGCGGCAGTGAGTCAAGCGCGGACAAAAGATACAGGTCGTCGACGAACTGAAGGCCGAGCCGCTGGAAGGCAAGCAGAATCGCGGTGAACGAGCGCGTCATTACCGTGCTCTGCTCGTCGGCCCATTGCAGTTTGAACGTGTGCGTGCAAAGCTTATCGAGAACGCTTTGCGGATTGCAGGTCACGCCAAGCGTTTCCACAGTTTTGTGCGACTGCAGCAATTCCGCGACGCGCAGCACCTCGGTGGTCTCTCCCGAACGCGACATCAACACAATCTGCTCCGCGCCAATGCGACGCAAAGTCTCTTCCGGGGAAAAGAGAATTTCGGAGGCGGGGACGCCGGTGGCGGGGATGTAAAAATGTTTTGTCCAAAGAGCGGCGATTAGACGCGAGAGATAGTAGCTGGAACCGCAACCTACGAAGAGCCAAGGACTACGTGGCGAGAAGATGCCGGCGAGGCGTTCCAGAGCACCGGATTCAAGCAGTTGCTTGCTGGTCTCTTCCCAGATGTGCGGCTGGGAATAGATCTCAGCCAGAGTGTGCGCCGCGGGGCGGTCGGCTTCTGTCCGGGCGCGCGTTTGCTTGGGTTTGGTAGGTTTTGTCAGAGGCTTGATCCTTATTGAAACGTTTCAATACAGACTATTCTGCGGTAGTTCAGGACCTTGCGCAAGTCCATGGCCCCCAATAGCGGGAATCAATTATCTCAATGTATCAGGAAATGGTCCGAAGGGCATGCGCATTCGAGCCGGGCTATTGGGTCCATTTGAGATTGGGGGGTTGCAGTTGACCAACAACTCTAGGGAATTCACTTGGCACGAAAGGCGTAGCAAGCGCCGCTTGGAGAAGCGTGCTGATTACGGCAGCTCCAGGTCGAGGGCGTAAATTTCTTGTGTGCTGATGTCGCGTGGAAGCAGAGGCGTGTCGTCTGGTCCGAGCCCAGTCCAAGTGCCGAGGAGCGGATCGGAGACAAATAGCCGGATATTCCTAAAGTCAGAGACCTTTTCCAATTTCGAGTCACTGATACGCAGCCGATAATATCCGCTGCCCTCAGCCGACGCAGTATCGAAGTACACGTACGCACTATCGCGAGACCAGGAAAGGTAGCCATAACCAAATTGCGGGTTGACGTCCGCCTGCCGCCATTTTTCATTTTTGACATCGTAGAGCATCAGCCTGTCGCTGCGGTGAGACAACGCAATTATGTAGCGGCCGTCCGGCGACCAACGGGGTGCAAAGATTTGCTGGGAACCCGGAAGTTCTGAAATCTGGTGAGTCGCGATGTTAAACAACTCGATAAACGTCTTGTCCGCGTGCAAAGGGTCAAAGTGCCCGAAAGCGAGTGCTTTGCCATCTGCCGACCAGGTGGGATCGGTTTCCGTGAATTCATCGGCGGTTACCGCTTGCGGGTCCCCGCCATCTCTCGAAATGAGAAACACCTTCCACGGCTTTCCGGGGACTG
>DASPTY010000155.1:0-13160 GCA_035623175.1 Candidatus Limnocylindrales bacterium | reverse complement strand
CGTTGGCGAAGTTCGTCCCGCCCTACGACCTCGCGCGGATGCTCCAGCAACATGACGAGGATTTGAAATGGCTGCTCAGGCAGGCGGACGACCTTGCCCGTGTTCGAACGCAGTTCGCCAGAACGAAGGTCGAACTCGAATCCTTCAAAGCGGACTAGTCCTCGGGACCCCTTTCCTTCTGGCACGGCCCACCCTCCGACAAGGTGAGAGTCTACCATTTCGCTTTCCGGGGAAGTGAACTGCATGGTCGCCTTGAGCTTTCCTGTACGCGCGAAACGAACCCCGATGCCACGATTAAGCCGTTCCTAAACTATTGAAAACAAGCTGGCTAGCACTTTGAGATGAATATGACGCGGATATGACCCCGCCTGCATGGAGGCACTCTCCCACTTAGCCCAACTTCGTCCTCACGGCGCGATGCCCGGAGGTGAGGACGATGAAAAGGAAACTAGCAGGCAGCTTGACGTTGAGCTTGATGCTTGTGATGAGCGCTTCCGGCGCTAAGCACCCTTCTAATAAAGCCGGAACCGATGCGGACAAACAGATCAGAATCCGAGTTCACAATTACGCGCAAGTTGACTCTCGCGATCTGGTGAGTGCCGAAGGGATCGCGGATGGCATTCTGCATGAGGCGGGTGTGGAAGCGGTCTGGATCGAATGCTCAGCCGGAGACCTCCCTGCGAAGGATGCTGCGTGCGACACTCCGTATGGTCCCACAGAGCTGGTGCTGAACCTGTTGCCGAAATCCATGTCCGCTCGCTTCCAGTTGGGGGCAGACAGGTTCGGTGTCGCGCTCGAAAGCGAAGATGGCGGCTATGGGTTCGTTGCATGGATCTTCTCGGATCTGGTGAAGGAGGCTGCGGCGAAAGAACAACTGACTCGGCAGGTACTTTTGGGAACGGTGATCTCCCATGAACTAGGCCACTTGCTGTTGTCCACGAATTCACATTCGCCCTTCGGCCTCATGAGGGCGAAGTGGTCTCACAGTGAATTGCTGGCGGTCGAGCAGCGAACCATGTACTTTTCCTCTTCCGAGAGCAGGCGAATTCAGCAAGGCTTGCGAGGTCGTCGGCAGTCTGCGGCGGACAGGACCCAGAGCGCTAGCGTCAGTCTGTTAAACGCTGCTGGTGAGATCGACGTGGCCCGATGAGTGGTAGTAGCTAGTCTGAAAAAAACAGCTAGTCCTAGCACAAGCCAACTTAGGTACTCATGAAAACAAGGGAGAGTGGGTTAGTCACTTCGGGGCGCCGCAAGAATCACAGAGCCGGCTTGGGCAATCCCAGAAGGCGCACATGTTGTGTATTGCTTGCTTGAAGCAGCGAGACGTTTTGGGGTACCGGGGCATTCTCCTAGTGACAATGAGTTTTGGGCACCGTCAATCCAGTACCCGATTACGGTTCGACCGACTCCTCGAAAAACGGCGTAAAGTTGGCTACGGTACTTGCTGCAGATACAGATAAGATGTTGGGCCAATTAGTTCACCTCGTGGGGGACAGCTCATGCTGCCAACTTTCTGAGGATAGGGCTGTGCGCCGTTCCTTGTACTGTCCGAGGCCAAGGTCGGCCCGGACTCAATCATCTGCGGGGTTGAGCAGGCTGATCCGTGATGAGCTATCTCTCTTTGCTCGGAGTTCTCGTGGAGTCCCTTTGATCACATCGCCAATGCGGCCAGTTGGCTAGAGTCAACTCGTGCCATCACCTCTTTGTTTCTTACTGCTTTCAAACAGGTCCGGCCTGGACCATCTCCCAATCGGCAGCGATTTGCGTTGCAATCCGAACCGAAAATTCACCTGTGGCACTTCTACGGATAGCGCGTCTGGCATCTCCGCTCAGGCTGCACGGTTGTGTTCCTTCTGTCCGCGGCGACAGAACTGTTCACAATGAACTTCGCCCCGCAACATGATCCACGGTCGGATCCTCAGTTTGCGTGCCACCGCCACATGTGTTTTCCTCAGTCCTTTCTGCACCAATTTGCAGCGGTAAAAACGTTTCAACTCCGGATCACAGCGTGCCGCTGGAACGAACCAGTCCCGGGGCGGGCTTACCTCCCGCTGTGGACCATCAACTTTTCACGGCGCACCCGATTTCCCGACGCAGGAAGTTTTCAACACCCGGCAATCGAATTGCATAACCGAGAATTAACCTGCCGCAAGATAGTAGCGCGAGAAGGGGGAGGATCTGGCTTCTCCCCCCTCCCAGTGCCGTAAGTTGCCTACGGTGGCAGGAGTTTAGGCAGTGCTTACGGAATCCTAGCTCTGCTTGAGCGCCTCGGGTAGCCCGGGAAGAGATGGAGTGGGACGGGCGCGTGAGGATAGGCCATTTAATGGGCAGCGCCAAATTTAATTCGCAGCCCCGCCTCGCCTGCTTGCTTGGACGCAGGAGCGCCCACCCAAATCACACGGCACTCCACCGTATCGGAGTTAAGTTCGTCCAAGATCAGTTCGACATATTCTCCCCGTTTGAGGTGAAAGGTACCTCCTATCCTGAAACCGTCCTGCGAGTGATCGAGGATGAGGCATGGAATCCTATGCACTTGTCGTCCGCGCTTAACGATCAAACCGGCGCGGTCTTTCAGGGCTGCTCGCTTCGAGTGCCGGCGCTCGGGAATGGGGCGGGTGGGCATTGCGCTCCTCCTATGTTCCTGGATACCAACGCTTAGTCGCTTCAGACAAGACTCGCCAATGACTGCTCCCCCTTGACGCAGATGAAGTTCCAACTATCTTTTTCCTTTGCACAAAAGAGCCAAGCACTGATGCAAGCTATCCAAGGCGACAAAGAGCTCTTTCAACCCTTCGGTCTCAATTCCGATTTCGTTGGTCTCGAGGTCAAGGAGCAGGTCCTTCACCAGCTGAGTGGAGCGGCGGACGCGTTCCGCCGACAACACGGGCAAGACCGCGTAGGCGTTGCTGCTCTGTTCGCGCAGGCCGATCCACTGCTGGACAGCCCAGGCAGTGGTGCGAACATGATCGATTGCTGCTCGAAAGTCGCGTAGGAAATGCGGGTCGAAATCGCCGGACCTGAGCATGTGTTCTAATTCGTGCAATTCGATGGTGGCCGCCTGCAAACGGGCCGATAGAGATGACTCACTGGCCTGAGGCTTTGGACCGTTCATGACTTGACCTCTGTGGTGAAGCTGGGTTGAGACGCTTAAAAGCCGTGAGAACGAGATCGAATTCCTTTCCGCCCATAGAAACAAACTCCACACCCATCCCGCGTTTCGGCCTGAGATTCCTGACGATGGCCTGAACGTGGATTTTGCCTTCCGGCAAGGAAAGCAATAGCGTGAGTCTGGTTCCCACGGGCAGGGTATGTTGCGACGCAATGAAAGCACCGGAGATGCTGAAGTCTTCCGCAAATGCGTCAACTTTGCGGTCGCCTGAATTCCAGGAGACCAGCAGCCCCTGTGGTGTGGGGACTCGAAAGTTAAGTCGTCGCTCGACGGTGGATCGGGGTCTCATCTTCTTGGGTGCGGGGGAGTGCCCGGCCGACCTCCCAAATAACTGCGGAAGGTGCGATCTCCTCCTCGATCTTTTGTTCGAGTGCCCAATAAACCTTCCTTGCGGAGTCGTCCGATCTCGTCAGCGAGTCGATTGACCAGATCAGGCTTGGGTATGAAGGAGTCTGCGCCAGCCGCAAGAGCAGGCTCTCTCCAATCGGTGCTGTGTGCAGTGGTCAAGATGATGCAGATACCCGGGAATCGTTCGCGAAGGAGAGAGGCTAAGCGAAGTCCGTTGACGCCGGGCATCTCCATGTCCGTGAGCACGAGGTCGACTTGGCAGGAAGTGGCAAGTTCCAAACCAGGTTCGCCGCCGAGGGCGATGGCCACAACATCGACGTCTGTTACTTTGCCGAGGATGTCCGCCATGAGGTGCGCGATGTCGAAATTGTCGTCCACGACAAGCGCCCGTATGGGTTTGCCGCGTACACGTGTACACGGTTGATTCTCAGGATCCATCGTCCCACTTTAGATTTGGAGGAGGGGTCCGGCTATTCTGCCGATTACTTAGGGTGCATAAGGGTTCTGTGTAGGTCGATTGGGGGTTCTGTGTAGGGATGGCCTTATAGTTCGATTAGGTGATTGCGGACCGCGTAGAGGATGAGTTCGCTCAAAGAGCCTAAGTTCAGCTTATGCATAATGTTAGCGCGATGCGTTTCCGCCGTTTTGACACTGATGTTCAGGACGTCTGCGACTTCTTTATTGCTCTTGCCTTCGGCCACCAACTTGACGATTTCGCGCTCACGGGGAGTCAGAGCAGGGATTTCGTCCTCTCGGGCAATGGGGTCAACCTCGAGGTAGGTCGCGAGCATGGCTTCGGAGATCCTGCGCGTAAAGAAGGGTTTGTGATTCTTGAGCGCTGTGACGGCCTGGACCAGTTCCTCTCCGGCATCGGTTTTGAGGATATATCCACGGGCACCCGCTCGAAGAACCTGGCGGATCACGGCGTCAGCGTCATGCTGGGTGAGGATGAGCACCTCCGTGCCGGGGAGAGCTTCGTGGATTTTGCGCGTGGCGGTCAATCCATCCATTTCAGGCATTCCGAAATCGAGTACGACCACATTGGGGCGCGTGGCGATGGCCTTCTCGACCGCCTCTCTGCCGTTGGTAGCTTCGGCGCACACTTCCCAATCGGGCTGGGATTCAACCAGCGCGCGCAAGCCCTTGCGGACGATAGTATGGTCGTCAGCGATGAGGACTTGCAACTTCACCGGTAACCTCCTTTTCGAGCGGCACCACCGCTTGGACGAGCGTCCCGCCGTGCTGCTTGGAGCGGATCAGAAGTTCACCGCCGAGTTGGCGGACTCGCTCGCACATCCCGGCAATCCCCACGCCAAATTGCTCTACCAAGCCGACAGCACCATCCAAAGTGCTGGGTACGCCCAAGCCTTCGTCTTCGATCTCCAAAGTTATGCTCTTCCCGGTCGTCCATTTCAATCGTAAAGTCGCGGTTGTGCTTCCCGAGTGGCGATGCACGTTGGTCAGAGCCTCCTGGGCGACACGGAACAAAGCCAACTCGACTTCATGTGGAAGACGCGCGAGTTTACGTGGAAGATCAACTGCAACGCGAATGCCGCTCCGTTGAGAGAAACCCTGCGCCAACCACTCGAGCGCCGCCACGAGTCCTATTTCGTCGAGTAGCGGCGGGTGCAAGAGGTATGACATGGTGCGCAGCTCGCTCCAAATTCCGTTGGCAGTCTCGCGACAACCTTCCAGAATTTCACGCTCTTTCGGCGCCCATTCTTGAGCGGATTTGCTCAGGGCAGAGAGGTTCATGGCCAGGCCAGCCAGGCTCTGTCCGGTGGTATCGTGCAACTCGCGGGCGACGCGGCGCCGCTCCTCGTCCTGCATGTGCAGGATTCTTCCGGAAAAATCGCGCAAGCGGTCCTCAGCTTTCTTGCGCTCGGTGATGACCTGAGTAAACATGATCACGCCGCCGGTTTTGCCATCCGCTTGGTGCCAGGGACGGGCTTCCCATTGCAGCCACTCGGCGCTTCCGTCGGCGCGCGAAAACTGGTCTTCCTCGCAACGCACTACGGCTCCCGCGAGTGCCCCGCGACATGCTTCCTTCCAGTGTTCAGGCAAGTCCGGAAGGACGGCGTAAAGTGACCGGCCAATAATCTGCTGGCCATCGAGGTGGTAGTCCGTCAACCAGCGCTCGCTGTGTTGCAGGTAGCGCATCTCCGGATCGAACATAGCGACTGCAGCCGGGGTGTTTTTGATGAACTGCCGGAGAAGGGCCTCGCTCGTGGCCACGGCCCGCTGGGCGCGCTGTTCAGAGTACGTGGTGGCCAACAGCCGCGCCGCGAAGATGGCCAGCGACAGACCTACGGCCAGCCACGCCAGACGCGGTTCTGTCTTCGCCAGCGAGGTGGCCAGTGCCGCCACCACGACCGGTAGAATGGCAGGAATCAGATGCAATGCCAGGACCGCGCGGAATCCTGGGAGACGCCGCTGCTGTTCCGAGGGCAAATCCTGCCATTGCGAAAACAACCAGGCTGCCACCAACATCGGCACACTGCCATTCAAGTCCAGCCAGACAGGCCACGGATGCACCGAAAGGAACACGTATTGGCCCACGGCTGATACCGCCGTGTAAACGGAAAGGTAAATCGCCATGGTGCGGAAGGCCAATAATTCTCGCCGCGAACCTGCCAGCAGCGCCCGCGCCCAATACCCACCCGTCACCACCACGTTCCGCGATACGAGCAGAAAAGCAAAGTAGCGCTTCAGTGCTCCGAGCTGATCCTCGGTGGCTCCGCGGCTCGGTAGGTAGATAAAGCCGGTATACAAGATTGCGACCATCAGCAGAATCTGCAGATAATCCAGAATCATCGGCCAGTTGAGGGTCCTGTCCATTCGCGGACGGTCATTGAGCAGCAGGGCCAGCCCAAAGGGCACCATATGGAACAGATACAAAAGGCTGAATAGTTCGAACTCTTCCACTGCTGCGAATTGCCAGCGCAGAAGTCCCACCAGCATCATCACAAACCCGGCGGACACGAGTATCCAGAAATTCCGCGTAAAATCCCGCGAGCGTGCCGCCGCGAGTGCCGCGAAAAGCGCCGCCAGGAACATGGAAATAGCCTGCAAGATCACGGAAGCCGTTGGAGATTCCGTTGCCGCGTGGGATGTACCCAGCACCCCCAGGTGCAGCAGGAGAATCGCTCCAAGGCCAGCGAGGACCAACCGGTCGCGGACTGGGATTTGCATTGGGCGGAACATGCCTTTTGCCCAGTTTAATACGTTTTAGGAGGTGCCGCGCTGACAGACCAAATGGGGTTGCCCAAGATTCCAATCCTTATTCAAGCAACTGTCGAGAGATCGAAGAGTTGGGGCTCACTTTGCCGTGCTGAATTGCGGCTAGGATCGGGGTGAGTCGAGGACTTCGCGGACTTTGGCGGCGAGAGTGGCGGGAGTAAAGGGTTTTTGCAGGAAGAAAAGGCCGGAGTCGAGCACGCCGCGGTGGACGATGGCGTCGGTGGTGTAGCCAGACATGTAGAGAACCTTGATCCCTGGCCAGTGTTGTGAGAGGCGCTTGGCAACCTCCGGACCGCTCATTTTGGGCATCACAACGTCCGTCAACAAGAGTTTGCACGCTGCAATCCGTTGGAGAACAGAGTCCAATTGCTCAATGTTGTCGATGACCTCGACATCGTATCCACGGGCCGTGAGGATCTCAGTCACCAGTTCCCTGAGTTGGACGTCGTCTTCCACTAAAAGAATTCTCTCCGAACCGCCCAAGTGGTCAGAACGCTCGACGGCCGGCTTGACTTCCGCCACGGGCACGTCAACACGAGGCAAGTAGATCTTTACAGTCGTGCCGTGGCTGAGTTCGCTGTCGACCTCGATGTGTCCGCCGCTTTGCTTGACGATGCCGTAGACCATGGGCATGCCGAGGCCGGTACCTTTGCCGGGTTCCTTGGTAGTGAAGAATGGTTCGAAGATGCGTGCGCGGGTTTCCGCGTCCATGCCAATACCGCTGTCGCTAACGGAGAGAAGGATGAAGCTCCCCGGCTTGGCATACTCGTGTTTGCCGACATAGTCAGAGTCCAGCTCGACGTTTTCAGTTTGGATAGTGAGCTTGCCGCCGTCGGGCATGGCGTCACGCGCGTTCACGACCACGTTCATGAGGACCTGGTCCACTTGTCCGGGATCGACGTTGACGGTGCCGAGATCGGGGGCCAGCACGGTCAAGACTTCGACATCCTCACCAATAAGACGCCGCAACATTTTGTCGATGTTGCGGACGATATCGTTGAGGTTCACCTGCTGAGGCTGTAAGACCTGGTGGCGGCTGAAGGCGAGAAGCTGGCGAGTCAGGGCAGCGGCGCGGTCCCCCGCCTGCTTGATTTGTTCCGCTTCATGATGCACGGAATCGGACGGGGCAGTGCGCTCAAGTTGCATGGCGCTGTATCCGTTGATGATGGTGAGCAGATTGTTGAAATCATGCGCCACGCCGCCGGCCAGGCGTCCGATTGCCTCCATCTTCTGCGCCTGGCGGAATTTCGCTTCGAGAGCGATGCGCTCAGTGACGTCCTGAACGAAGGAGGCAACTCCGAGGATGCGCCCGGCTTCATCAACCAGCAAAGTGTTAGACCACTCGCAGGTAATGACGCGCCCGTCTTTGGTGAGGTTTTGGCCGGTGCTGCGGCTGCCGCCTTTGCGCGCCAGCAACTCGTGCCAGGTCTGGTTCGCCCGGTGGTGGAACTGGAACGGGACAATAAAATCGAGCTGCTGTCCCAACGCTTCCGAGCGGCTGTAACCGAAGACGCTCTCCGCAGAAGGATTCCAGGCGGTGACGCGGGCCTCGAGATCCCACTCCACGACAGCCAGAGGAGTGCCCTCGATGTGAATCCTGAGTCTTTCTTGGGACAGCTTCAGAGCTGAGAGACTGTCCTGCAGTGCTCGCGACTTGACCAACAACTGCTGGTGAAGCAGAGCGAAGCGACCACTGGCAGCGGCAAAGGAGATGGTCACGAGGAAGAGGGTCCAAAGAAATTGTTCCCGGGCAATGCCGAGGAGGACCGGGAACGTGATTGCGGGGATGAGCAGAGGAGAATATTGAGCCAAAAGTTCAACGCGGCGGGACGGAGGGGAAGCATTTTCCAGAAGATACTTCTCGGAGTCATTCCAGGTTGCCGCCAGAACTGAAAGGAGGCCATATGTGACGCTCTCCAACAGACCCAGCAATCTGAAATGCTCGTGGCTGCCGGTCAACCAGGAATAGAGGCTTATGTTGGTCGCAAACCCGTATCCGACAAAGAAAACGGCGAGTCGTTGAAACAGTCTGCGAACCGTGCCGAAGGAAGTGATAAACCCTCTCGCGAGGAAGCTAACCGCGAGGAGACCAAAGAAGATGACCCCGACGCGGAAGGCGCGATTCTCCATTGCTTGGGCCCCGATGAGCCAGCGGGAAGGAACGTAAATGGCCGACAGTTCGAGAGCAAGCGCCAGGGTGCAGACTTGCAAGAAATCGCAGATGCGCAGCCAAGGGGATCCAGTGTCAAGGTCCCGAGGAGTCAGGAACAGGGTCATGATGGCGGGAACGGCCCAGAAGAAGATGAGGACGTCGCTGGGCCAGATGGTGTGGACCGAGGCGTGCAAAAAGTCGAAGTAGTAGGTGGCGACAGCTTCGTGGACAAATCGGAGCAATAGGGAGAGAGCAACCAGGCGCCAGACGCGTTTACTGAAGGGACCGGCGGTGCGCGAGGCGAACCAGCAGGCAACCGCAGCAAGTAGAGCCGCGGCGGCTAATATCAGGTCGCCCCAAAGCGAAGCGGTGCTTTTATCGAACCGGGGCGAGAAAAGAAAAAGCTGCCCGACTACCAAGAGCACCGCAGCCACCGGAATTGGGACACGATGCCTCGGTTTCGTCAACGTACGCTCCGCCTCACCTGCAGCAGCTTGCCTCCATCTTCTCCTGGATTAGGGAACCTGCCGAGCTGCAAGCAATAGAAAATTGTCGAAGAGTAATCAGTGGCTAAGATGACGAATAGAGGGCGCCGTCGGCATTCCAGGCTGGGCGGTAATTCCGTGGATTGGGTGAAGTTGACTGACCTTTTTGGGCGCAACACAGGATGCTCATCAGTGGACGAGCTCACGGATCGTTACGGCCCAGAATTTGCGAGAGCCGCTACATCTGCCCCCGACGACTGTACTTTTCTTCTCAGTCATCCGAGTCTGGCCAAACCTGAACCAAGTAGTGGGAGTTTATCCGGCTCGGGCGGGACTCGGCCGGGAATCTCCGTTGTGCTGCCTCGGACGAAGGCTGCAACAAACGTCAAAGTATTAAGGTCGAATGCTGCATTTGTGGTTCTGTGCCGCAATATCAGCGCGGAAGATAGCTCTCTGCCCACAGGCCCGCCGATGCTTGGACATTTCTCGACGCTGCCTGATCTTCCGACAAAACGAGAGTGCGGTTCAGTGCCGATTGGAGTAAAGTGCCAGTTAAGACGTGTATCATCGGTATCATCTTCAGACTGACTCCGCCCCTGACGTTGCTTCGCTCCCGAGTCACTTTCTTGTAAGAGTCAGCAAGCCTGGCCTTGCTGAATTCTTGCTCAAGGAATTCGTCCACTACCGGGGCAACAGGACAATTATCCTCAATCGGCCGTGCCTGTACGGAGTCTTCTCCGGGCCAGTGGGAGGCTTTGCCCCTCGGGAACAGTTGTGCGTCGGGTGTCTGCGCTGCACCACGCAATATCCCGAGTTTGTGCAGATTTTGCCTAACCCCGCCCGTTCTCGTCTGGGCGATTCCTATTTCACTCCCGATCGCGTGGAAACGATCGGCTATGAAGCACGCTCTGGCAAGATTCCGGTAAAAGGGGCCGGTTATCGTGGATTGTTTGGTGGCGCCGGCTGGGACAGCATGTGGACAGACATGTCGGAAATCGTGCGGCCCACCCGAGACGGCATTCATGGGCGAGAATTCATTTCGACCGTCATTGATATTGGCAAAAAGCCGTCGTGTCTGGCATTCAGCGAAGGACAACTGAGCAGCGAACCGCTGCAAGTATTCTCAATACCCATTCCAGTTGTCTTCGATGTTCCACCGGATCCGCTGCTGACAGACACAATTGTAAGGATTCTTGCAAGCGCAGCCGAAGCCGCAGAAACCCTTGTCGTAGCGCCCATCGAGTCGTTGCGGAAAACTGTCGTGCAGGGACGCCACATTGTTCCCCTGATCACAAGCGCACAGGCAGCGCCCCTGGAAGACTTGCACTTTGAGCCAGCCATGCTGGAACTCGCCGAGTGGGATCCACAGCTCCTCGAACAGGTTCAGAGAGGGTTTCCGGGGAGCATCGTGTGCTTGCGAATGGAGTTGCCCTCAACCAAGGCACTTTTGCAGGCGGTTGCCTCCGGTGTTCGGGTGTTCCACCTTCTGGCCAACTACCATGGGCGGGGGAAGGACGGACGATTTGCCATCGACCTCTTTCGCGAGGCGCACAAGGCGCTCGTGGCGGAACGATGCCGAGACGACGTCACGATTCTGGGCGGTGGCGGGATCATTGCCGCTGAGCACGTCCCGAAGGCCATCATCTGCGGTTGCGACGGGGTGAGCCTCGACACGCCTCTGCTGGTGGCGCTGCAGGCACGATTTGTCGGTGAGGCCGTACGCCGCGAAACAAGTTCTTTCAAGCTGCCCGCTGGTTTGACGGTGGATTGGGGCGTCAAACGAATTATCAATCTTATGGCTTCTTGGCGGGACCAACTCTTAGAAGTGACGGGCGCAATGGGCCTGCGTGAGGTGCGCCGCATGCGCGGCGAGATGGGAAGGGCAATGTTCCAAGAAGATTTGGAAAAAGAAGCCTTCTCAGAGATTGCCGGATATGCCAGTTAAGGCAGAGAACATCGAGCAGCTTATTACAAGGAAACACACGGAGTGTTTGCGCCGGGGCTTTCATGTGTGGCCGGGATTGCAATACGGCAAGCCGCCGGCAATGGGTGACTCGCGCTGGACAGCGGACCTGATCTTGTCCACTTGGATGCAGGCCGAGACGGGCCAGCCGCCGGGCAACGGTTTGGAGTACCGGGCAGGGAAATCCGGAGGAGGGTTCGACGTTCTCGATCTGAAGTATCTCTCGCCCGAGCATTGGCTCCCGGACGAGGCCGTCATCGATCTTTCTCTCCCCCTCAACCGCAGAGGATATGACCGTGAGATGCGAATCCCGATTCCATTCTACGGAGCGGGGATGTCCTACGGCTCAATCAGCGAAAACGTCATGTTGGCCCGCGCGATTGCGGCCCAAAAGTGGAATACGTTCACTTGCACGGGAGAAGGCGGCTATCCGGGATCGCTAGTCGAATACAAAGAACATGTCATCACGCAAATCGCCACCGGCATGTTTGGCGTGAGAGAAGAGACCATTCAATATGCCCCCATCCTCGAGTTTAAGTATGCACAGGGTGCAAAACCGGGTCTTGGCGGGCACTTGCTTGGCGACAAGGCCACAGCGACCGTCGCCCAGATGCGCGAATCGGTTCCCTGGGTGAGCCTGTTCTCGCCTTTTCCCTTCCACAGCGTGTATTCCGTCGAAGACCACAAGAAGCACATCGATTGGGTCAAGACCATTAATCCTGAAGCGTTGGTAGCCGTGAAAGTCTCAACGCCGACAGACATCGACATGGTGGCGGTGGGGAGTTATTACGCCGGCGCGCACATCGTGCAGATCGATGGAAGTTATGGCGGCACGGGAGCGGCACCCGAAATTGCCAAGAAAAATATCGCCATGCCTACCGAACTGGCGATTCCTCGCGTCCACCGCTACCTCCTCGAAGAGGGCATCCGCGATGAGCTTGTAATTATGGCCAGTGGCGGCATCCGCACGGCTCATGATATTGCCAAGGTGATCGCGCTCGGTGCCGATGGAGCGATTCTGGGCACGACGGAACTCGTGGCACTGGGGTGCACGCGGTGCAGCAATTGCGAGCGCGGCCGGGGATGTCCCTTTGGTTTGACCACGACGGACCCGGAACTCCAACAACTCGTCGAGCCGCAGTGGGGAGCCGCGCGCCTGAGCAACCTTTATAAGTCCTTTCAATTAGAGCTGCGCACGATTCTGCGTCGCCTCGGTTTGCAAAACATCCGTGATCTCCGAGGGAGAAAGGACCTCCTCGTTTATCGAGGCAAAAAGGATACACAATGACCGGGCCGGCGGAGATTGCGCAGAGGCTCATTCGCTCGCGGGAGTGTCTGGCCACGGGCGCGCAGCAGCCCCTGCGGAAGTACGAAGCAGAGGGTGGCTGTGGAGTCATAGGAATTGCCTGCAGCGAGAAGATTGCGGGACGTCACCTCTTGCAGTCGCTCAAGCAGATGCGGAATCGAGGCAATGGGAAGGGCGGGGGCATCGCTGCCGCGGGGCTCGTTGCGGAGGAATTAGGTGTAACTCAGGACATTCTCGAGAATAACTACCTTTTGAGCGTCGCTTACCTTGATCCCGCTGCCCGCACGGAAGTGGAGCGTGCCAGCATCGCTCCGACCTTGGAGATCGACTCGGTCTTCTATGTGCCGCATGTGGATTCCACTCATTCTCTCGAGAGCCTCGAGGTTCTTCCGCCGGAAGTGGTTCTGTATTTTGTGCGGGTGAAAGCTGAGGTGGTTGATGAATTTCTGAAAAATAACGCCCTAGATGCGTCCGCTGATTCAGGCCTTTCCCTAAAT
>DASPTY010000154.1:0-6253 GCA_035623175.1 Candidatus Limnocylindrales bacterium | reverse complement strand
TAGTCCATCGTGCCTTCAGCTGCGGGTGTTGCCAAACGTCGTGCACATCCTTCAGACGAGCATTCGCAATTCCAGCCGCATCGAGACGTTCCACGGCTTGCTCGGCCGAGAATCGAGAAAATGCGTCTACGATGATTTTCTTTAGCTGCTCGCGGGCGGCCACCCGCCGCGAGTTGGACGAGAAACGTGTGTCGGTCGCAAGGGTGGGCTGCTCGAGAACCTTGGTGCAGAATGCTTCCCACTCCCGCTCATTTTGCAAGCCAAGCATAATCGTTTTGCCATCAGCGGTAGGGAACGGCCCATAAGGATAAATTGTCGCGTGTGCGGCTCCGCTGCGCGGTGGCGGCGATGCACCATCAAACCCGTAATAAAGGGCGTAACTCATCCACTCTGTCATAGTTTCCAGGAGCGAAATGTCAACGTGGCAGCCAGAGCCCGTCTTCTGGCGTTGCAGTAGCGCAGCCAGGATATTGCTGAAAGCATACATGGCAGCCGAGATGTCGGCGATGGAGCATCCTGCCTTTGCGGGTTCATCGGGCGTGCCTGTAATGGATAAAAAGCCGGACTCGCTTTGAATCAGCAAGTCGTACGCTTTCTTATCACGATAGGGTCCATTCGAACCGTACCCGGACACATCGCACACAATCAATCGAGGATGGGATTGACGCAGAGCTTGATAGGAGAGACCGAGACGAGCGGCAGCCCCGGGGGCAAGGTTTTGCAGGAACACGTCGGCTTTCTTGAGCAGCCTCGCTAGAATCCCTGCCGCTGCCGGATGCTTGATATCTAACGTAAGGCTCTCTTTGGACCGATTCACCCAGACAAAATAGGAGGCAAGCCCACGTACCCGTTCGTCATAGGAACGTGCAAAGTCACCTACTCCGGGGCGCTCGATTTTAATCACGCGCGCGCCCATATCTGCCAACTGGCGAGTGCAGAAGGGACCAGCGACAGCCTGCTCAAGGGCAATGACCGTGATGTCGTCTAGGGGGGGCATAGAACTTTGCGTCAGAATGATCGCGGCAGACCGAGGACATGCTCGGCGACATAGGACAGGATCAAGTTCGTTGAAATCGGAGCAACTTGATAGAGGCGCGTCTCGCGGAACTTGCGCTCCACGTCATAGTCGCAAGCAAAACCGAACCCGCCGTGAAATTGCAGGCAAACATTGGCGGCTTCCCAGGAAGCATCGGCGGCCAGAAGCTTAGCCATGTTCGCCTCCGCACCGCAGGGTTGCTGCGCATCGTATAGTTCACAAGCTCTGTACCGCATCAGATTTGCCGCTTCCAGGTTCACGTAAGCCTTGGCGATGGGGAATTGCACTCCTTGGTTTTGTGCGATGGGTCGGCCGAAGACAACCCTCTCACTTGTATATTTGACAACCTTTTCGATAAACCAGTATCCATCTCCGATGCACTCGGCTGCGATCAGCGCTCTCTCGGCATTCAGCCCGTCCAAGATGTATTTGAATCCTTTTCCTTCCTCCCCCAGAAGGCTGTCTGCCGGAATTTCCAAACCGTCGAAATACAGCTCGTTAGTCTCGTGATTCACCATATTGCGAATCGGGGCAATCGAAAGACCTTTGCCCATTGCCTGGTGGAGGTCCACCAAAAAAATGGACATGCCCTCTGATTTCTTCTTTACCTCCGCCAGGGGCGTCGTTCGTGCTAACAGGACCATCAGGTCAGAATGTTGGACGCGGGAGACCCACACTTTCTGCCCGCTGATTACGTATCGATTCTCCTTCTTCGTCGCCGTTGTTTTGATTTTGGTCGTATCTGTTCCGGTGGTTGGCTCGGTGACAGCCATCGCCTGGAGGCGTAACTCTCCGCTAGCAATTTTCGGGAGGTATTTGCGTTTTTGAGCCTCCGATCCATGCTGCAGCAGCGTCGCCATGTTGTACATCTGGCCGTGGCAGGCCCCCGAATTCCCCCCGCAATGATTGATCTCCTCCATAACGACCGATGCTTCCGTCAACCCAAGGCTGGCGCCACCATATTCTTCCGGAATCAAGGCAGCCAACCAGCCTGCTTTCGTGAGTGCCATGACAAATTCGTCTGGATAGGCGCGCTCCTCATCTTTTCGGCGAAAGTACTCATTCGGGAACTCGGCGCACAATTCTCGCACTGCTTTCCGAATGTCCTGGTGCTGATCGTTCACGTTTAACACAGAGAAGCCTCTCCCATTACGGACGCGGAGCTTGCCTACACGAGTTCTGCACTCGCCTCCATGGCTAGACAACCTTCGTTATCTTGCGCCCAAAGCTCCACGTTCTTCTCGCCGGCGGCAAGGCGGCCGCATACAGAGAAACCAGCCGTATCGAACACGGGACGGATGGAGCGAAAGGTAAAGCGACGCAGGACTGCACCCGGGTAATTCTGATGAAGCAGCTCTAACAAAAGCGTAGCGATCAAAGGACCATGAACGACCAGGCCCGGATATCCCTCCACTTCCGCCGCGTAACGACGATCGTAATGGATGCGATGAGCATTGAAAGTGAGGGCAGAATAGCGAAACAGCAGAATGGGGTCGGGGCAAATGACTCGCTCCCATTGGGAGTCTGCCGGTCGGGTTTTGCTGGCTGGCACCGGATCACCAGCTTTTGGATTCTCACGAAAAACCAGATCCTGGTGTTCAGTCAGGGCCAGTCCTCCGGCATTGCTGATCTGGTGGCGAACGGTCACGAAAACAAGCGGGCCACTCCGTCCTTCTTTGTACGCTACGTCTGAAATTAGAGAGGCCCGCGAAATCCTGTCCCCTACTCTGAGCGGCCTATGAAACTCTAGGCGGCTGCCCGCCCACATTCTACGCGGCAGGGGTACCGGCGGCAGAAATTCACCGCGTTGCAGATGCCCGTCTTGGTCGAGCTCTGATTGGCGATGAATTGGGAGAAAATATAACCAATGCCAGAACGGTGGAAGCAGGCCGCCAGGTTCCAGCTCCGGGGACTTCCGATCCAATGTGGCTGATAAGGCCGCTATCGGTGCTGGTGTCACATGGTCACTTACTGACTCAGTTCTTCCGATCCATTCCCGTAAAGTCTTGATGTCCACAACCATTGATATTTCGCTTCCCTAGATTGCCTCTCCCCACCCTTCGGGAATGACCGATTAGCGAGGCCACCCTGGCCGAAGATTCCAATTTTGGCTTCGCGCTCGAAGTTAGTGCGCCCTGACCTGTGATGGCGAGATACACTTCGCCCACGCCATCATCAGGAAAGAGCCAATTGCATTTCGGAGGGACAAACTCTGGTCGCAGACATCCTACCGATGCGTTTGCCCATTATAGCCTCCACGATCAGGACCAAAGATCCCGCGAAAAAGAGAGAGATGAGATATTGGATCTACCGCGATGTCTCCAACTGTCGCGATTCGTTGGAGTTGGGACGCTCAGCCAAATCCAGAATTCCCGGCTACTCCCCGCCCTTTTTCTCCTTCTCTGCCGTCTTCTCCACCGGCCGCGCCGGCGTTCCATCGGCCTTCACATAATGCCCGTACCATGCCAGGTACCGCTCCATCCGATCCTTCAAATGCGATGGCGTCTTGAACTCGTGATACTCCCCCGGATACACCACTAATTCCGTCTCTTTCCCCAGGCTCTTCAACGACTGGTACATCTGCTCGCCGCCCAGGATCGGCACATTCCAATCAATGTCTCCCCCCATGAACAGCGTCGGCGTCGTCACGCTCGCCACCTTCCCGTACATCGACACATGGTCCCAGACCGCACGCTTTTCCCACGGCCGCCCCAGTTCCGTCTCATAGTCCAATATGTACTGATCATGCCCGTACATCGAATCGAACTTCGTTGCGCCCGCCCCCGAAATCGCCGCCTTGAAGCGCGTTGTCTGCGTGATGATAAAGTCCGTCGAAATACCACCATACGACCACCCGCCCACTCCTAACTTCTCCGGATCGACCAGTCCCTGTGCGATTGCGTACTCCACCATCGCCATGTCGTCCTGAAAATCCTTGTCTCCCCAATCCGCAAAAATCGCCTTCGCATAACCCTCTCCGCGTCCCGTCGACCCGCGCGGATTCGGATACAGCACCACATACCCGTTCGCTGCGAACAACTGCGCAAGGTGTGTGAACTCCGCATAGTACGCCCAGACCGGACCGCCATGCGGCCGCAATATCGCCGGATACTTCCTGCCCGGAACATAATCAAGCGGCTTGTACAAGAATCCACGAACCATCGTTCCGTCTTTGCTCTTGAAAGTCACGTACTCGGGCATCGTGAGCTTTAGCTGGGCCATCAGTGCATCATTTTCGTACGTGATGCGCTTTGCTTCTCCGCCTTCCACCCCCATTGTGAAAACTTCCGGCGGCCGCTCCGGCGTCGTAATCGATGCCGCCACCACTCCGTTTTTCGCCACGGTGTACGTGTACAGCATCAGCCGCCCGCCAATCAGCCGGGTCACCTCTCCGCCGGCCGCAGGCACCTTGCACAGGTTCTGCGTTCCGTCGTCATCTGCGATGAAGTAGATGAAGTTCCCATCCGGCGAAAATCGCGGGTCGCTCGCCATCCGATCCAACGCCTTGGTCAGCACCTTAGCCTCGCCACCCGTCGCCGGCGACACCGCCACATGCTTCGTCGAGTAGTCAAACAGCTTCGGATCGAGCTGCGTCACATACGTAATCCACTTCCCGTCCGGTGACCAAGCCGGCTGTGCATCCGATCCGGGATTCGTCGTCAGCTGCGTCGGATGCTCGCCCTTGTCCGTGTTGTCCGACGCCACGACAAAGATGTTGCGATCGTAATTCCGGTCCGGATCCGGGAGCGTTCGCTTGCTCGAGAACGCCAGCCACTTCCCGTCCGGCGACCACGCCGGCTCTTCATCGTCAAAATCTCCGGAAGTCACCTGCGTCATCTTCTTCGTCGCTATGTCGAACACATACAAATGCGTACGCCGTCGGTCCAAGTATCCAACCTCATCCACCTTAAACTGATAGCGGTCGACCACGATGGGCGGCGGTGTTTTGCTCTTCTTCGACCCTTCACTCTTCTCTCCGGCCTCACCACCGGCTTCGTCCTTCGTCTTCTCCTTCGCCTCCTCAATCTCCTCCGGCTTGGGGTCCCGCAGCACCAGCACCATCCGTTTGGCGTCGGGTGCCCACGCAAAATCTTCCACGTCCTGTACCGTGTCGGTGATCTTCTGCGCTTCGCCACCTTGCCGGTTGAGCAGATACACTTGTGTCTTGCCGTCATTGCGCCCGGACAAAAACGCGAGATACCTTCCATCCGGGCTCCATCGCGGATGCGTCGACGTTTCATTCTCCGCCGTCATCGCGATCGTCTCGCCTGCCGCCGACGGCACCATCCAAACCCGCGTGTAACTCTTGTCGGCTTTCAGTGATGCCGTTTCCACCGTGTACGCCACCCAGGCTCCGTCTGGACTGATCTGCGGATCATCCACCTCCTTGACCTGAAAAGCATCATCGACGGTGATCGCCCGCGGCACCGGCGGCGCTTGTTGTCCGCTCGCCAACGTCGACGCAACAACCCATCCCATCCACAACCCAGAGACAACCATCCGACGTAGTTTCATTCGTCCATTCCCGATAGCAGTTGTGAGCGTACTCCGCGCGGAGTGTACCACAAAGCGGGTTGTTGCATTGACGTTCTATGTAGCGGCAGTCCGCTCCTGTATGGCTGGTCTTCTTTGGCGGTCGCTCCTCTACCGGGAGTACTATAGACCGTCTCCAAGGTTGTCGGCCTGCGCGGCTCGGGGAACTCGAACGCTAGCTGAGTCTGCTTCAGAAGCCAACAATGCCATGAATAATATAGTCAAGAAGCTCGTTGGCGGAGGCGACCGCTACTGGCTCACCAGGCTCGTTCTGCAGCGAGGTTTGGCGCTCGTTTACTTCATAGCTTTTGTAGCGGTGGTACACCAGTTCAAGCCACTGTTGGGGGAACACGGGCTCTTACCGGTCCCGCGATTTGTGAAAACAGTGAGTTTCTTCGAGTCTCCCAGCATTTTTTTCTGGTGTCCCAAAGACTTTGCCTTCGATTTGTTCGGGTGGACCGGCTTGGCGCTTTCGCTGTTCGCCCTTTTTGGATTCTCCGAGAAATTTGGTAACTGGGTCTCGGTCTCCACGTGGAGTGTGCTCTGGGTCATCTACCTGTCTTTCGTCAATGTAGGGCAGACATTCTACGGCTTCGGCTGGGAGACCCTATTGCTCGAAGCCGGGTTTCTGGCTATCTTTCTCGGGAGTCGCAAAACTACCCCGCCCTTTCTAGTCATCTTGCT
>DASPTY010000153.1:0-2971 GCA_035623175.1 Candidatus Limnocylindrales bacterium | reverse complement strand
GGCAGCCAAGGCACAAGCCGTAAGGTACTTCGAGAGATTTTTCATCAACAAGATCCTCCTTTGGAGCGAAATTAAAAGGCCGACTACCTGGAGTATGAAACTGGATTCGAACCGAACGGGCGATGCGGAGAACTTCACCTTCAAATCCCTGTGAGCCTAATAAACGCAGGCCGCAGAGTCAAGAACAGATTCGCGAGGAGAGAACCATCCAAATGCGTGCGACGACCGCTTGCGGAAATGTGTGCATTTGAATAATGACAGGTACGGACTTCCCATTGTGGCGGGCGCTCCGCGCACGTAGTCTCAGCCAATACGGTAGGGCACCTGTAAGGGAGACTCGGCCATGAACGACACGCGAACCTTCGCAGATAAGGGAAAAGCTCAGCATGCGACCAACGAGCTAAAAGGCCGCATTCGGAAAATTCACCTCGAAGAGTCTCTCGCGGAAATGGCCTGCGACCTTTGCCTGGAAGAAGTGCCGATAGAAATGGCCATCCAGCAGATTCAGGACAAGGCCCTGGAGAAAATGGTGCCTCTGCTCGACACGAGAATTCTTGGGGACAATGAGGCCATGCAGCGCTGCCTGGAAATGGTCGCAGAAGAATCGGAGCGGGTGGCCTGGAAGGCTCTGCAAAAGGGAACAGAGCTGCTTGAAGAGGGCCTTGCGATTCTCGAAGATGGGAAAATTGAGCTTCCCGAAGACGGCTATGTCAATTAGCGGGTCTTCGCCGGGCTTTCCCCTAATTTCGGATTAGCTGAAACAAATAGCGATTGCTGATTACTGATTACTTTCCCTTCAGCGAGCCCAGCCCGGGTCGCCGCCGGCCTTGCGCAACTCGTCTTCCATGTCGCTGAGCTGCTGCTTGAGAGCTTCGATTTCCTTCCTTTTGGCATCAACCTTCGCGCTCTTCTCGTTGAGGTCCGTGCGATCGTGCTCCTGCATCATGGCTTTCTGTGGGTCCGAATAGTACTGAACTTGGTTTTTGTCGAGGTCGCGTTGAAGAATGTCGAGATCTTTTTCGGCTTGGGCGAGCTTGTCGTGCGCGGCCTGAAAACGCTTGCGCCAGTAAGCCTCGCTTTTCGGATTATTCTCATCGGCATTCTCTTTGCCAGCCTGGCCGGCACCTTCTGCTCCCTCGGCTTTATTCTCCGTTGTCCCTGTCGCGGATGTGCTAGGGGTGGTGGAAGGGATTTCGTCGTTCGTCAGCACTTTCTTTGGCTTTGGTGCGTTCTTCTGCTGCTCGCGGGCCTTGCGCGCGGCGGCGGCGACGTCGTCGCTCTGGTCTTGGGCCGGAGTGGCCAAAGGAACTACTCCAAGTGCCAACGTAATCACAGCTAGGCGGAAGAGAGTGGTCAGGCGCATTTCTGTGTTCCTCCAGCGGAGCGGGCAGGAAGCTCCCAGGACAAAGACCGAATCATCCAAATCCTATTTTACCCCGTTCCTCCGCGGCAGGTATGTGGTTGCGCGTAAGGATAACCACCGAAGCGTCAGAGCAGAAATGGTGCGCGAAACGGAAGAATGGAGTATCCAAACCAGGGTAGTGCGTACACGACCAGGAACGCGGCAATGCCCAAAAAAGTGCCAAGAGGTAGCTGGTACTGTGCCGCCAGCGTCCAGCGGAGCGAGTTGACGCTGCCGAGGCCTTTGCGGCTGGCGCGCTCTGCCACTTTGCGTCGCCAGCCGATCAAAAACAGCAGGAAGACTAGGCCGAGGCCAATTACGCTGCCGAGCAGCGTGCCGAGCAGAATCGTGAGGAAAGTCCCTCGTACGCCCAGGAATGCCCCTACCATCGCCATCATTTTGACGTCGCCCATCCCCATGCCTTCGCGTTTTCGAACCAGCCGGTACAACGTGGCGGCGCCCCAGAGAAGCAGGCTGCCGAACGCGGCGCCCAGAAGCGCGTCCAGAACGCCGACAAGGATCGGGTGAAGGTGACGGCCATAAGGCCAAAGTGCTATAAAGCCGCCGGGCGGAACGCGCGTGGCGAAGGCCAGGGCCAGGCCGAAGCCGAACCAGTTCACTGCGTCGGGCAGCATGCGCACGCGGATGTCCGTGACGATCAAGATGATCAGCAGGCAGCCGAAGAGCAGGAACTTGAAGGTTGGCAACGTGACGCCAAACGTGTAGTACGTGAGCACGAAAAAGCAGCCGGTGAGCAATTCGACGACGGGGTACATCGGCGAAATCGGAAGATGGCAGGTGCGGCATTTCCCGCGAAGCAGGAGCCAGCCAAAAACGGGAATGTTGTCGTACGGTTTGATCGGCGTTTCACAGCGCGGGCAGCGTGACCCGGGGGAAACGATGGACATGTTCTCCGGGATGCGGGAGATGCAGACATTCAGGAAGCTGCCGATGACCAGGCCGAAGAGAAAGAAAAAGAGCGGGATCACAGATTTGAATGTGCCACAGGCTGCGCAGGGGCTCAACGTACGGCGCAGTGCAGCGTGTCGGATGGCTAACGGGAGCACGCTTTAGTTGTTGGCCATCAGCCAGCAGTTTGGAAAGTTACGGATTAGCTCCGGGCTGATAGCTGACGGCTCATTGCTGATAGCTCGTCTCCTGGCGCTGCCCCCCAACGAATCCAAGCAGCATACGCTACACTTAATTGTTATGGCGATGAGCTGGTACGAGCACGCGATTCGGCGGTATGAGCACCGGCGCTGGACCACCGACGACAACCGCATGGTCCGGTCCTTTGAGTGGGGTCTGGAACATATCAACGGACGGCCAGGACACGACGATCCACGGCTCTTTGTCGCCGAGTACGCCAGCGAGGCAATTGCGCGGAGTCAGGAGTGGTATTACGCCCGGGAAGTGCACGACTACGCGCTCGACTCGGAAAATGTGCTTACCTTCACGAGCCCACTGCAATCACCATGGCCGGAAAACAACACCGTTTATGGCCAGTTCTTTCCCGCGCGAAAGCGCGGGCCCGCCGTGCTCATCCTGCCGAATTGGAATGCCAAGTGG
>DASPTY010000152.1:0-2757 GCA_035623175.1 Candidatus Limnocylindrales bacterium | reverse complement strand
TTTCGGCCGCAGCGTCGCCTTGCTAAACGACGCCGTCCACAATCTCTCTGACGTTCCCGCACTCGGCATCTCGTACCTCGCCATGCGTTGGGCGGAGAGGCCCGCCGACAGCGAAAAGACGTACGGCTACCATCGCGCCGGCACTCTGGCCGCTTTTACGAACGCCTTTGTCCTTGTTTTGCTTTCGGGTTGGCTAGGCTATGAAGCCATCCTGCGTTTTCGTTCGCCTGTCGAAGTCGTCGAAAGTTGGATGATTTGGACTTCCGTCGCCGCGCTGGCTGTCAACGGTGGCATTACGCTAGCTCTGGTCCGTGGCCGGGGTGACCTCAATCTCCGCAGCATCCTGGTTCACAATTTTGGTGATGCTCTCTCCAACATCGCGATCATCGTGGGCGCGATCATTATCCAAATGACAGGTGCGCACTGGATCGACCCGCTTCTCGGCCTCGCCATCGGCCTGCTCGTCCTCTGGTCCAGCTTCGGCATCCTCCGCGAATCCTCCCACATTCTTCTGGAAGGCCGACCGCCCGAATTAAAGGTGGAAGAAGTGGCTCGCGCCATTCTCACGATCGAAGGCATCCAGGAAGTTCACGACGTCCATCTTTGGTCGCTCGGCGGCGGCCACCACGCGCTCAGCCTTCACGCGCGCATTCCTGATATGCACCTCGACGAGTGCGAGCGCTTGCTGTCATCCATCAAGCAACTCGCAGCAAAACAATTTCGCATCGAACACACAACTGTCCAGCTCGAGCGCGCCGGACTCCCTGCGCAATCGGGCTATGTCATGCCGGAGCCCGCCAAAAAGTAGCATCGGCCGCGAGCTCCGCGGCCCACGCTTAAGAACCCCACCTCTCATGGGCAGCGTCTCTTTGCTCGACCGCTCATGCTACAATCCCGCGCATTCTTGATGCGACTTGCCCTTCCTGGAGATCATCCATGCGCAAATTCCTTTTGATTTTTCTCGTGGCCACGCTGTCTGGCGCCGCGTTCGGCCAGGTCCCCGCGGATTCTCTTTCCCATCTCACCAAACCGCAGGACTACATTTTGAAGCGCGCCTCCAGCTATGACCGCACCGGTGGTAATGAGGACTATCGTGAGCTGGCTCCCGGTGAAACTCTCGCTTTGCTCGACGCTCCGGGGCCCGGTGAAATCTCTCACATCTGGGTCACTATCGCCAGCCGCGAGAACTTTCACCTCAAGAAAATTGTCCTGCGAATTTTCTGGGACGGCGAATCCTCGCCCAGTGTCGAGGCGCCCATCGGGGACTTCTTCGGCCTCGGCCTCGGAACTTATTTTCTTTATCAATCCGCTCCTCTCGCGGTAGGTGGTGACAAAGCGCTGAACTGCTTCTTTCCCATGCCATTTCAAAAGCATGCCCGCGTCACCGTCACCAACGAAGGCCGCGAGCGCGTCGGAGCTTTGTATTGGAACATCGACTTCCGCGCTTACCCCGCTCCGCTCCCCGCGGACACGCTCTACTTTCACGCCCAATACCGCCAGGCGACCCCCAACAAAGCCCTCGTCGGCAACAAAACGAACCTGGATGGCAAGGACAATTACGTCTGGATGGAAGCCACCGGCCGCGGCCACTTCGTTGGTGTCACCATGTCCGTGCTGGAAAACGCCGATGAGTGGTGGGGCGAAGGCGACGATATGTTTTTCATCGATGGCGAAAAACTGCCATCCATCAACGGAACTGGTTCCGAAGATTATTTTCTAGGCGCTTGGGATTTCGGCGGCAAATCGTTCTCCTATCCTCTTTTCGGCGCCCCCGTAGTTGGTCCCGAGCTGGAAGGTTCTCGCTGGTCCGTCTATCGCTTTCACCTGGACTCGCCGATCACTTTCACGAAATCGCTTCGCGCTACGATCGAGCATGGCCATGCCAACGACCGCGGCGACAACTACTATTCGGTGGCCTACTGGTATCAAACCGAGCCTCACGCGCCGTTCCCACCCTTGCCACCCGTGGAATCTCGCCTTCCTCATGTTTCGCCTCAATGATGTTTCCCCTCAATAAGCTCCTGGCGCTCGGTCCGCCCTTCCCTTTCCCCAAGCTTGGGGATGTGCTATAACCATCCCGCGGTGAAATTCACAGCGAAGCAGGCGTTTACTCCAGCCGATGCGGAGCTTTCTCCGGCATCAGTTTCTGGAGAAGAACAATCAACCAGGAAAGTGTCCGCTGGGGTTGCGAACGAGGATGCTTCGCGCTATTGTCCCGTCTGCTCGCAGCGGTTGGAATGTCGTCGTTGTAAGTTGATTTGCTCGGTTTGCGGTTATTACATGTCCTGCGCGGACTATTACTAACCGCCGCTCGGCGATCCGCGAATCGGCCCGGCCACGGCGCTCCGCTATTTGACCGCCGCACGGTCTTCGATTACGATTCATCGCTCCGGGATCTTCCATAGTTTGCTATGCTTGACGGCTCCGGCCCGGGTTGCCGCCGGAACCGCTTTCCGATGAGGAGGAAAATAACGTGGCTTTGAAGATGACAAATCGCGAAGTGGACGGCGTGTCCGTGGTGGCGCTGGACGGCCGCATTGTGCTCGGCGAAGAAAGCAACTCGCTGCGCGAAAAAGTGAAGAGCTTGATTGCCGCTGGAAAAAAGAAAATCGTCCAGAACATGGACAACGTTACGTTTATCGACAGCGCCGGCCTCGGCACGCTCGTGGCCGCCCACCACAGCGCCAAGTCTCAGGGCGCCGGACTGCGTCTCTGCCATCTCGGCAGCAAGTTCCAGGAAGTTTTGCAGATCACGAA
>DASPTY010000151.1:0-27268 GCA_035623175.1 Candidatus Limnocylindrales bacterium | reverse complement strand
CCCCCTGTGTCCCCCGTGGTTGTCGAGCGTTCGAGGCCGGTTTCTTTGTGGCTGATCTTCACGCTCGCGCCAACAATCGCCGCGCCGGTTTTGTCGAGTACCGTTCCACGTACGGACGTCGTACCTGTCTGTCCAAATGCTGCTCCGGCAATCAAACAGAGGGACAGCATAATGAAAACCACATGAGTCCGATGGATAGAGATCCAAGACATGAACCACCCCTTTCGCACTCGAGTGCGCCTCAAACTTCCAGTTTTGTCGGCATTTGGAAGGAACGGCACGTTCAACCCACTCGCCGCTGGCACCCATCCCTGCAATCCCCCCAGAAGACAGGGACCTCTCCCGCCAGTCGTTAGCCGAAAGTTTGGCTATATTTATGCTACAGGACACCCCATGTCAAGCGGATTGGTCTCATTCTGAGGACAAGTTTTTTGAGTGCTTGCCATTCGTCCTGTGAATATCTCGGCCTAGCCTATTTGGATAAGTTTTGCTTGCGTAATCGCTGGATGCTGCTTCAATGGCGCCAAGATGTCTTCGGAAACCTTCCCGTCCAGCCGCACCAGAGACACCGCTTCGGCCCCTCGCGTCGCCTCGCGTCTCCCCAACGCAAACGTCGCGATGTTCACGCCATGCTTCCCGAGCGTAGTCCCTACATGCCCAATCACGCCGGGCTCATCATGGTTCCGAATATAAAGCACCGTACCGTCCAACTGCGCCTCCAGAGCGATGCCGTCAATGTTGATCACACGCGGAGTCCCGTCATGCAGCACCGTTCCCTCCGCGCTGAAACTTACCTTCGCTTGATCCGTTAAGGCAGCAACTTCCAGCGTGTGCGGGAATCCGTGTTCGCGCCTCCGCGTTTCTTCCTCCACGGTCAGTCCCCTCGCCCCTGCTACCGCGGGCGCGTTCACGACGTTCACCTTTTCTGCCAGCACGGCATTCAGCAGCCCCGTGAGCACCGCGTTGCGCAGGAGGTGTGTCCCCAGCTCCGCCAACTCACCGGCGTAGCGAATCCTCACGCGCGCGGGCCGCGTCGCCGCCGCCTGTGACACCAGCGATCCCAGCCGCTCCGCCAACGCCAGATAGGGCCGCACTCTCCGGTACTGCTCCGGTGAGAGCGCCGGCAGGTTTACGGCATTGCGAATGACTCCCTCGGCTAGGTAATCCCTCACCTGTTCCGCCACCTGGATTCCCAGTCCTTCTTGTGCTTCTGCGGTCGATCCCGCGACGTGCGGCGTGCAGATGACGTTCGGTAAACCCACCAGCGGCGAATTCTTCGGCGGTTCTTCCACGAACACGTCCAGCGCCGCTCCCGCGACCTGCCCGCTTTTCAATGCGGCCGCCAAGTCCGCTTCGTTAATCAGCTCTCCGCGCGCCGCGTTCACGATGCGCACGCCCTTCCTCATTCGCGCGATGGATTCGGCATTGATCAAGTCCTTCGTTTCCGGCGTGGCCGCGGTGTGTAGTGAGAGGAAATCGCTCTCGGCCAGCAGTTTCTCCTTCGGCACGAGCTCTACCGATAGTTCCTTGGCCGCTGCTTCGCTGATGTACGGGTCGAACGCCAGGACGCGCATGTCGAATGCCTTCGCGCGAATTGCCACCTCGCTCCCGATCCGGCCGAGTCCAATCAAGCCCAGCGTTTTCCCGCGCACTTCAGCGCCAGACGACGACTTTTCCCAGCGTCCCTCGCGCAACGCCGCATCGAACTTCGGCACTTGCCGCACCATTGCAAGCAGCAGCGCAAACGTGTGCTCTGCCACGCTCACCGAACTGCCTCCCGGGGTGCTCATCACCAACACGCCGCGCTTGGTGGCTTCGTCGAGGTCAATGTTGTCCACACCGACGCCCGCGCGTCCCACGACGCGCAGCCGGGGCGCCTTGTCCATCAGCTCCGGCGTGACGCGCGTCGCGCTGCGCACAATTAGCGCATCTGCGTCCGCCAACTCGCTACGCAGCGTCTCCTTGGTCGTTTGCACTACGTTCCAGCACGTTTGTTTCAGCAGCTCCACTCCGCGGTCGCTGATTTTGTCCGCTACGATGACCTTCATTTCTCCTCGTTTCCGGGTAAAAGCCGCATCCTGGTGGAGCGAACAGGGTCCCTCCGCGGTCTCTTCCCACGACCTGAAAAACATTCCACGTTACTGTGCAGCCTGTGTGGTGTCAATCGCTTGTAACGCAGGGCGATTCCGCGAGCCCCCCAGCTTTTCCGTGCGGACTTATGGCGTGCGCATCTTGCCGGCCTTCCCCTTCTGTTATAGTTCCCAGCAGGGAGCCTCACATGTCTCTTGCCGAACAGATTCAAAAGGACATCGTAAGCGCCATGAAGGCGAAGGATGAGTTGCGTCTCAGCGTCCTGCGCATGATTAAATCCGCGCTGCAGCTCAAGGAAGTCGAGAAGATACGCTCGCTCGATGCGGCGGAATCGATCCAACTGCTGCAAACGCTTGTCAAGCAACGCAAGGAATCCATCGAGCAGTTCGCCAAGGGCGGCCGCCAGGACCTCGTTGATAAGGAGACCAGCGAACTCAAAATCATTGAGACGTATCTCCCCGCAGGCGCTTCGGAGGCCGAGATGGACGCGGCCATCAGCAAAGCCATAACCGAACTGGGCGCCACATCCATCAAACAAATGGGCGCCGTGGTCAAAGCGGCCAAAGAAGCTCTCACAGGCAAGGCGGTTGACGGAAAAGCGCTAAGCGAACGCGTGCGCGACCGCCTTTCCAAGCGGTAGCGCTTGCAAGCTGGCATTTTTCGGGTGCCCCAGGTGCCGGTTTTGCACTTGGGATTCTTTCCATTCCTCATCAACCTGGTGAACGAAATGCCCCTGCCGGACCAAATTACCGTCCGCTACTCCGACGAAGACGCCGGCTACGTCAGCATGCGCCCGGTCGTCAGGCAAACCTTCCGTCTCAGCGAACTCATTGATATGGTCGTGAGCGTCGCCGGCAAGGATGCTTCTCGCATCCAGCAAATTTTCCGCACCGGCACGGTCATCTACAACGGTTATCGCTACTGGTGGGACAGTCTCGAGGTCACTCTCCCTGAACTCGAACCTCTGCTCGCTTCTTTTCCTGATGACGACCCCGAGCGCCCCTTCGATCCGGCTCACGCCACCGCTGTTTTGTGGGAAAGCGGCGGCGGCACGCAGCGCAATATAGTCGAAATCTCCCGCCAGGAAGCGGCCGAGAAAAAATTCTTCACCAAAGCATCTCCCTGGGATGTGTTTCTCCAGCTTGCCGCCGCACATCCTCCGCGCTATGAGCAATACCTGCACGCTCGCCGGGCCGACCTCTTCCGCATCGCTCTCCCTTACGATCGCGCCCAACAGCTCCTCGCTGTCCTCCTCGACGCCGCTCCGCGCGCACTCCGCCATCGCTGGAGCACGCTTCGCCCGCCTGCTTCCATCACCTTCGTGTGTTCTCGTTGATGTGTCAGGGCTCAGAGGCCCGCCGGCTTGAGGACGGCCGTGTTTCGTTCGTCCCCGGCGATGATGCGGTACAGCTTCTTCAACTCATCCACCTTGGTGACCGGTACGCTCAGCTCTTTCAGTTCGAAGGTGCGGCCATATTTCAACGTATTGCCACTGGCTTCCGTCTTGCTGTGATAGCTGGCAAAGCCATAGTCCACATTGACGGGCGGCGGTAAATCATCCACCTCGTAACCCGCGGGAATGGCGATTTCGATCGTGTCCGAGTTTCGGAATGGTCCGTCGAATTCGACTGCATACTTTCGAGGTTCCTTGGTCTCCAATAAGTCGCTGGAATTGATGCCCACGACGCGCGGCCGCACCAGCAGCAAATTGCCTGCAATTTTGGCGTAGTTCGCCGCGACCAGAGAATATTGGTAAATGAAGGGCTCATCGGAATCGTTCAGATTCACAACCGACGCCTTCGTGAGCTGGAACGCGGGGAGCGAATGGGAGATCAAGCTCTCAAGATACTTGACACGATCCGTATCCTTGGAAACTGACTTGAGGGCGGCCCTTTGCCGTTCTCCATAATCGCCATTGCGCTGTTCGACAAAATCGCCGCTCAATGTGCCGAATGCACTCAGCGCAAGCTTCGCCGTCCTCACGACTCCACTCAGAGCAGAGGGTAGCTGCGGGATCTTGACGAGCTCACCGCTCTCGCCCGCCAGCAGCAATGCGTAATTTGCCTGCAACTCCCCGCGAAGATGGCCGAATGGTGTCCACTCATCGGTCGGATCAAAGAACAAAATCTTGCCCAATTTGGGATGATCCATGACGGCAACAAGAGAAGCATCATTAATCCCTTGCGGGAGTCGCACCGCCACGATTACATGATTGAACCAACGAGTCGCGGGCGTCGCCGGCGTCACTGCGCCTCGCGTTGTGTTGATGAAGACGTAGTACGATTCAACGCCAATCTCCTGCAGCATCCCGCTCAGGAGCGTGCTTTTGTCCTTGCAATCGCCGTATTTGTGCGTGAACACTTCCACGGCCGGATGTGGCTGCCAGCCGCCGATTCCCAATTGAATGGCAACGTAGCGAACGTCTTTTTGAACGAACCGGGAAAGCGAACGCATCTTTGCCAATGGCGTGGTATCCGCCTTGGTCAGATCCGCCACCTTCTGCTTGATCTCCGGCGAAATGTCGCGGCGTCCTCGCACCAAGCCTTCTTCCCAGCGCGCCATGTCAGCCCAACTCTCAAATCCCTTGTTTCCCGCGCCGCCGGGAGGAATCAATGAGAGAACCATTTGCCCCGCAACGCCTTCCCAGGGGGGCATGTCATTCTCCGGCTTGATTGCTTTCACGTCCTTCACGACCCATTGCCATTGGCCCGACCCGCCTGAAGACGCAACTTCCGGGTAGTTCAGCCAGACCGCTTTGTATTCCCACCCCGCCGGAAGTTGCAACGTGTAGTGCGCTTCGCGTACGGGAGCGTTTTCCTGCTGGAAAGCCCAAACATCCTGAATCACGTAAGGATGCACTTCCTGATCGATTTCGTAACCGACAATGTTCCCTGGCTCGGCTGCGGGGATGACGAGCATCTTTGTCTTAAAGTCGCTCATCAACTCGCCATTTTGTACGCCGTAGAGCGCCGTCTCGACCGCATCCTTCTCCTTCACCTCGTAGTCTTTGCCCTGCGCCGGCACACACCAACCGCGCATGCTGCTGATTTTTGTCTCCGCGTCGAAATCTGCGCGGACAGTCCCGTATGCTCTCCCGTCGGGCCGCAGAATCTTGTACACGCGCCTCTCCGTGCGTTTCATCTTCCCATTGCCCTGAACCGTGAAGGATTCTTCGGCATACAACAGCACGGCATTCGTCTTTTCATCATGATCGGGCAGAGGAACATTCACCTGTGCGTGAATCCACTGTGGCGCGTCGCCGCCCGATGCGGCTCGTGCGAAGAAAACGAAGAAAAGGATCAGGCCTGCGAGAACCGACGCAACTCCGGAATTCCTAATTTCCCGAAGAAACGCCTGCCGGCTGCAACACAATTTGCTGTTCATCTGCACTCCTAACTGTTTGGTAAAAGTTCCGCAATGCCTCGTAATACTTTTGGTCCAGGATGGTGAGACTGCTCTTGAAAGTGCGCTCCAGGTGGAGAGTTCCTTTGTCGTCTTCGACTTTCATGGTGTAAATCAGCAATTTCGCATCGAAGGTCACCGGTTGCGGCAGGCTGTTCACCTTCCACCCGGGGGGAAGCTCAATGCGCACGTCGTCGGCTTTCTCGTACATGTAATGGAAGTAGAGGTTGTGCACCCGCGTCGCATGCTCGTACACGTGCTTTTCCGAACCGCCGAACAGCCCCGCGGGCAGCAGCGCCCTCCTTCCCGCGCCGGACACCCATCCCGGCACCTTCAACGAATACTCGGCAACCAGCGTCGGCGCAGAGCTGGTCCAGTCCGGCTTGTTCGTGAGTTCAACTTCAATCCCGACGGGGACGATTTCCTTGGCGTAATCCTCCAGAGTCTTTTTGTGGTGGGCTTCATCCTCGTTTCGTTCTTCCACTCGGCGCCAGGCGGCCTCCAAGCCAGTGAAAGTGACGGTCAACTTGCCCTCGAGTGAACCTTCAGAAGTGAGATTGAAATCTCCCTTGCGGAGGATTTTAGAGGCTGAGCTCTCTGGAATCGGCGTAGTCACCCAGGTGCCGCCGTCCTTGTCCAGTTTCAACCCCGGTGTATCGCATTCCGGCCAAGGCAGCATGCCAAAGGGAGTGAACGCAGAACCTGGATCGAAATACAACTCCTTCCCATTAAGCTTGACCACTACTGCATTCGAATTCAGGTCTCTGGCATTCATGAGATTCTTGTTGAAGAAGTGGTCATCCCGAAGAGAGATTCGCATCGGCGAGGCATCGAATCCTGCCGCACGAGCTAGCCCCAGAAACAACCATGTGATTTGATATCCGCTCGCATAGCCACGCTTCCAAACGTCCTCGACGTTGTTGATCTCTCTTTCCTTAGCGCGCTTCTGTTCCTGCTCGGTCTTTTCCACCTCATAACTGGTGTTCCGGATTTTTTGCGCCCGTTCATAAATCTTCTGCAATTTCACTTCCAGTGAATCGCCCGGCGCAACGATTTGCGCCACGGCCTGCTCCATGGCCTTCCGTTTGTTGACGAAATTCTCCGCCCCTTCGTACATTCTTGTGCCTTGCTTCTTCCAGAACTTGTCGGCCTCTTTTTCAAAGTTTTCTTCGCCGTAGACGAAGTCCACCAGGAGTTTCACCGCCCCCTCCGGAGGCATGTCGTCTTCCACTTGAAATGCCGGGATGTCTTGAGCCTCCATGCGGATCAGGTTGTGTTCATTCACGGGTGGGTTGGTTCCTTGCGGCAAACCATTCGGCCAGCTCCACCTCAGAGCCCATTCGCCGTAGGGTTTGAGGCTGAACTTGGCCCGCTTGGTGAAGAGTTCGTCGCTCAACTCCCAGTGCGAATTGAACACGTACCCCTCAGCGAAGTCGATCGTGTAGTGGTACTCGATGATGCTTCCCGGCTCCACGTCGGAGAGCGTAAACGTCTTGGCGAGGAACTTGACGCCGCGCGCCTTTACGATCTCTTTCTCGTAAACCTTTCCGTCGAAATTCACGATGGATCCGTCAGGCCGAATCGTTCGCGCCTTGATGGCAATGACGTTCCACTGCCCCTTGAGCACTGGGATTTCCACATCGGCGTATTTTCTTCCTTCTTCAGTGAAAATCTTGGTGCGCACGTAATTGTACTCGTGCGGCCTCAAAGCATCGCTGTCGTCGCGGTCCACCTGGCGGTACAGGATGATCGCCGACGCACCCGGAGCCTTGGGCTCGCTGGTCATTTTCAAATCGGCAGGATCGATTGGCTGCCATTCGTCTCCCGCCTCAATCTTCTTCTCCGGGAAATAGAATGCGCACACCACGGCCAAAACTATAAACACCAAGATTCGTCGGAAGGACACGATTGGTCTCCCCTGAAATTTGCGAGCTATACGCAGACCTGGCAAACAACCGGAGGCAAGGTCGACGTGAGCGACTTCCACCGGGCACTATTGGCAAGCTGGATACTTTTCTACAGGCGAAAGTACTTGCCCTACCCTCTTATGTCAAGGGCACTTAAACATTCCTGCGACATCGTACTTGGCGACGATCTCACAGCCTGCGCAGGTTCTTCCAATCCGATCAGGGACGCGGCCTTGGGCCTGATTGAACGCGAGTCTCCATTACATAATCGCGGTCGGCGGTGCGGGCTCGTCAGGCCGTCCCGCGTTGGCCAAGGGAACCAGGATCATGACAGCCACGAGCACCGCCAGGGCAACCAGCGGAGCGACAAGCGAGTCTCCGATCGCCAGATGGTACAGCCTTGTATCCGCATGAGGATCGTGCGCGAGCCTCCTGGCGATGACTGCGGCCACGCCCAGTCCACAGAGAGCCTCTCCGGCGATCAATCCTGAGGCTGTCAGCACCCCCGCGTTGTCTACGCGCGCCTTCTGTGCATCGTTGAGCTTGCGCCGGTCGCGAAGACTATCGGTAACCCACCGGATCATGCCCCCCACAAACATCGCGAAGGTTGTTCCCAACGGCAAATACATGCCAATCGAAAACAGCATCACGCTCTTCACCTGGATCATGATCATGGTGATACCCAGGAGCATCCCCACGATGATCAACGGCCAGGCCATGTCGCCGCCGACAATGCCCTTCGAAAGCATGGCCATGAGTCCGGCTTGCGGCGCCGACAGCGCCGGACTTCCGAAGTGATACGCCTTATCGAGCACGGCCAGAGGAAAGAAAAGCACTAGCGAAGCCACCACGATTCCGAGCAGATCGCCGATCTGCATTTTCGAGGGAGTTCCGCCGAGGATATGCCCCACTTTCAAGTCTTGCAGCATCTCACCGGCAACAGCGGAAGAAACACAGACCACTGCGGCCACTCCCAGAACCGCGGCAACGCCGCCTGTGCCGTAAACTCCCAGAGCCACCATCAGAAGCGCTGCGATCACCAACGTACATAGCGTGAGGCCGGATACTGGATTATTCGATGACCCAATCATCCCAACCAAGTTGCCCGACACGGCAGCAAAGAAAAACCCGACCACTACCATGACACCTGCCGCGACCAGCGCACCGGTCAGCACCTTCGAAGCAGTGAACGTCCCTGCGCTACTTATGAAGTAGTGATAGAGCAGAATCATGGCCACGAAGACCACGCCCACTCCCGCGAAGACCCCTTTCGCCGGCAGGTCGCGCTCAGTGCGATCCGTAGCCTCGTGGGCTGCCGCGGACTTTTTCAGGTCCGAGATGGCCCGGCCCATCCCCGCAGCAAGTTGCTTGCGCATGCGGATCAACGTGTACGTCGCGCCAACGAGCATCCCACCCACCGCAATCGGCCTCACGATGGAGTAGTAGATCGCTCCAGCGAGCAGCGGCCAGGAGAGCGTCTGTCCCGCCGGTTGCGCAGCCTGTATGTAGGGACCGACCAGGAAGGTCAGCAACGGAACCAGCAAACCCCACGCCAACACTCCGCCCGAGAAGTTCAACGCAGCGAGCCGAGGGCCGATGATGTAGCCCACACCCAGGTAAGCGGGGCTGATGTCGGGGGCGGCGAAGAACGTTGCGCCTCCTGTCACAGTCGTAGCCACGTTTGGATTCGTGCTGGTGCGCAGAAGCAGTTTCTTGCCCAACGTGCTGATGTTCATGCTGAAGGTATTGCTTGGCGAGAATAGATTGATTGCGCCCAAGAGGAACATGAGTGCGCCGAAACCCATATTGGCGAAGAGAATCCTGGCTGCCTTCGCTCCCTGTTGCCCCGCTTTATGAATTTCGGAAGCTGCCACTGATTCAGGGTAGGGTAGCTCTGGGTCCTCAACCATCACACGCCGCAGCAGCGTCACAAATAAGATTCCCAGGGTGCCCCCGATCACCATCAGGGCAACTGCTTTCCAATACTGCTCGCGCGTGAGTCCCGGCCACAGTTCCGCAATCACGAACGCCGGGATCGTGAACACAGCGCCCGCGGCAACCGACTCTCCAATCGAGCCGATGGTTCGCGCTATGTTTTCCTCCAACAGCGAGCCCTTCATCAGGCGCAACAGAGCCATGCTGATGACCGCCGCGGGATAGGTAGCTGCGATTGTCATTCCGGCCTTCAATCCGAGATAAGCATTTGCTGCTCCCAGGATCGCCGTCATGATCAGACCGAGCAACACGGCTCGAAACGTGAACTCTTTCATTTCCATGCTTGCGGGAACAAACGGCTGATGCTTCCTCGGACTGGGCGTGTCGGTAGATTGCGCGCTCATGCGGGAACCTCGCAATTCTTTTGTGTGGGTAGTTCCAGAAGTCTCCGAACGTTAGCACGCTACTCAATGCGTTTACAAGGACGGGAGTCAATCACCGGGAGAGCCTGCTTCGACTTAGCCAACGGGCAAGGCCGGTCGTCCTTGCTTTGGCCTCTGGCGCCTTGGATATCGGAGAGATTGGGGAACCCGCAGCCGGAGAAATGCGTATGCTAGAGGGGGCTCCAATGGGAATTTTACACGGCAATCTTCGTTACGCGCTTCGGCAGTTCAAGCTGGCTCCGGTATTTGCCGCTACGGCCATTCTCACGCTCGCCTTGGGCATTGGCGGGACCACGGCCATCTTCTCCATGATCCACGCGGTAATGCTCCGCTCTTTGCCGGTCACTGATCCGGGCACCCTGTACCGCGTAGGCGAAGGCGACGATTGTTGTGTGGAAGGCGGCCCTCAGGATGACTGGGGGATGTTCTCCTTTCCCTTGTACGAGCGGCTGAAAGCGGAAACACCTGAATTTGAGGAAGTAACTGCCTTCCAAGCTGCCCGCAACCGTATGGGCGTCCGTCGCCAAGGTGTCGAATCGGCCTCACGGCCTCTTCATTCGGAATACGTCACCGGCAGCTATTTCTCCACGCTGGGTGTGCGTGCGTTCTTTGGGCGGGTCTTCTCACCCGAAGATGACAAGCCGTCTGCCCCGCCGGTAATTGTCATCAGCCATCGAGTTTGGCAGAACACCTACGGTGGCGATCCGTCCCTCGTGGGTTCCACCTTGATAGTGGAGGGTCATCCCCTGACCGTCATCGGCATCGCGCCCCCTGGTTTCTTCGGCGAAACACTGCAAAGCGATCCTCCCGACATCTGGATTCCCCTACAACAGGAACCGATGATGGCCGCGGGAGGCAGTCTGCTGCATCAACCTGTCTCTGCGTGGTTGCGCATGATCGGCCGCTTGCGGCCCGGAGCCTCGATTGCCGGATTGTCTCCCCGCCTCACGGGAGTCCTCAGGCAATGGATGCAATACGATTCCGGATATCCGGCAATCTGGATGCCGGACGTGATGCGCATGCTCCCCAAGCAAAACCTCAACGTGATTCCCGCCGGCGCGGGGGTGGCGGTGATGAAAGAGGAGTACGGCCGGAGCCTGCAAATCCTCCTGGCGGTCTGCGGGCTGGTGCTTCTCATTGCTTGCTCCAACGTGGCCAACCTATTGCTGGCTCGGGGCATGGCCCGGCGTGGTCAACTGGCCGTGAGGATGGCCATCGGCGCCACGCCGATGCAAGTTATCTCACAGGCGCTGACGGAGAGCGTCCTGCTCGCCATTGGCGGCGGCATTGTCGGCCTTGTTGTAGCGATGGGGGCATCGCGGCTGCTGTTGTCGCTTGCTTTCCACAGCTCGCACTCTCTTCCCATCAGTGTGACCCCCTCGCTGCCCGTCCTAGCATTTGCCTTCGCCCTGGCGCTCGTGACAGGAATCATCTTCGGCGCCGCTCCAGCCTGGCTTGCCACCCGCACCGATCCGGCGGAGACGCTTCATGGATCGGGTCGCGGCAGTAGTGACCGTTCGTCTATGGCCCGCAAGACTCTGCTGATCGTGCAGGCGACGCTATCGGTTGT
Source organism: Candidatus Limnocylindrales bacterium (assembly GCA_035623175.1). Lineage (GTDB taxonomy): Bacteria > Acidobacteriota > Terriglobia > Acidiferrales > UBA7541 > Acidiferrum. The sequence goes on along the minus strand of DASPTY010000151.1, from coordinate 15,920 downwards.
CCTGGTGGCGGGGGCAACCATGCTGGCTCGCAGCCTAAACAAGCTCGAGCATCAGGATTTCGGTTATCAGGTGCAAGGCCGCGTGGTTGTTGACATGAACTTTCCCCCGGCGACTTACACGCAACCCGAGTTAGCCGCGCTTTATCGCCGCCTTGAAGACGAGCTCCTTCATGTGCCTGGCGTACAGGGGACTGGCCTGGCCCTCTACAATCCACTCACAAACAACTGGGGTGAACTCGTCCTGGTGGCTGGCCATCCCACCGGCCAACTCAGCGAGGATTCCGGCTCGTCGTGGGACCGGGTCAGTGCCGACTATCTTCAGAATTTTGGCGTGCCGATCTTGCGCGGAAGAGCATTCACCGCAGCCGACAACGAAACCGCTGCGCCCGTGGCCGTCGTCAACGAAGCTTTTGTGAAGCGTTTTTTCAAGAGTGAGGAAGACCCCCTCGGCCAACACTTCGGATTGGACCTTCCAGAAAACGCCGGCACATTTCGCATTGTCGGCGTCGTCCGTGACGCGAAGTTCGCCGGTTTCGGTATGGACAAGCCCGCACGCCCCATGTTCTACGTGCCGCTTGCCCAGACGGTGGACTACCACAACCCAATGCTGAACGACATTGAGCTGCGTTCTCACTTCATCGGTGGGATCATGCTGGCAACCAATTTGCCCCCGGGCACGCTCGAGCCGCTGCTTACCAGAATGCTGGCAGACCTGGACCCTAACCTCACCTTCAATAGCATCCGAACCATGCAGCAACAAGTTGAACTCTCCTTCGATCAAGAGCGTGCCGTTGCCAGCCTCGCTGGCTTGTTTGGAATTGTGGCCCTCCTGCTAGCGGCGGTGGGGCTCTACGGCGTCACGGCTTACACAGTCGCTCAGAAGACCAACGAAATCGGCATCCGCATGGCACTTGGCGCGGACCGTACCAAGGTGATTCGGCTCGTGCTGGGCGGAGCTTTCAGCCGCGTGCTGATTGGACTGTTCCTAGGACTGCCTTTGGCGGTTGGCGCCGGGCGGCTGCTTTCGGCTCAGTTGTACGGCGTCTCCTGGTGGGATCCACTGGCGCTGAGTGTGGCTGCGGGGGCGTTGGGGATCTGCTCGTTCATTGCAGCCATCATTCCTGCGAGCCGCGCAGCATCCATCGCGCCCACGGACGCGCTGAGAATTGAATAGCGCTGTCTGGTCCGCTGCCCTTCGAGTGTCGCCAACGCGCAAGAGTGCGGGTACAATGGGGCTGTCTTCAGAGATCAAAGTTCTAATCCTTCCTTGATAAGACGGAGAAAGCCATGATCCCAGCACTCGCAAACTTGAAACCCGAACAGCTTTGGAAGCATTTTGATAGTTTGGCCGCCATTCCTCGCGCCTCGACAAAGGAAGCGGCAGCGCGCGACTACGTCCGCGGCGTGGCCAAAAAGCTGGGCCTGGAAACCCAACAAGACCCTGCCGGCAATCTCATCGTTCGTAAGCCTGCACGGCCGGGACGCGAGTCAGCGCCAATGGCACTCTTACAAGGCCATCTCGACATGGTCTGCGAGAAGAACGAATCGACCGTTCACAATTTTGATAAAGATCCCATAAAAGTTTTGCGCGACGGCGATTGGCTCAAGGCTGACGGCACCACGCTCGGCTCCGATAACGGAGTCGGCGTGGCCGCGGCTCTTGCGGTAATGGAGAGCACTGACATCTCCCACGGCCCCCTCGAATTTGCTTTCACCATCGACGAGGAAACCGGACTCACCGGCGCTTCGGATTTTGCTCCGGACATCCTGAAGTCAAAGTACTTCTTGAATCTGGACACGGAAGAAATTGGCAATTTGTGCATCGGGTGTGCCGGCGGCGTGAACACGACCGCGCGGCGCAAGGTCAAGCTTCTTGCACCCAGCGCCGGATCTGCCTGGAGGATCAAGGTGACGGGCCTTCGCGGCGGCCATTCCGGCGTCGATATTCATCAGGGCCGCGGCAATGCCCTCCGCATCATGGGCGGGGTTCTTCAGGATCTGCTCGAGCGTCTTCCAGCCGAATTCGCGGGGGTCAATGGTGGCAGCGCCCACAATGCTATTCCTCGGGAAGCTGTCGCCGTGATCGTGCTCCCGCCCGCTCATGAGAATGAGCTGAAATCCATCGTTGCTACGGCCGAAGCCGCGAACAAGGCCGAGTTGGGTAGCTTTGATTCGGGACTTCAGATCATTGTAGAAAAAGCCGATCGTCCGGAAAAAGTGATGGACGATGCCGACGCAAAATGCACGGCGGCTCTTCTGGCGACCATGCCTCACGGCATTTTGTTTATGAGTCCGGATGTTCCCGGGCTAGTCCAGACCTCGACGAACCTTGCAGTCGTTAGCACTAAAGGCGACGTGGTGGAAATTGTCAGCAGTCAACGCAGTGCCATCCTGACGAGCAAACAGGCTGCGGCCCGCATGGTCGCTACCGTGTGCCGTTTGGCGGGTTTTGAGGCACAACATAGCGGCAGCTATCCCGGCTGGAAACCGGAGCCCAACAACGAACTAATTCGGAAGCTCCAGGAAGTCCACAAGAAACTCTTCGGCGAACCGGCGAAACTGATCGCCATGCACGCCGGCTTGGAATGCGGCGTCATCGGTGAGAAATATCCCGGGATGCAACTGGTCTCTTTTGGCCCGACGATCGTGGACCCTCACAGCCCCAACGAACGCGTGCAGATTTCTACGGTGGAGAGTTTCTGGAAATTCCTCAAGCAAGTGCTTGAGGACTTATGAGCCCGTCGCCTGCGCTGCTACCTCAGGCTCAGTTCTTTCTCGAATTGTTCTGACTTTCGCGTGCGCCCGAAATCCCGGCACGTTCTCTCAACGTGCGTCGGTGGGACGGAGCGGCCATCCACGGGCAGTTTGATTCGTCCGATCAAGATTTGTAGTTGCATGGACATCTCCACCAAGTCTTTCGCCGGCTTCTGCGAATCGGTCTCGCACGAACCGACTTTGCCCTAGTACCGAAACGGGGCAGAATTGTTTCGATGATTCAAACTTGCTTACTTATCTGCTGTGGTGTCGTTCCCTTCACTCCCTGCCTTTTGACGGACAGCTTCCCCTGCTTTACACTGCTCACATGAGTTCGTCGTATGGTGTCCCCCGGGTTCGCTTCGATTGGCGTGGTTTCATTACTCCTGGCGTAAAGCTCCTCGTTCTTATTTGTACCGGCGCCTTCGTCATCCAGATCTTGGTCCAAATCCTGTTCGGCAGTGTGGTGGCCTACCAGCAGATTACCGTGCGCTTTGGCCTCGTACCCAGCGGCGCGATCTTCGGTCTGCGAGTCTGGCAGCCTATCACTTACCTGTTCCTTCACGGTGGCATCGGGCATCTTTTCATCAACATGCTGGTGCTCTGGATGTTTGGCCGGAACTTGGAGGAAGTTTGGGGAAAAAAGCGCTTCCTCAACTATTTCTTTCTATGCGGCGTCGGCGCAGGGCTCATCAACATTGCGGTGAAGTTCATCCCCATGTTTTGGGGACACGCCCCCTCAGACGTACCGACGATTGGCGCTTCCGGGGCGATCTTCGGCATCCTCATCGCCAACGCCATACTCTTCCCCGATCGTCAAGTCTGGATTTTCTTCTTCCTCGTCAGCATTCCGATGCGCGTTTTTGTGGCCATTATGGGCCTCATCGAGTTCGTCAGCACGTTTGGAGCTTCCGGTGATGGCGTCAGCCACCTTTGTCACCTTGGCGGCATGCTCATTGGCTGGATCTATTTGCGCAGAGGCTCCTTCCTGTTCCGTGTGCGCAATGAGGTGGCCGATTGGCGCTACCAGCGCAACCGCAGGAAGTTCGAAGTCTTCATGAAGAAGAACAAGAACGAACCTCCCTCCCGGCCCGATCATTGGGTTAACTGATAGCTGTCAGTTTTTGGTCCTAAATGAGTCGTGTGGGACCCGATGTCGGGGTGGGACGTTTTCTCGAATCCGCCTAGAGTCTCGACACAGCGGGACCCCTTCTGCGCACGAATTTAAGATCTTCATCCGGCTAGCTCGGAAACGATTCTTAACTCGCTCGCCCGATCACATGAAACTTCATGAAGTTCGTGGTCCCGCGAATGCCCATTGGCGTTCCTGCGACGATTCCGATCACGTCTCCCTTGCGCACCAGCCGTTCTTCCAGCAGACGCTTTTCCGCGATCGCCGCGAGGCCGTCAATCTTCTTAATGTCCACGATGCGGCACGGCGTCACTCCCCACAGCAGCGCCATTCGCCGCCGCGTTTCCCGCTCCGGGGAGAAAGCAATAATCGGCACAAGCGGCCGGTAACGTGACACCAGCCGCGCTGTGAACCCGCTGTGCGTGAACACCGCGATCAACTTCATGTGCAGTTCCCGCGACGCGTGGCACACCAGTTCCGCCACAGTCTCCGGCACTTTCAACTGCTCCTGTGCCGCCGGCCTCGGGAACTCATGGATGCTCGCTTCCGCTTCCTCAATGATTCGCGACATCATGCTCACGGCTTCGACTGGGTATTTCCCCGTCGCCGTTTCCGCGCTGAGCATGACTGCGTCCGTTCCATCGAAGATGGCGTTGGCCACATCGGAAGCTTCCGCGCGCGTCGGCCGCGGGTTCTCGGTCATCGATTCCAGCATCTGCGTTGCTGTAATCACCGGGCGGCGAAACTCTCTGGCTCGCGCGATGATGTTCTTCTGTACAACCGGCACGCGCTCCGGTCTCATCTCCACGCCCAAGTCCCCGCGCGCCACCATAACGCCTTCAGACACTCTCAAAATGTCATCAAGGTTGTCGATCGCTTCCGGCTTTTCGAGCTTGGCAATGATGGGTGTGGTCTCACCCCTTCGCCGCGTCACTGCTTTCGCCAGTTCGACGTCCTCCGGACGCCGCACGAAACTCACCGCAATGTAATCGGCGCCATGCTTCAGGGCAAAGCGTAGGTCTGCCCGGTCCTTTTCCGTGAGCGCGGGAACTCGCAACTTCACTCCGGGCAGGTTGATCCCCTTGTGCTCGCCGAGGATTCCGCCGTTCGCCACCTGGCAAATCACTTCCGAGTGGGTGGTTTTTTCCACTCGCAATTCGATCAAGCCGTCGCTCAATAGCACGCGGTCACCGCGTTTCACTTCGCGTGGAAGGGGATGAAAAGTCGTATTCACCCGCGTCGAATCCCCCAGCACTCTCGCCGTGGTGATGACAAATTTCTGTCCCGTGCGCAGCAATACGGTTCCACCTCCGGCCAGCGCCCCGGTGCGGATCTTCGGCCCCTGCAGGTCCGCTAAAATCGCAATCGGCCGCTGCATCGCCACGGATGCTTCCCGCAGCATCGCGAAGCTCTGCGCGTGATCCTCGTGCCTGCCGTGGGAGAAATTCAGCCGCGCGACGTCCATGCCCGCTTCCAGCAGCTTCCGGATCATTCGCCGTGAGTGTGTCGCGGGACCAATCGTGCAGACGATTTTGGAGTGCCGGGAAATCATCCGTTTCTCTTGCTTTTGTATATCAGATGTTTGCGTTAGTGCGTGATAGAAAACTCAGCCACAATCCGCACGGTCAGGTCCACGCCCGTGGCAAAGGAAGACAGCGGCAAGCGCTCTTCGTCTCCGTGCACCCGCGCGTCATCCTCTTCGGCCATTGGGAAAGGCCGCAATCCGTATGCCTGTACGCTGTGTAGTCGAAGTTGCGCGGAATCGGTGGCGCCGGTGGACAAAAATGGCAACACCGGGGCGCCGCCGAATTCCTTCGCGCATACCTTGGTCAGCAGCGCATAGAAATCCGACTCTATTGAAGAATTTGGCGCCGCCAGGCCTGCATCCGGCATGAGATCCAACTTGACCATCGGATCGTTCACTAGCTTATTCAAATCGCTCAAGAGGGTGGTGATGGTGTCGCCGGGCAGCAGTCGTACGTTCAGAACTGCCTTCGCTTCCGACGGGATGACGTTTGCGCGCACGCCCGCTTGCAGCATAGTCGGAGCGATGGTGTCTCGCATCATCGAGTTCCACATGGGGTTCATGTCCGACAGCACGCGCTGCGCGTGTTCGCCGCGGTCCGAAGCGTCAATCACCCGCATCCACTTCGCGGTCTCATCGTCCTCGATCGCGGAAAGCCCTTCAAAATATCGCCGCACAACCGAGGTCAGATGTACTGGCGCCGAGTAATCCCCGATTTTTCCAACAGCCGCCGCCAGGTGCGCCACCGGATTCTGCTTCGACGGCATTGACGCGTGCCCCCCCTTTCCTTTCACCGTCACGGAGATGTTCATGGAGACTTTTTCCGCCACTTGCAGGCCCACGTACTCCACTTTGCCGTCTTTCAGAACCACTTTGCCGCCCTCGTTTAACGCATATCCTGCGGCAAATTTGTCCCAATACTTCGCGATCAATATCTTCAGGCTGGCTTCTCCAAATTGCTCCTCGTCCGTTGTCGCCAGAAAAATGACGTCGCGGTTCAGGTGGGCATTGGCGCGCTTCAGGGCGATGAACGCCGCCAGATTCGCCGCTACCATGCTCTTGTCGTCAATCGAGCCCCGGCCGTACAGGTAGCCATCCTTGATGACTCCGCCGAACGGATCCACGGACCACTTGCTGCGATCCACGCCGACCACGTCCATATGGGCCACCAGCAGCAATGCCTTCGACGGATCCGGGACCGCGCTGCTGCGTAACCGCGCCACCACCGCGCTCCGCCCCGGCGCAACATCCAGCAGTTCCGGCGTGATTCCCTCCTTTGTCAGAATGTCTGCGATGTATTTGGCCGCCGCCTGTTCGTTTCCTGGCGGATTGGTTGTGTTGATCTTGACGAGTTCCACCAGCCAATCCTGTGCCTCACGCGCCAGTGCCGAGGTGTCTCCCACGAGCTGCTGGTTGTCGGGTATTCCCATCGGCGGAGGTCCCTGCTTAATCTGCGCGTGCAAGGACGACTGGCCGAGCCCGCACAAGGCTGCGGCACATAAAATCGAGAAGCCAATCCGCTTCCAGTTCAGCAAGGCACCCTCCCGTCCAATTCTGTTTTGTGCACAATGGATTCCATACTAACATGCGGTCTTGCCCGCCCCGGTGAGGGCTTTCGCGGGCGTACTTATGCTGCACCCGCGCAAGAGGGCCGGAAGAAAGACGCCGGGGCTGCTCGCCGCATCAAATGTTTGAGAAACACTGGGGGCCACCAATGGAATCTCGCTCGAATTTTTTCTCTCTCAGGCTGGCTACTGCGGCCGCGCTTTGCCTCTTCCTGACGGCTTCTGCGTTGGCTCAGGCTCCGGCCGGTCCTCAGCCCGCACCACCGGGCCAATCCAATCCCGCCCCGTCTGCTCCCTCCACGCAAAAGGAGCAGGCTCCTCAACAGAAACCTCAGGAATCCGGCGTCACTATTTCCGTCGAAGTTCCCGTCGTGACCCTCGACGTTATTGCTACAACCCAGCACGGCGATCTCCTCACGGGTCTTAAGAAGGAAAATTTCCGCGTCCTCGAGGACGGCCAACCGCAGACCATCACCAATTTTGGTCCCACCGACGCGCCCATCACCATGGTTATCTTGATGGAGTTCAGCGCCAGGGGCTATAACTTCTTCGCTTACGAGGCGAAGTATTGGGCCGATGCCCTGTTCCCCAATCTCAAACAGAAGGACTGGGTCGCTCTTGTCACGTTTGACATGCGGCCCCGCATGGAAGCGGATTTTACGCAGAACAAAGATGAGGTCCGCCAGAAGTTGTATAGCTTGTATTTCCCAGGCTTCAGCGAGTCCAATGTCTTTGACGCATTGCTCGATACCGTCGACCGCCTCAAAGATGTGAAGGGCAAGAAATCGGTCCTTTTGCTGGCCTCAGGCGTGGACACCTTTTCAAAGCACACCCTGGATCAAACCCTCAAGCAGCTCCGCGGCACGGACGTCACTGTCTTTGCCGTCGGCGTCGCCAAACCTCTGATGAACTGGCTCGAACTGCATGGAAGGCTGGGCGGTACGCGCGAGCTAGGTTATCTTCAGGCAGAAAACCAGCTCAAAACGTTTGCCCAGATGACCGGCGGGTTTGCGTGGTTCCCTCAGTTTGACAGCGAGATTCCGGGTGTCATGCGTGACGTCACGGAATTCCTGCGCCACCAATACAGCATCACGTACTCTCCGACGAACCGCAGTTCCGACGGCAAGTACCGCAAGATCAAAGTGGAGTTGGTGGCTCCCGATGGCAGCCCGCTCTCGGTTGTGGACCAAAAAGGCAAAAAGCAAAAATGGGTGGTCTACGCGAAGGAAGGCTATACAGCCCCCAAAGGCGGGGTTGGCGACTGAACTTCTACGCCGGCAAATCAATACCCTTTCGCAAAATCCACGCAGTTAAGCATCTCCCGACCGTCAAACCATCGTTCCAACAAATCCAACAACATACTCGTCTGGCGGTCCCATAGCCGGTCGCTGATGGCGCTCGTGTGCGGCGTAATGAACAGGTTCGGTGTCTTCCACAATGGACTTTCCGTCGGTAGCGGTTCGGTTTCTGTCACATCCAACGCCGCGCCGCTGAGCCGCCCTTCGTTCAAGGCCCGGACCAAAGCCGCCTCGTCAATCAGCGTGCCCCGCGACACGTTCAGTAGCCGCGCACTGGGCTTCATCAGGCTCAGTTCCGTGGCGCCAATCAGTTGTCGTGTCTCCGGCGTTTCCGGCGCCGAGATCACCACGTAGTCCGCGTGGGGCAAAACCTCGTGGAGTCGGCTGGCGGGCACGATGCGCTCTGCCAACGATCCATCTCCATTGCCCGAGTACGTCACTCCCCAGACGCGCATGCCAAACGCTTTGGCTCGCCGCGCCAGTTCGTGCCCAATCGACCCGAAACCCACAATCAGCAGCAATTGCCCGTTCAATTCGGTCAGGTGCTGCGGTTTGTCCCAGATCTCCTGTTGCCCCCAATTCGTGCGGTCTTGGTGGCGCACGCAATCCGGAAAGTTTCGTGCCAGCGCCAACAACATTCCCATGGTGTGTTCGGCCATGGGCACGGAAAAGATTCCACTGGGATTTGTAACGAGAACGCCGGATTTTCGCAGTTCCGGGTACATCAGTTGCGAAACACCCGCAGCCGTTGAATGAATCCACTTGAGTTTTGTCGCGACCTTCAATTGTTCCGGCCGCAGTGAGTAGCCCACAAAAATGTCCGTGTCAGGCAATTCCTCTGCCAGGCGTGTGTAGTCCGGCAGGTGCACAACGCGCATTTCCGGCCAGCGCTCACGAAGAGCCTCGGCCATCGCGCGTGTCGGCCGCCATTGCGTGAATGGGTGATACACGCAGATGACCAGCTTCGTCTGGTGTGGCTTGGTGCGGTGAATTGGTCGTGTGAGGAGATTCACTCTATGTTGAGATCCTTCGGCCAAAACCGGGCCTCAGGATGACATAGTTATGGATTTCGTGACGAGGTTGAATTTCGTGGTGCTTTTGAAGTGATCTTCAGCTAAATCCAGCCATCGAGGATTCGCTGATTCGACCAACGCGACCTTCTTGCTTCTCAGCCACCCCTTGAACTGTTTTTCTCGACGAATCGCTTCGTGCACGCTGTTGAATTTCTCAAAGTAGACCGGTTTATGCAGATTGTATTTCTGGGTAAATCCGGGAACCAGCTTTGACTTATGCTGAAAAGCTCTCACCTCGACATCATTGGTCACGCCAGTGTACAGCATCTTTGATGTGTTGCTCAAAATGTACACAAAGTAGCTTTTCTGCATAGCGTCAATCCCAATTCAATTCGTCGTCTCTCCGCACCTTAAACCACCGTTTGTCATCCTGAGGTCCGGCGAAGTTTGCCGGGCCGAAGGACCTCAACCGATCCACCTTCACGAATCTATCCTTTGCCTAGGACACGCAGATCCCGGCCGGTCATGTCCCCAGGCACGCGCTCGCCCAGAATGCCGAGCATTGTCGGCGCGATGTCCCGCAACGCGCCGCCCGGTGAGAGCCTCAGCCGCTCGTCATCGCTGACGCAAATGAAAGGCACAGGATTCGTAGTGTGATACGTGTGTGGCCCGCCGGTCACTGGATCGATCATGGTCTCCGCGTTGCCGTGATCGGCGGTGATGATCCAGGCTCCGCCGCGCGGCCTCAACGTCTGATAGATTCGTCCAAGGCCCACATCCACAGCTTCCACCGCCTTAATCGCGGCGTCGAGCTTCCCGGAGTGTCCCACCATGTCGGCATTTGCGTAATTCATGATGATGGCGTCGAACTCGCCCTTCTCGATGGCATTCACCACCGTGTCCGTGATCCCGCCCGCAGACATTTCCGGCTTCAGGTCGTAGGTAGCGACTTTAGGCGAAGGCACCAGAATGCGTTCCTCGCCACCGAACGGCTTCTCCACGCCCCCGTTGAAGAAATATGTAACATGCGCGTATTTTTCCGTTTCTGCGCAGCGCAAGTTCTTGTACTGCAACTCCTGAAACACTTGCGCAAGGATGTGCTCGAGCTTTTCTGGCATGATGACGCACTTCAGCCACGGCCAGTTTTTGTCGTACTTCGTCATAGCCACAAAAAAGAGATTCTTCGGTCTTTTCGGATCGGCAAACTTGTCGAAGTTCGGCGATTCCAGCGCGAGGGTCATCTGCCGCGCGCGATCCGCCCGGAAGTTATAGAAGATCACCGCGTCGTCATCGCGAATCGTGCCTACAGGTACACCGGATTGCCCATGGCGCATCCCTTGGGTGATGACAATCGGTTCGACAAATTCGTCCGTCACCCCACGCTCGTAACTTTCGCTAAGGGCAGCCACGGGGCTCGAATCCTGGTGCACCGCGTAGCCATGCACCATCGCGCGATAGGCCTTTTCGATGCGCTCCCAGCGATTGTCGCGGTCCATGGCATAATAGCGGCCAACAACCGTAGCAATTTCGCCGACGCCGAGCTCGCGCATCTTCTGCTGCAATCGACGCACGTAGTCCCGCCCGCTGTTCGGCGGGGTGTCGCGGCCGTCCATAAAGCAATGCACAAAAACCTTCTCGACCTTTTGTTTTTTGGCCATCTCGAGCAAGGCAAACAAATGATTGATGTGCGAGTGCACGCCGCCATCGCTCAACAGTCCGAGAAAGTGCAGTTGCCGCTGCCGACCACGCTCCATGGCTTGCTGGAATAATTGCACCTGTTCCAATTGATTGTTCGCAATCATCAAATCAATGCGCGTGATGTCCATGTGCACGATGCGGCCCGCGCCAATGTTCAGGTGGCCCACTTCGCTGTTGCCCATCTGTCCTTCCGGCAAGCCGACAAATGGCCCCGACGTTTGAATGAGCGTGTTTGGGAATTTGCGAAGCAGCTCGTCATACGTTGGTTTGCGCGCCAGCGCGATCGCATTGCCTCGCGTTTCCGCGCGGTAGCCCCATCCATCCAATACAGTCAGCACTATTGGTTTCGGTCGTTTCCCCATGACTCTTTTCGCTCAGTCCCTTTCCAAGGTTGTTTGCAGTCATTGGCGATGGAGCGTTCGCTAATTCCTTGTGTTCGGCTATTTCGTTGTAAACTCGCGCAACGCGGTGAGCAGGCGCTCCACCTCTTCCATCGTGTTGTAGTGCACCAAGCCGATGCGCAACATTCCGCCCTGCGATTCCACACCGAGCCTTTCGGTCAGGTTCAACGCGTAATAGTTGCCGTCCCATGTGAAAATGCCGCGCTCACCTAGAAATGTGGCAATGGCCGTCGGGTGGTGCTTGCCAATCCGCAGCGAAATTGTCGAACAGCGCTCTTCAAAGCGTTTCGGGTCGGTAATCCCATATATCCGGACACCGGGAATCGCCTGCAGGCCCTCAAACAGTCGCGTAACCAGTCGCCGCTCGTAGGCCACAGTCGCGCGATAGGCCGCCGCAAGTGCTTCTCGTCGCGTCGTCGCTGCGGGATTGCTGCGCCGGCCCACTTCCGCGATGTAATCCACCGCCGCGCCAATTCCTGCAATCAACTCCTGTACTTGGGTGCCAGTCTCCCAGCGGTCTGGAATCTGTTCCGTGCACGGGCGCACCTTGTAAGGCCGGAAATTCTGCAGGTGCGGCCGTTTTCCGTAAAGCGTGCCCATGTGCGGCCCGAAAAACTTGTACGGCGAGCACACCAAAAAATCGCAATCGAGCGCTTTCACGTCAATCAATCCGTGCGGCGCATAATGCACCGCATCCACGTAGACCATCGCGCCAGCCGCATGCGCCATTCCCGTGATCTCAGCCACGGGATTGATCGTTCCAACGGCGTTCGACGCATAACCGACAGCTACCAGTCTGGTCTTCTCGTTCAGTTTGTTCTTCAAATCCGCCAGGTCCAGCGTGCAGTCCTCTTCCCGAATGTCCACCTGGCGGATGACCACGCCTTTTTCTTCCAGAGCTTTCCACGGTGAAAAGTTGGCGTCGTGATCCAGAACCGTCAGCAGAATCTCGTCTCCGCCCTTCAGTTCCCGTCCGATGGCGCGGGAAATCGCAAAAGTGATCGTGGTCATGTTCTGCCCGAAGACCACTTCGTCACGCTCGCAGTGAAAGAAATCCGCCATGGTCGTGCGCGCCGCTGCAATCATCTCGTCCGTGCGCCGGCTGGTCAGAAATGCGCCGCATGTGTTGGCATTGGAGGTTTTCAGGTAGCTTTGAATCGCGTGCATCACCTGCGTCGGAACTTGCGTTCCCGCCGGGCCGTCCAGAAAGGCTGCGGGGTGCCCGTTCACTTGCGTCTGCAACGATGGGAATTGGGCACGCACCCAGTTAATGTCGAGTGCATTCCCGGCGCTTCGATCCACCCCGGCTGTGCTCATGGTCCTTATTGTCCCGTTGCAGTGATTCTTGTCCGGCAGTCCAGTTTCTCACAGAGCAGGCGCGGCGTGTTAGCATGCTCGGGCAGTTCCACACTCATGCCGTCGTGGCGCCGGCTATCAACTTCGCGCCTGTTTCACCGTTGGGGTTTCTCCATGCCAGACACGTTTCCCGTAACCGATCGGACTCGAGTCGTGCGCGAAGCGAATCGCGCGGTCTATGATCGCGACGCCATTTACAAAATTTTGGACGAAGGCTTTGTGTGCCACGTGGGCTTCGTCACCGATGGCCAGCCGTATGTCATCCCCACGCTGTATGCCCGCCTTGGCGACGCGCTCTATGTTCACGGGTCAGCGGCAAGCCGCATGCTTCGCGGCCTAAGCGCTGGCCTGCCCGTGTGCATCACGGTCACCCTCATAGATGGACTCGTGCTTGCCCGATCGGTTTTCAATCACTCCATGAACTACCGCTCTGTTGTCGCACTCGGCCGAGCCACGCTCATTGATGATCCCGGTGAAAAGCTTCTTGCGCTCCAGGCCTTTACCGAAAAACTCATTCCCGGCCGATGGAACGATGCGCGCCAGCCCAACGAGCGAGAGTTGAAGGTAACCAGCGTTCTGAGACTTCCGCTTACTGAGGTCTCGGCAAAAGTCCGCACCGGCCCCGTCGAAGACGATCCTGACGACTGCGCATTGCCTGTGTGGGCCGGCGTGATTCCCCTGCGCTTCGTGGCGGACGTGCCGCTGCCCGACGATCGCTGCGATCCCGTGATCCCTACGCCCCCTTATGTGGCGAAGTACCAGAGGTGACCGATGACCGGCTATACTCCCGCCCCTGTCAAACCGGTGGTGCAGCCCAGCGTCCTGGATGCGCTGGACATCCGCGTCGGCACGATCGAACACGTTGAAGAAGTTTCAAAGTCCGAGAAGTTGATGCGCCTTGTGGTGAATTTTGGCGACCACTCACGCACAATCCTCGCGGGAATCCGCAAAGAGCGCGTAAATCCGCGCGAGATCGAAGGCAAGCAGGCTCTATTCGTCCTGAATCTCGAGCCACGTAGGATGGCAGGCGAGATTTCGGAAGGCATGCTTTTCGATCTGGGTTATGCCGATGGGATCACGCCCGCGCTGGCCGTGCCCGAGCGCCCTGTCCCGAACGGCACGCGCGCAGGCTAAGTCCAGTCTTTAACATCAGGCTTGCACCGCCCGAAGGAAATCCGCGAGCAAGCCGTATGCTGTTGCTTCGATTCCCGGATTGTGCTCGACGATAGAAAAGTTGAATACGTCGAGATCGAAACGAATCGCTGAGCTTGTACCTTCAAGCCCCGCCATTGGGTCCGACAGCAACAGCAATTCCGGCGCAACGCGGCAATCCACTCCGTCTCCGCGGCGCTCCGCGCGGCACACAAGTTTGTAGCGCATGCCCGACGCGCGCACAGACCGGATTTTCTCTTCGCTCAGCTCGCGAATGCCGGTTCGCTGCACATTCTCGATGCGAACGGGCACTCCCATCAACACGTTCGCTAGCGTCGCCACCTTCACTGCCGCGTCCCATCCATCGAGATCTTGTGCCGGATCGGTTTCCGCAATTCCCAGTGCCTGAGCCCGCCGAACCGCCTCGTCAAAAGATCTGCCCTTCTCCGCCTCTGTGAGTACGACGTTGGTCGTCGAATTTAGAACGCCCGAGAAGCCGCGCAATTCTGTGCAGGGCAATCCAAGTGGAAACAACGAGAAAATCGGCACCCCGTCCATGACGGTGGACTCAAACAAGAATTGCCGCTTCTTTTCTTTGGCCAGCGCCACTAACTCACGGTAGGCATGCACGATGGGCCCTTTGTTTGCAGTAATCGCGTGTGCTCCGGAATCCAGCGCGGCAATCAGGTGATCGATCGCGGGCTGGCCGCTCAGAGAATTGAGTGAAGTCGATTCAAAAAGTACGTCCACTTTCCCCAGTTCCAACCATTCCCGCACGTTTCGAGGCCCTTGCCCACTGTTCGGAAAGCGTCCGCCCAGCACAGCAATGGGATTTAGCCCGTCCGGGTCAACGACCCACCCGATGCGCCGTGACGCCACGCCTGTCAACCGCCAGCGCACGTCGTACTTCCTGCGCAGCTCCATCTCCTTCGAGATGAGCAGCCGCAGCAACGCTCGCCCGACGTTGCCAAATCCCAACAATGCGAGGTTATAAGAAGGAATCGCCGTCTCCCGTGCGCGGTGCTTTGCCCATACCTGCGAAACACCCAGCCTGATTTGTCATCCTGAGGTCCTGCGTATTATGCAGGGCCGAAGGATCTCAACGTGTCTGCAGCCACGAATGTCTCCGCGGAGCTCGTGCTACTTCGCCAGCGCCGACAATTTCGCCGCCGCCGTCGTAATCAGCACGGCCTCGTTTTCCAACGCCTGTGCCACGCGTGCTGCTCCCTGTTCCGCTTCCTTCCACTTCTTTTGTTCCAGGTTTTCGCGGACCGCGGGAATCGCTTTCGCGGCGTAACCTGTATAAGCCCCCGGCGCATAAAGCTCGTGCTTGTACCAGAATCGTCCGGGCAACCCTTCGGGCGTCGTTAGCTTCCGCTCGCTCTGCAGGAGCAGGTCGTTCACTTCCTTGAGTGAAGCGCTAGCCAGAACCGCCCCGCCGTTGGCGTTCACGCGCTCGAACGCTTTTTGGTACTCCGCCGCGCTCCGCGTAACCGCCTCCACAGCGTTGTCCAGCGGCGCAAAATTCAAGTGCGGCGGCAGGTCTTCCTTTTTCGGCGTCACCCAGGTCTCACGCGGATCGGCCGAAGCTTCAAAAACACTCTCCTGAATCTTCAAATTGCGTTCCTGAATTTCATCGCGCTGTTGGTTCGCGAATTTTTCCACCTCGCGAACGTACATCTTCACGTCATCCGCGAAATCGGTGAATTGAAACGGCAGCAGGTCCGCATCCGCCATACGCATCATGACCGTGCCGCCGGTTTGGCTCAGGGCGCGCCCATAGACGAAATCGTAGTCGCTGAAGTGCGTGTACCAATAAAAGTCGTCGTAGATCGAGTGGTAGATCCCGCCATGATCTTCCCCACCGAATCCGATTCCCAATGAAGCAATGCCGGCAAAATTGATGAATGCGGCATGGTCCGAACCGCCTCCCAGCATGTCCAGCCGCAAGTCGCGGCGCTCGCGCAGTTCTCTGCGATCCTCGGCCGATGTGGCGTTGGCGATTTCCCGCAACTGTGCACGTTTC
>DASPTY010000150.1:0-5913 GCA_035623175.1 Candidatus Limnocylindrales bacterium | reverse complement strand
TATGTATTTTCCCCTTCGAGAAGGACTTTTTCAGCAACGCGGGAATTTCCACGGAGTTCAGCGGATGGCCGATGAACTCCGTGGAAATTCCCGCGTGGCTGAAAAAGTCCTTCTCGAAGGGGAAAATACATAGCGCCTTCTCGAAGCGCCGCCGGATCAGCTTCACTCGCCATGGCCGCCACGCCCAGAACTGCGGGCAAATGTAATAGACATTGCGTATGCCTTTGGGCTTCAGCTTCCGCGCCAGCCGCAGGTGAAATCCTGGAAAATCCGTCAGAATGGCCAGCGCCGGTTTTCGTCTCTTTGCCTCTGTGACAATTTTGTCCATCGCCTTCAGAAGCGAGGGCAGGTGCTTCACAATCTCCGTGATTCCCACGACCGCCACTTCGGCGGAATCCATCACAATCTCAACGCCTGCCGCGCGCATCTGTGGGCCGCCCATGCCGAAAATCTCCACGTCCAGACGCTCTCGTAGTGCGGTGGCGAGCCGCGCAGCGTACATGTCTCCGGAAGCTTCACCCGCGGAGAGGAGTAGAGGAATGGGTGGCATGGAAAATGAATCGTTCAGTCTGTCGCCGGCGACGGAGCGGGAAACGCGGCGGAGCTGGCCGCAGGTTGGACTCCATTGCCGTTGTGCAATTCCTGTTCTTTGTACTGCAACTGGTAGAGCCGGTAATAGATCCCCCGCTGCGAGAGCAGTTCCTGGTGCGCGCCTTCTTCCCGCAAACGGCCTTTGTGAAAGACCAGGATGCGGTCAGCGTGCTGGATCGTGCTCAAACGGTGCGCGATCACCACTGCCGTCCGGCCGGACAACAAGCGGTCCAGCGCTTCGCGAATCTGCAATTCCGTTTTGGTATCTACGCTCGATGTGGCTTCGTCCAAAATCAAGAACTTCGGATTGTGCGCCAGCGCGCGGGCAAAGCTGATCAACTGCCGCTGCCCCACGGACAATGTCGAACCGCGTTCATTCACCTCTGTGGCAACTCCCTGCGGCAGCGACCGAACAAAATGCCCAAGTCCAACTTCGTCGAGCGCGTGCTCCACTTGTTTGCGTGCGATGCCCTGCGTGCCCAGCCGCACGTTGCTTTCGATCGTTCCGGTGAAGAGGAATGGATCCTGTAGCACGATCCCGAACTGCCGCCGCAGATCCTGCAGATTCAGAAATCGCACGTCCACGCCATCGAGCAGAATCTGCCCGCGCTGGATGTCGTAGAAGCGCAGCAACAGCGAGATTAATGTGGTTTTTCCTGCCCCTGTGTGGCCGACAATCGCGAACGTCTGTCCTGGCGCAACGCGGAAAGAAACGTCGCGCAGCACCCAATCCTCGTCCGCGGGCTCCGCCGTGTTCTTGTAGCTGAACCACACGTTGCGAAACTCGATTTCTCCGCGCGGAGACACCAGCTCTTCCGCGTTCGGATGCGTATCAATGGTGATGGGCTCATCCAGTAGCTTGAAAATTCGTTCAGAAGCGGCCATTGCCGACTGCAGAATGTTGAACTTCTCGCTCAGGTCCTGAATCGGCCGGAAGAACCGCTGAGCGTACATCGTAAATGCCACCAATACGCCCAGCGTCAGCCCTCCGCTCAAGACGCGGTTGCCGCCGGACCAGTAAATCAACGCAATCGTGGCGAAGCTCAGAAATTCCACCGCGGGGTAGAACAGCGCATAGGCGAGGATGGCATCCCGCCAAGCCAGCATGTTGTCCTTGTTCCGCCTGGCGAACTCTTCCCGCGCCTTCCGCTCCCTGTTAAAGAGTTGCACCACGGTCATTCCCGAGATGTATTCCTGCAAGAAGGCGTTGATGCGCGCGATCGCGGTGCGAATCTTGCGGTTTGCATCGCGCACGTATTTTCGGAAGACCAGCGTCACCACGAGAATGAACGGTATGACCGCCATCGCATCCAGAGCGAGCTTCCGGTCGATTTTGAAGAGCAATCCCGCCATCACTGCGAGCAGGAAGAAGTCATTAATCATCGTGACCACGCCCGCGGCAAACAAATCATTCAAAGCGTCAACGTCGGTGGTCACGCGCGTCATCAGCCGCCCGACGGGATTCTTGTCGAAATATCCCATCGGCAGGCGCTGCAGGTGCCCAAAAATCTCCGTCCGCATGTCGTACATGGTCTGCTGGCCCACGCGCTGCATGATGCGGATCTGCACGTACTGCGCCAAAAAGCTGGAGGACAAAACTGCCAGGTAGACCAAACTGATCCACGCCAGGCCGTACATTGCCTGAGCGCGGACAATCGCGCCATTCAGGCAGGGAACCAGGTACTTGTCGATGGCCTTCATGAAAAGCCACGGCGGCGCCAACTCCAGCGGCGTGACCACTGCCACCAATGCCATAGCGAGGATCACTCGCCATTTGTACGGCGCCATGTACCGCAGCAGCCGCTTCATCAGGCGGGAATCGTACGCCTTGCCGAGTGCCTCTTCTTCGTGAACGTTGCTCATGCCCGTTCGAGCTCTTCTTCCAGCAACTGCTTTTGGTACAAGTCCGCGTAGTACCCGCCGTGTTCCAGCAACTCTTCATGCGTGCCGCATTCGATGATGGCGCCGTCTTTCAGCACGACAATCTGGCCGGCATCCCGCACCGTCGAAGTACGGTGCGCAATCAAAACCGTGGTCCGGCCTTCCATGACGTCGCGCAGCCGCCCCAGGATTTTTTCTTCGGTGTGCGTGTCAACGGCGGAAAGGGAATCGTCCAATATCAAAATGCGTGGATCGCGAATCACCGCACGCGCTATCGCTGATCGCTGCTTCTGGCCGCCCGATAGCGTAATCCCGCGCTCCCCCACCATGGTTTCGTAGCGCCTCTCGAAATCCTGCACGTCGGCGTCGAGCCCGGCAATCTCCGCGGCCTCCAGGACTTCTTTGGGTTCGTGCTCCTCCATTCCAAAGGCGATGTTTTCGCCCACGGTCTCGCTGAACAGGTAAGTATCCTGCGGCACGAAACCGATGGCACGGCGGAGCGTCTCGAGCGGCCACTCGCGGATCGGGCGCCCGTCGATCAAGACCTGACCCTCCGGCGCTTCCCACAGCCGCGCAATCAGCGCCGCCAGCGTCGTTTTGCCGCTTCCTGTCGGCCCCACAATCGCCACGGTTGATCCCGCTGGAATCTTCAGGTTGATGTTTCTCAGGACCGTCCGCCCATCCGCACCATGGCCGTCCGCTCCTTTGCTGCCGTTGCTGGGCGCAGTCGGATACTTGAAATTCAAGCCGCGAAACTCGATTTCGCCTTCAATCGGCGTGCTGCTAGGAATCCTCGCGTACCGGTCATCTATCTGCGGTTTCGCGGCGAGGATATAGTTCAAGCGCCCCATCGAAGCCGCGCCGCGCTGAAAAATATTGGTCACCCAGCCCAGCGCAATCATCGGCCACACGAGAAAGCCCAAATAGGTATAAAAGGCGGTGAACGTACCCAGCGATATCTGACCATTCAGGACACGATAGCCGCCCTGCCACAGCACAATCAGGAACGTGGTGCCGATCATTGCCGTGAGCGACGGCATGAACATACTCCACGTCCGGATTAGCCTGACGTTCTTGGCCACGTAATCCCGGTTGGGCTCGTCGAAGCCCTTGATTTCCGCTTTTTCCTGCGTGTACGCCCGAATCACCCGAACGCCGGACAGGTTCTCCTGCACCTTGGCGGAAAGCGTCGCCAGCGCCGCCTGTATCTTCTCGTACAACTCGTGAATGATCTTCCCGAAGTACCACACCGCTACCGCCACCACCGGCACCGGGATCAGTACCCACAGCGTTAGCGAAGGAGAAAGTTTGATCATTAACGCGATTGCCAGGACCATGGTCACAATCGTGGTCCCGCTGTACATAATCCCCGGGCCCAGCACCATGCGCACCGAGTTCAAGTCGTTGGTCGCGCGCGACATCAATTCGCCCGTTCGGTTGCGCACGTAGAATTCCGGCTCCATCACCAGAAGTTGGTCCAGCAGATCGCTGCGGATATCGAACTCGATGTCGCGCGAAATCCCGATGAGCGTCCATCGCGTTGCAAAGGACATCAACCCTTTTAGCGCGATGCATCCGATCAAGATCAGGCAAAAGATTCCCAGCGTTCTCCGGCTGTGCGGCTCGTAGAATGGCACCAGGTTGCTGAGCCAGTCGCCGCCAAGCACACCGGCCATGCGCCCTGCTGCTTGCACGGGATGTGAAAACGGCCGCGGGCTCCCAGCCAAAGTATCTGTGATGATGCCCGTGGCGAGCGGCACGACGTTGCCGATCAGCCCCATCAGGGCCAGCGTCAGCAAGCCCAGCGTGATCGAGCCTTTATATCGGCCTAAATACGGCAGCAACCCGCGCAGGTGCGCCCAAGTCGAAGCCTTCGCAGCTTTCTTGGCCGCCTCCGCGCTTGAAGTTGTCGCCGGTGCGCTCATCGCAAGGTAGCTCTCGGACGTTCCAGCGTGGCCGCCTCGCCAAGGAAGTGCTCATAGCTGAGGTCCAACGATTGGTAACGCTTCGTCGCCGGATTCCATCGCACTGCGATCGGCAGCGTTTTCTCGTTTTCGCCCTTACGCACCGGCGTGAAGTAGAGCGACATCCCCTTCTCCGCACTCATTTCATACTGCAACTTCCATCCGGCGACGGCCTGGAGTGGCGTCAATCCCAGAAAGCCGTTCTGGTTCTTCAGGTATTCATCGGCGCGCATCAGTTCCACCCATTTGCCGTTGTCATTTTCTGCCACAATTGCGCGTGTCACGACCGTGCCCGCCACGACGCTCTTCGGCGTGTTCGGTACCACGTTTGCCGCCAGAATCTCCTGTTTTCCGTTCTTCGCCAGGTCTCCGAACAGAAGCACCTGCGTCTCACTCCCCAACAGGACCTCCGCGGCCGCCTGGAACTCCTCGGGAACCGGTGGTGCCGCGGGCTTTTGTTCAGCCTGCTTCGGCGCTTCCGAACCGCATGCTGTCAAAAGTAAGCTCAACACCACCACTTCCGGCCAGAAACTCCGCCCTGAATACCTGATGCCAGTCTTTTTTCCCCATAGCGTTGAAACGCGAACGAGGGATCTCATGCTTGTCCTTTCGACAATAATCGCGCTGTGCGGCTGCCCCTAACCACGTAATCCCTGCCTTCTGCCTTGGTCACAGGCTTCGCACCGCCAGCGTTTTCTCCGCCACCGGCCTGGCCGAACCGTCCTATTGGCGGATGCACGCCACAATCCTTACCTGGAGCAAATCGGGTTCGGCCCCGTCGAATGCGTAGTACCACAATTCTAACGGCTGCCCGTCCCTCGTGCTAGGGACTTATGACTTGTAACTCGCCACAATCCCATCCAGCCTGGCTTCAAAATTCTCCTCGCCCTCGCTCCACAACTCACTTCGCTCCACCGGTAACGCCGCCTCGATCGCCTCCACCCATCCAAACAATTTTTGGATGTTTTCCCGCGTCTTCTGGTGATACAGCTTCAGGTTTTCCGCGCTTGCCATCCAGTGCCGGAAGGTTCTCTCCACCGGGTGGTCTGAACTTCCAGGCGTGGTTTTCGCGGGCCCTGCCGCCAGTAATCCCGCGTGTCCCGTGAACAGATGCTCGAACCCTAAATCCGCGCTGAAGTGCCCCGTCCCTGCTGCAGCCCCGTCGTCATAGGCCTTGCCCATGCAGAGCAAATCGAGGGGCTGCCGCCCCTGGCTCCATTTCAGCGTTTCCATGTCGAAGCTCCACAATTCCCACTCCGCCTCGACAATGAACGCCGTGTCGTCATCCAAGTGCTGCGCCGCCAGCGCCGCTACTTCGGCGGGAGTGATGGTGCCCTCCCGCAAATCCCACTCCGCCACCGGCGTCTCCGTCGCGTCCACTGCCTGCACAATCAGTTGCTGGAACCGCCCCTCGCCTTCCGAGAGCGGCGCGGTTGTCAGGAATCGCGCAAATTCCGCGATCATGGTTTGTGTCGAG
>DASPTY010000149.1:0-9832 GCA_035623175.1 Candidatus Limnocylindrales bacterium | reverse complement strand
CAGCACAAGATCATCGATTTTCGTGCCCCGGCCGATTCTCGTTTCCCCCACCGTCGCCCGGTCCACGCACCCGTTCGCCTGCACCTCCACATCATCCTCAAGCACTGCCGGCCCTGATTGCGCCATTTTGTACCAACTTCCGTCGGCCTGCTTCGCAAATCCAAGTCCGTCTCCCCCAATGACCGCTCCATTCTGCAAAACAACTCTGTCGCCAAGACAGCAGTTCTCCCGCACCACCGCGTGCGCATGTGCAAAAAACTTCGCTCCGATCTTTGCCCGTCGGTAAATCGTCACGAAGCTGTGCAGCACCGCGTCCTCGCCAATCTCCACTTCCTCATCAACAAAACAATATGGCCCGATGTGCGCGCCTTTCCCGATCTTCGCCGACCCCGCGATCACTGCCGTCGGATGCACGCCCGGCTTGTACGCCGGCGCCTCATAGAAAAGCTCAATTGCGTGCGCAAACGCGAGATACGGATTCGCAGTCCGCAGCGCCGCCAGCGGACCCAATCCGGGCTCTCGCTCAAGCTTCACTCCCTCTTCGACCAGCACCGCGGAAGCCTGCGTCGTCTTCAGTTGCGGTGAATACCGCCGGTTCGCCAGGAACGTCACCTGCCCCGCAACTGCACGGTCGATTCCCGAGACTCCTGTAATCTCTGTTCCTGGACTTCCTTCCAATCGGCACCCCAGCTTTTCCGCAAGTTCCTGCAGCTTCATGGCCTCTCTCCGTTCTTTCTGCTCCCGTAGGGGCGCGTCTTTAGACCCGTGCCTTTTCTTTCTGCGCATTGGTCTAGCATGGCGTCTCCTGAGCCGATCGAAGCCCTGGACCCATGCCTGCACAACGTTTTGAGTTCTCGACGCTTTGCTGATGAATCCCGTTCAACCTGTGAGTCTCGCACAGCCACAAGACGGAAGTACAGGCACCGGCTCCGTGGTCGTCGCTTCAGATCTCGAGTTGCTAGTTATTCAGACCGGCCGCTTGGCTTGATCCCGGTGATAAACCACAAATCGCGATAGACATTGGCGGCCTTAACTGCTCGAAAGCCGCAAGTCCGCATCGCTTCCACCATGTCTGCCCGTGTTGCCAGCCCGAAGGACGACCCAACAAAGTGAGAAATCAGCCGGTCCAGCGGCCTTGTGCCGTCATCGGAGAGATAGCGATCCGCCGCGACGAGGAGTCCTCCCGCAGGCAAGCTCTCATAGGCATTTCTCAATAGCTTCTTCGATACCGAACCGATATCGCACAGCAATAGCACGTCATAACCGATGGGCAATCTCTCTCGAATGTCTCCCGGCAGCGTGCGTACGCGGCCGGACAGCCCCGCGCGTCTGATATTTCCCGCAGCAATCCTGCACACCGCGCCAATATCGAGAACACACACCTGCAAGTGTGAGTTCTTTCTCGCCAGCGCGATTGACATCACTCCTGACCCGCCACACACGTCCAGCAATGCATGGTGTTTTGAGAGGTCCAGGTACCTGGCCAGCGCCTCTGCATCGTCCTGATGCAAGTGAAATAACATTTGTGTGAAGTCTTCCGCCACACGCCGGTCCCGCTTCATTACCTCCGTATAGCGTGGCTTCTTCAGCCCCTTAATGGATTCATAGCTTCGCCCTGAGGCCAGCGCCTTCTCCAGCACGGTCAACGCCTCGTAAGCCTGCACGCATTCCTTTGAGTATTGCCGTGTCCAGTAAATGGACCGCTCGTCAATGAAATATTTTTTCGCGAAACGCGTATTCCAGTAGGTATCGCCTGCCTTGTGCAGTAGCCCGAGGGAAACAAGCGTGTTCAGGAACGGATCGCGATAGTACCGGTGAATCTTGAGGGCGCGCCCAATTGAGGCGGCTTTCATGCGCTTACAGTGCAGCGCGCGGAAGATCTGTAGTCTCTCTGCGGCGACGATCAGTCGCGAAAGGATGAAAGCCCTCTGTATGTCAATCCTGGCGAGCACTTTCCTCGGGAACTTATCAAGCGTCGGGAACTCCATTGAGAGTGTTTTCCTCCTCGAAAGCACAGCATACGTGTGCGCGGGAAACCTCGCTATGAGGAACATCACCGCTCGGCCGTTGCAAGTATAATCGCTGTATGTGTGGCTCCTTATGATCGGTGCGACTGCCTCACGATGTAAGTGCCTCGCCGGCACCCTGGAGAAACGCCAATGAAAGCCGCCATCTATACCCAATACGGACCACCGGATGTCATTCAGATCGCAGATCTAGAGAAACCCGTTCCCAAGGACGATGAAGTCTTAATTAAGGTTCGCGCTGGTTCCATCAACCCGCTCGATTGGCGCTTGCTCCGAGGTGCGCCCCAGATTGTGCGGCTACTATTCCGGCTGCGCGGACCGACGGTCGCACAGCCTGGGCGGCCCGGGCGTGATGTGGCCGGTCAGGTGGAATCCATCGGTAGAAACGTCACCCAATTCAAATCCGGCGACGAGGTGTTCGGCGCGTGCCTCGGGGCTCTTGCTGAGTATGCCTGTGCTTCTGAATCGAAACTGGCAAGAATGCCGGACAACATCACTTTCGAGCAAGCCGCTTCCGTTCCGGTGGCGGGACTCACCGCATTGCAAGGTCTCCGGGACAAAGGATGCATTCAGCCGGGGCAGAACGTCTTCATCAACGGCGCAGCCGGCGGCGTGGGTACGTTCGCTGTGCAGATTGCCAAGTCGTTCGGCGCCAATGTGACCGGAGTATGCAGCACAAGGAATGTGGATCTGGTGCGATCCATCGGCGCAGACCGGGTCATTGATTACACCAAGGAAGATCTCACCAATGGCAGTCAACGTTACGACTTGATTCTCGACTGCGTGGGGAACCTTTCGCTGTCAGCATTCAGGCGCCTCCTGAATCCCAAGGGCATCTGCGTCATCGCCGGCGCGCCCAAAAATCCCACGATCTTCCTGATTCGTGCCCTCGCCGCACCTGCGTTGTCGCTCTTCGTGAGCCAAAAGTTCGTCATGTTTATGGCGAAAGTGACAAAGGTGGACCTGACCGTCTTGCACGATCTCATGAAGGCCGGAAAAGTAACACCGGTGATTGATAAGCGTTACAAGCTGAGTGAGGTTCCTCAGGCTCTCCGCTATCTGGAAGAAGGGCACGCCCGCGGAAAAGTCGTCATCAGTCTGGAATCTGGCGCTTAACGACACCCGGGAACCACTTGTCCCAATGTTCGGCTACTCGGGGCCGAACCCACTTTCAATCTTCCGCCAGCAGCCTTCCTCTCCAGCCCTCAGCCGCCCATCCGTCTATTCGTTGAACAACCTCGGCTGGGCCGCCTCGGCTCCCGCCGCAGGCTTCCTTCTCGCTATCCCCACCACTCCCAAGACTGTCAATTCCGTCAGAGCCGACCGTGGCACAAAGATCCGGTCCGTGTTGGCATTAAAATCCGGCGGTGTGATCTGAAGCCCGTTGTCCAGAAAACCCAGCAAGTCATTCGGGATCACCCCTTCCAGGCTTTCCCCGTCCTTGAACCTCAACCGCACCCACAGCCCATCCAGTTTGGGCCGGCTTAGGAACGACTTCCGGTCCATCTCGATATCCTCTTCCAGCTTCCTCACGAAGTGGATCGCCCGCAGCTTCCCCAGGGGCACCTCCTCGTGTTCGCCCTCCGGGGTCAGCAGGTCGATAGACTCCGCCTGTGGCAATCGCGTGGGGTTCATGTACCCCCGCAGCAGCTTCCTGTCCTGAAGCTCGACCACCACTTTCTTGTGCGTTGAGGCTGGTTGTTTTGTCTTCAAACCGAATTCATCCATCCCAGGCCACGAATCCGTTGCACTCTGCCGCGGCTTATGTTATGTTAAGCACGATTTTCCTGTCAAGTCATTGTTTTTACTGGGTTTAGGTCCCTGAGGGGCCCCTTTGACCGAAAAGAAACAAATCCTTAAATCCGCATCTATCATTTCTTTGGTCACCATCGTTAGCCGCGTCCTCGGCTATGTCCGTGACCAGCGCATCTCCTTCCTCCTCGGTACCACCCTTTCCGCCGACGCCTTCGTCCTCGCCTACCGCATTCCCAACCTGTTTCGGCGCCTCATTGCTGAGGGCACCGTCGCCGCCTCCTTTATCCCCGTCTTCACCACCTACATGCGCGACTCCTCCTCCGAGCGCGTCTGGGACTTCGCCAACCGCCTCTTTTGGACCCTTGCCCTTGTCCTCGCCATCGTCACTGTTCTTGGCGTCATCTTCTCCCCCACGGTCATTCAAACATTTTCTTCTTCGCAGGACCGCGCCACCAGTTGGGCCGAAGCCATTTCCCTCAACCGCATCATCTTCCCTTACGTCTTCTTCGTCGGCTTGGCCGCCATCGGCATGAGCATCCTCAACTCCTTCCACAATTTCGCACTCCCCGCTTCTACCACCGTCCTCCTCAACCTCTCCATCATCATCTTTTCCACTGCGCTCGTGTGGCGCTACTTTCAAAGCCCCGCCGTCTCTCTCGCCGTCGGAGTTCTCGTCGGCGGTGCTCTTCAATTCTTGATCCTCGTCCCGCAACTCGTCCGCCGCGGCATGCGCTTCGATTTTGGCATCTCCTTTTCCCATCCCGGCATTGTCAGTTTTTCTCGCCTCATGTTTCCGCGCTTCTTTGGCATGGGCATTGCGCAAATCAACTTTTTCGTGGACACCTTCTTTGTCAGCGCGGCCCGCATGCCCCGAGGCAGCTTGGCGGCTCTCTACGTTTCTGACCGTGTGATGGAACTCGTCCTCGGCGGCTATGCCATCGCCGTCGCCACCGCCATTCTCCCCATGATGTCCCACCAAGCCGCGGCCAACGATTACGAAGGCCTCAAGCGCACGCTCACCTTCGCCGTCCGCATCGTCGCCTACATCACCATTCCCGCCGCCGTTGGCCTCATGATTCTTCGCGAACCCATCATCCGCATGCTCTTCCAGCACGGCCAGTTCGTCGCCGAATCCACTCGCCTCACCGCGCGGCCTCTACTCTATTACGCCGCCGGTCTGCCCGCCCTCGCCTGCGTCAAGCTCATCGTCCCCGCCTTTTATTCCGCCCGCGACACCAAGACCCCTGTCATCGTTGCCTTAATCTCTTTCTTCCTCAACATCGTCTTCAATTTCGTCTTCCTCAATAATTTCTACCTGTACAAGCGATTCCAAAACGGCGGCCCCGCCCTCGCCACCGTCCTCGCCACCCTCTTCGATTTCTTCACCCTTTTCATCATCTTCCGTCTACGTTATGGGGCGCTGGGCACAGTCGAGATCCTTCACTCCATTGCAAAAATCTCCCTCTGCGCCGCACTCATGGGTGCCGGCTGCTGGCTCGGCAATTACGGTGCCATCTACACTCAACACTCCGCCTTCTTTACACAGCTCATGGTCTTCATCGGCCTCGTCGGCGGCGCCACCGTTCTCTACATCGGCCTCACTTGGATCTTCCGTTGTCCCGAAATTGAGGAAGTCTACGGCATCGCTACTCGCCGCGAAACGGCAGAACAGTGGGCACGTTCCTGATGGACATCTCTTCAGCCATTACCGCATTCCTCACTCACGTTCGCGTCGAGAAGGGGCTCTCTTCGAACACCGTGGCCGCCTATCGCCGCGACCTCCTCAAATTTGACGCTTTCACCAAGAAACGCAAACTCACTCTCCCCGCTGTCCGGCGCGATGACCTGGTAGACTTCCTCTCCAGCCTCTACCGCCAAAAGCTCGAAAGCCGCACCGTCGCTCGCCATCTCGTCACTCTTCGCAATTTTTTCCGCTTCGCCCAGGTTCAAGAGCTGATCAAGGAAGATCCTTCTCTCAATCTCGAATCTCCTAAGATTCGCCGCTCTCTCCCTGGCTATTTGCGTCTCGAGGAAGTCGAAAAGCTTCTCGCTCAGCCCGACGAAAAAACGCCCATCGGCCTGCGCGACCGCGCCATGCTCGAAGTCCTCTATTCCAGTGGCCTGCGCGTTTCCGAACTCATCGGCCTCCGCGTAATGGATCTCGATCGCTCCGTCGGCCATCTTCGTTGTATTGGCAAGGGAGACAAGGAGCGCATTGTTCCCATCGGCAAAAAAGCCGTGGCTCTCGTCGAGCGTTATCTGCGCGATGCCCGCCCTAAACTTCTCGGCAAAGGCTCGCTCGCCAATACGCCCGCGCTTTTCCTCAATCGCCGCGGCGGCTCCTTCAGCCGCGTCGGCATCTGGAAAATCCTTTCGGCTTATGGCCGCCAGGCAGGTTTGCGTGTGGCGCTTACGCCCCACATGCTGCGTCACAGTTTTGCCACGCATCTTCTCGAACGTGGCGCGGATCTCCGCTCCGTTCAGTTGATGCTGGGTCACAGTGATATCTCCACAACGCAGATTTACACCCACGTCGTGGAGGAGCGTTTGAAACAGATCTACAAGGCCCATCACCCTCGCGCGTAGCAGCGGCTTTCCACCGCTGTTACACGAGCTGCGGGTGCCAAGGCCGGGGTCAAGGTCACAAAGCTGTGTGGTTGCAGGCCCTATGTAGAAGTCGCAACGCGGTCCTGGGGAGCTCCTGGCTGTCGGCCCAAGGCTGACGCCGAATGGCTTCTCACGACCGACCGTTTTTTGTCGAGGAACTTACACCATGCCAGACTACATGTTTTTGCTCGAAAGCCGCCTCTCCCCCGAACAGCGCGCCGCCATGCTGCGCGTCCAGGAGTTGGCTGCCGCCATGGGCTTTAACGTCTATCTGACCGGCGGCACGGTCCGCGATCTCATCACCGGCGCAACCCTTCGCGATCTCGATTTCACCGTCGAAGGCAATCCCTCCAAAATGGCCCGCGAGCTCGAAAAGGGCGGCGCCAAAGTCCTCTCCGAAGATGAAAAACTCCGCCATGTCGAGCTGCTATTTGCTGGTGACGTTGACGGCAGCATCTCCGCCGCACGCGACGAGTATTACGTCCGCCCCGGCACGCGCCCCGAAATCCGCTGGTCTACTATCATGGAGGACCTGCGCCGCCGCGATTTTTCTCTCAATGCTATCGCCATCTCTCTGAACCCCGCCTCTCGCGGCCTGCTCCTTGATCCCACCAACGGCCTCTCCGACATCGAGCACGGCGAAGTTCGTGCCCTCTCCATCCACAGTTTCACGAATCAGCCGGTCCGCCTCCTCCGCGCCATTCGCTTTGCTTCGCGCATGGGCTTCAAACTCGAATCCCGCACCCAGGAGTGGTTCAACCTCGCCATCGAACGCGAGCTTCAGCACACCATCACTCCCGAAGACGCCGGCGACGAACTCCGCGCCCTCGCCCGCGAAGAGCGTCCGCATCTGACTCTTAAACACTGGGACGAGCAGGACCTTCTCGAGCTCGTCCACGCGCTACTCGCCAAAAAGCATCCCGACTACGAAGCCATCTCCCGTCTCATCAAGGTTCGCGATGAGCTCTTCATGGCTGGCTTGCGCCCGCGTCTTGCCACGCCCATGATGCTGGCCATCCTTGGCCGCTTAAAAGACCGCGACGTGAGTCACATGCTCTCCAAACTCGGCTTCCGCGCTGCCGAAATCGATGTTATTGAAGACTTTCCGGACAAGGCTGGGGCCATCCAAAAGGACCTCGGAGGGAAGAAGACCAAGACTCCAATCGACGCTTTCCGCTACATCGAAAAACTCCCTCTCGAATTCGTCGCTTATCTTCTGGCAGAGTCCAACAAGTCCGCCGCCGTCTCTAAACTGAAGGCGTATCTCCACAAATGGCGCCCAATCCGTCAAGCGTTGCCGACCGTGGTCAACGAATTGGAAGGCATTGGCATGCCGCGTGGTCCCAAGTTCGATCAGGTCGTCAACGATACCTTTGCCGCACAACTTAACGGTCGCGGCAAGACCCCCGAAGAGCGCATCAAGATTCTTCGCAGACTTTCTGGCATCAAGGAGCCCCCCAAGAAGAAGGAAAAAGAGAAGAAGCACGTCAAGGGGGGCGAAAAACACTCTGCCGCCGACGCCCACGCCAAGCACAAGCACGCACTGGAAAAATCTGCAGCCAAAGAAAGAGCCAAAGCCGCGCTCAAAGCCGCCGCCAAATCCAAATCCAAGAAATAGCCTCACCCTGGGTACCGCCTTCAGAGGCGCACCTTTTGCTCTCCGGACGGTTCTGAGAAGCGGTCTCCCACGTTTACGTCAATCCGTGCCTCACTGTGCCTGACCACGTCATTCCGAGCGGAGTCTGCGCAGCGAGGAATCCCTCTTCCTTTTTGTCCTGCCACAAACTCAGATCTTGTCATCCTGAGCTCGCGTTCCTTGCGGGCGAAGGATCTCACCCACAACTCCCGCACTTCGCCTCCGACAAGACTTTGCTCGCGCCTCCGAATTTATCCACACCCCCGTTCGCAATTTCTTTCTCCGCGCCTTAAAATGAAACTCCATGGGCAACCCGCAGTTCGTTCACCTGCACGTCCACACCGACTACAGCCTCCTCGACGGGGCGTGCGAAACGTCCGAACTCCTCGACGAAGCCTCCCGCCAGAAAATGCCCGCTGTGGCCATCACCGACCACGGCAATCTCTTCGCCGCCGCCAATTTCTTCTATGAAGCCAGCAAGCGCGACGTAAAGCCCATCATCGGTTGCGAAGTGTACGTCGCCAAGGGCAGCCGCCACGACCGCGGCGACAAAGCCGGTCCAGCCGACGACCGCGACGACTTCGAGCCTGGCACCCGTGGCAGCAACCACCTTGTCCTTCTCTGTGAAAATCTCGAGGGCTATCGCAATCTCATCAAGCTCGTCTCCGCCGGCTTCCTTGAAGGTTTCTACTACAAGCCGCGGATTGATTACGATCTCCTCGCCAGGCACTGCAAGGGCCTCATCGCGCTTTCCGCCTGCCTCCGCGGTCCCATCGCGGAATGCGTCGTTGACGACAAACTCGACAAAGCCCGCGAAAACGCCTATCGCCTACGCGACATCTTCGGCAAGGGCAATTTTTTCCTTGAAATCCAGGATCAGGGCATCCCCCTCGAGAAAGGTGTCAACAGGGAACTGCTGCGCCTCTCCAAGGAAACCGGTATCCCCCTCGTCGCTACCAACGATTGCCACTACTTGCATCACGAAGACGCTCACGCTCAGGAAGTCTTGCTCTGCATCCAGACCGGCAAGACCATGAGCGACGCGCATCGTATGAAGTTTCAGACGGATCAGTTCTACTTCAAGTCCGCTCAGGAAATGGCCCAGGTCTTTCGCGAGGTTCCCGACGCGCTCTCCCGCACCGTAGATATTGCCGCGCGCTGCAACGTCAAAATCGAACACGTTCCCAACGCGCTTCCTGAGTTTCAAGTCCCCGCCGGCCACACGCCGGGAAGCTACTTCGAAAAAGTCGCCCGCGAAGGCTTCGCCCAGCGCTTGCCCCATCTCGAGCGTCTCTCAAAGCAAGGCGCTCTTCGCAACCCCATCTCGGAGTACGAGCGCCGCCTCAACGCCGAAATCGAAATGATCAAGAAGATGCACTACGAGGGTTACTTCCTGATCGTTTGGGATTTCATCCACTACGCCCGCGCTCAGGAAGTTCCTGTGGGCCCCGGCCGTGGTTCTGCCGCTGGCAGCCTCGTCAGCTACGCTCTGCGCATCACCGACGTCGATCCTCTCCAGTACAACCTTCTGTTCGAGCGCTTCCTCAATCCCGAACGCGTCTCCATGCCCGATATTGATATTGATTTCTGCATGCGCCGCCGCGGCGAGCTCATCGATTACGTTACCCGCAAGTACGGCCGCGAAAACGTCTCCCAGATCATTACCTTCGGCACCATGGCCGCCAAAGCTGCCATCAAGGACGTCGGCCGCGCCATGGACATTCCTTACGGCGAAGTCGATCGCCTCGCCAAACTCGTCCCCCCGACTCTTAATATCGAGCTTAAAACCGCTCTTGAACAATCCCCA
>DASPTY010000148.1:0-7083 GCA_035623175.1 Candidatus Limnocylindrales bacterium | reverse complement strand
CTCCGTGCTACTGACAAGCCGCTCGACCTCTGTGGCCAAAGAAACATCTGCCTGCAGCGCAATCGCCGAGCGCCCTAGCTTATTGATCTCCTCGCGAACCTCTTCCGCGGAGACCTTCTTTTCCCGATAGTTCACCGCGATATTTGCCCCCGCCTCAGCCAGCGCGATCGCAATCGCGCGCCCAATCCCTCGGCTCGCGCCGGTGACCAACGCAACACGATTCTGCAGTTTGGACGCAGGACTCACTAACGAAGGATAACGCAAAAAGGCGCATCCGAAAGGGCGCCTCGGAACGGATCCTCACTTCATCAGGTAAACGGCAGCTGAAAGAAAGGCAAGAGTCACGCAGCAGGCAAGAGTTGCCCAGCGGAAACGACCCTTGGAGAGGAGCGCTACAAGACTGATCCCAATCGCCAGGCGCACTCCAATTCGTGACCAATACAACCAAGAATTCACCTTGTCGCCGAACTCAGGAATGGCCGCCAGCCGCAGGAGAGCAGAGAGGTAACCAGCCGTGAGCAGAGTTGCTAAGACCAACGTCCCGAGGCCTAATCGTGCACGCCATCTTGGCTCCAAGAAGCCCTTCCGGTACGAGGACCAGCCCCAGAGCAACGAAGCGGGTGGCCCCAGAAAAGCAAGCAGGAAAAAGATGGTCATCAAGAATTGATCAAATAAGGACATTCAGGAGGAGCGTAACAAATGGGTCGCAGTGAATACAACAAACTCTCGCCTTGGAACGCTGCGACTGATTGGAGCTGTGCTAGGCGGCCGCTGGCCAAAAGAAACGGCCCCAGACTTGGCCGGGGCCGTGAAACCTCAAGAATCTGGCATGAAGGCCGGCGCTACACGGAAAGCGTGAGAACGTCAGTCGCCGGCGACGGCTTCCGCAGCCGCTTCGGTGGCCTTGGCGGCTTCGTGGCCGTTACCATTCGCCGGGGCGATAGTCACGGGCTTGTTCGCAAAGTTGGCAGGAACCGCCTTCGCAATGTCGCTGACGGTGCCGATCTGGACTACCGTCGGCTGGGGCTTCTTCAGAACGAGTTCTTCGTAAATGGCGCGAACCTTAGCCTGCTCTTCGAGCGCCTTCTTGCGGCGGATGCGGTTCTCTTCCGCCGCGGTCACGGGAATGTCGTGCTCGATGTGGCGAACGCGCGCGGCGTCCTCCGAGTCAATCTTGAGCGAGTGCTCGTACGAGGGCAGGTTGACGTTCTTGCCCTTGGCGTAGATCTCGTGCTTGCCGTGCGTGCGGTACCACTCGGCAACCGTCGCGTTCTTGTGCATGTTCTCAATGATCTGGCGCCAACCGATGCCCGTGTTGTACGCGCAGAAGCTGATTTCGCCTTGCTGCGTCCCGTACGGGATGATGCACATCTCGGTGCGGCGGAAGTCGTAGTTGAACAGATCCTGGAACCACATTCCTGCGATGAACAGGAAATTCCAGGGATCCGAAGCGCGGCGCTTCATGGCATCTTCGTAGGTGCGGTCCGGCGAGGTACGGCCGTACTTGGTCGTCGAGCGCTTGGTGAGCGCCCAGGTCTTATCGAATTTCTTGAACAGATCCCAGAGCTTCAGGCCCTTGGGCCCCTGGAACGGCTTGTAGTTCTTCAAAAGCGCCATGGCCATCATGAAGTTGGACAAGCCCTTGCCGCGAGCCGCGTCCGTGATGGCGGTAACGTCCTTAACGAGTTGCTGCGCGTCCAGGAAGCGCGGCACAGGCGCCCATTCCTTGGTTTCCTTGTTGATCATGATGGCGGTACCCACGCCGCAGTTCGGGTGGCAGCCGCAGGAGAGCGAACCCCACTGCGATTCGTTGCCCTTCACCATGTCCGCAAAGCCCGCAAAGGTGCTGATAAACGAGATGGGGAACCAGTCGCGCGTCGGCTCTATCTTGCCAACCTGCTTGCTGACGTCCGAAGCGAGGTGTGAAAGCGTGTAGCGCTGGCGCAGACGGCGTTCCGGCGTGATGTCTTCGTCGCGGCCCGTGAAAGAGACCGGCTGGAAGCTGATGAACGCGATCTTCTTGGGGTTCTCCATCGCGAACTTCACGATGGTGCCCACCTGATCGTTGTTCACGTTGTTGACGATCGTCACCACGAGCACGATCTCAATGCCCGCTTCGTGCATGTTCTCGATTGCTCGCAGCTTGACGTCGAACAAGTTGCCGATCTGGCGGTGGCTGTTCGCGTCGTTGCCGATGCCGTCGAATTGCAGGTAGGCGTAACGCAAGCCTGCGTCAAACGCTTTCTTGCAGAATTCCTTGCTTTTGGCGAATTCGATGCCGTTGGTCGCCGCCTGTACCGAGTTGTAGCCTACCTTGCGGGCGTACCGCATGGCGTCGAAGAAGTACGGGCTCATCGTCGGCTCGCCGCCGGAGAATTGCACGGACATCTGGCGCCGCGGCTTGATCTTCACCGCGTTGTCCAGAATTTCGGTGATTTCCTCCCAGCTCAATTCATGGACGTAACCAACCTGGTTGGCGTCCATGAAGCAGGGATCGCACATCATGTTGCAACGATTGGTAAGGTCCACGGTCAGAACAGCGCCGCGTCCGTAGCGGACGTTCGAGGAACCATGCTTGTGCAGGCCTTCGTCGGCGTGCGCCGGGATGTCGCGGCCGGGGAATTGCTTCTCAATCCACTTGAGGAAAGAGGAGTCCAGGGCCATCAGGTCCTCGTAATGACCATGCTGCGGGCAGTCCTTGACCATCCAGATTTGCCCGTCACGCTCGATGATCTGCGCCTTGACCTCGCCGACCTTCTCGTGCATCAGATCGCGCCAATCTTTTTTGCCGGCGATGATCGCTTCCCGCGCTTCTTTCACGCAGGCCGGGCAGAGCGAGTCAGTCTGGCGTGGAAAGCCGAGTGTCGGCTTGGATTTTTCCCACGACTTCAAAAGCGGCTTCTCGGACCATTGCGGAGTCGGCGACGGATTGGGATTGCGCTTGTTGAAATATTGGATGGAATTGAAGGTGATTCCCGCCGTCTTGCAGAGAACCCAGTCCATCGAACGGAACAATTGCGTAGAGAGAGAATTAGGCATGCTGCGGCTGCCTCACTTTCGCGAATTCTTACTTTACTTCGGGATGCCCCAAACGCCGATATTGAGCTGAGCAAATCCTGTTTTCGTTCAGCCCCAAGGCTCTTCACAGGGTAGCACGCAGCGACGCGGCACCCTAAGCCATTGGTCTTGTACAGTCTGAACACTCTAAGGAGCCTAAGCCAGCAGGATACGGTGAACGGTAGAAAACGGGCCTCAAACGGTGCCAGGGGCCAGCGAATGGGGCTAAGTTGAAGAAGCGAAAAGGGGTTACTGATAGGACGCAAACCGGGATTCTGCGTCCGGTGAGCCGTCCTGCTTCACTGATTTAGCGCTGGGCGAAGGACCGCAATCAGGAAGTGGGCGAAGTGCGAAGCGTCCTCATCCATTTGCAGCCAGCGGACAACGCAGTGCTCCGCGAGGTATTTCGCGACGCGGGACTCTGGAATGCCGAGATGCTCCGCGAGGAGTGGCTTGATCGATTCGCCGCGCCGCGCCGAACCTCCTCGCAAAAGCGCGGGTATGGCCACACGCAAAGTCTGGCAGGACTCGACGTAGTAGTAAGTGGCCAAATCCGCATCGGTCAGCAGCCAAACGCCGGGGCTGGCGGGCGCTTTGTCCGCATTTTCGAGTTTCGTAGGAGTGCATGCGAGAAGGCGCCTGAAGTTCATTTCCAACTGAGTGAGCCGGGAAGCCAGCCCCGGATCACCGTAACGTCCGCGAAGAGTGGCAGAGGATGGCGCTTCCGCAGCAATGGAAGGCGCGGGTGAGACCGACGGCCGCTCGGCGCGTTCGTGGCTCGATGCTGTCTCCTCGTGTGAGCGTGTGGACGTGGCTTCTCTTTCCCTCTGGGGAGCACCATGCTGAGACCGTCTGGGAGGCCGCTGGTCGCGTCCACCGCGCCGCCCACGGCGCTGACGGTGGCGCGGCGTCTCAGATTTAGCAGGTAGCTGCTCGGCCGACGCGGCTGGCTGTCCGTTGCTAGGAGATTCCACATGAGTCTCGGCGGCAGGTTCCGGCGCCGAAGTTACTTCTGGCGTAGTCTCGACCGGAGGAGTGGTTTCCACAACATTCCGTGGCAACGGCGCGGGAATCTCCGCGGGCTCCGTGGCTCCCAGACGCGTGGCACTTTCCTGCGCTTTGGTCTTCCAGTCCGCACGGCGGAAGCGTTCTGCGGCGGTCAGATACCACCGGCCGGCATCGGCGGTGTTGCCGCTGGACTCAAAGAAGCGCGCAAGCTCGAACGCGACCATGGCGTCGCGCGTCTTGGAGAAAAGATTTGTAAGTTGCCCCGCAGGATCCTTACCGGCCCGTGCGCGGCGAATACGTGCAGTGATTTGTTTCCAATCGGCCATACGATGAAAGGAATTCTAGCAGTCTAGCTGTAGTTCTGCCACCAAGTCCATCGAGGCGGGCGAAGCCGGAAGTGTTCCCTTTTGGTAGTTTCACGATTGACGTCAAAGCTCACCGCGAAGTATCCTTTGGCAGTTCAGCCGGGGGAGGGGATTATGCACCGTCTGCGCGTAATATACGCAGCCGTACTGAGCTTGAGTTTGGTGTGTGTTCCACTGTGGGGCGCGCCAACACCGGCGGCGACTCCGCTCGGCACTGTCATCGCTGCTGAGCGTGCCCATGTGGGAGCGGCAGCAGCGGGCGTCGGCACGACTGTCTACGGCGGCGATCGCCTAAGCACCGAACTTCAAGGCAACATGCAGATTCGCGCGGGCGCGGCGAGGTTGTTGCTCCTCAGCTCTTCTGCCGCCATTGTGAACGACGACGAAGGTTCTCCCTCTGCGAAACTCCTTCTGGGAACCGCGACATTTTCCACCGGCAATGCGCACGCGTTCACGCTCTTCGTTTCCAAGGCATCCATTCGCCCCCAATCGGACATGCCCACGATCGGCCAAGTCACGCTGGTTAATGAGAAGGAACTCCTGGTGAGCGCGCGGCGCGGCGGACTGACAGTCACCGTTGAAGATGAGGTGCAAGTTATTCCCGAGGGAAGCTCTTATCGTGTGCTCTTGGATCCAGGAGATCCAGGGCAAGGACCCGCGGGCGCAGGCGCGGGCCGGGGGCCACTGAACAGGAACGGACCGCTCAAGGCAGGGCGCAGCCGCTTCATGATCGTCGCGACCGCGCTTGTAGCCGGCGCGACCTGGTTCGCGGTGTCCGAAGCGTTCGAAAGCCCCACTCGTCCGTAGACTTGAGACTGAAGACAATTCGCGCGGCCACCGATGAAGATGCGGTGGCCGTTTTTATTCCTGCGCTGTGTCGCCCGAGAACTAGAGCGCGGCGACGACGTCGATTTCCACGAGTGCGTCTTTCGGAAGCTTTGCGGCCTGAACGGTCGAACGAGCGGGCGGGGCCAAGACAAAATACCGCGCATACACTTCGTTCATCGCCGGAAAATCGTTCATGTCCTTCAGGAAGACCGTGGTTTTGACGACGTGAGTCAGATTGACTCCCGCCGCTTCCAGAATGGCTTTCAGATTTTCCATCACGCGTTCAGTTTGTTGACGCACATCGGCGCCGACAAATTCACCTGACCGCGGATCCAGCGCGACCTGGCCGGAAAGAAACACAAAACCGTTGGATTTGATGGCCTGTGAATAGGGCCCGATCGGCTTGGGGCCGCGGCCCGTCGACACAACGTCTTTCATGGGTAAGCCTCCTGGTGTGCGGAGGAAAGAATAGCAGAAGCTCCGTGGGCGAGGGAAAAGTCAGCGCGACCTGCGGCCACGAACGGGGACGAAGCCGGTGTTGGAGTGATTGCGGACGGCTTCGCGCTGCTTGATGAACGCTTCCACCTTGTCGTTCGCGTAGCCTGCGTTGATGAAGTCGAGAATCTGTTTGTCGGACATGGCGGTGTTCTTCAACCGGCCAATCTGTTCGCTGCTCGGCGTGGGGATGTTCTTCATGCGCCTGCGCAGGATTGCTTGCACGGTGGGATTCGAGAGGCCGATGAGTTTCAGCGTGACCGCTTCGCCGCTTAGGATGTCAATCTGATCGGTCTTGGCCATTTCCAAAATGTCAGCGTCGCTGTAGCCGGCGCGGGAGAGGTTCATTGCGGAATCAGCGCTGGTGAACTCGTGGTGATGATCGCGCGAGGCTTTCAGCAGGGCGATGCATAGATCGTCGGAAGCGCCCGCCTGCTTGAGTTTCGTGAGTTGAACAATTTCGCCGTCGGTGAGTTTCAGCGTTTTCAGCTCTTGCAAACTCGTTGACCACATTCCGGACTGATCCAGGGCGGTGTAGTCCGTCTCCGGCTGCTTTTGGCAGCCCGCCAAAGCGACGAACAACAAGCCGGGAAGCAAGTACGATTGCCGCATATCTATATTGTAAGAGGAGCAAGGGGCGGGGGAAGGCCGTGTGCTTTCGGCGATACCGGGCGCAGGAACAGGGGAGCGAGAACGTGGCCCGTGGCCCGTGATTCGTGACTCGTGGAAAGAAGGCCCACAGCTGGCAGCCAGCCAACAGTCGCCAGCGGAAAAGACGCTTCGTGCTAGTTGCGATGTGCGGCACGAGGAAAATGTCGGCGCGCCGACATTGATGTGATACGTACACAGTGAGTACTCCATGAAGGGGCGAGGGTGCATGCACGGAGACGCTGTGCGAGAGCGGCGTTTTCCAAAACGGAACGCGGCGGAGGGGGGTGTACCCCCCCTGTTCTTGGGTAATTATCCCTTGACAACAAGTATACAATTAGGGCGTGACAGGGCAACGAATCGCTCAGAGCAAGAATGGCTCGAATTGGGGGATGATTGCGCTCGCAAAATCCGCCATACGATTGAGTGTTTCAAGAACAGGCTTGCCAGCGACAATCTCCGATTGTCCAAACGTTATGTCCAATCCGAGCTTGAAATTCTCCTTGCCTGTTCCTTTAACCGTGCGGGTGGGGACATTGACCAATTCATCGTCAGCTATAAGAGGGCCAGAAACAATCAAAGGAAACATGAAACGATTCCCCAAGACATCAACACCCCACGCTGTTGTAGTCATCGTGACAGTGAGCACAAGCCTATGCTTGTCCACTCGGTCGAGTGCGTG
>DASPTY010000147.1:0-15018 GCA_035623175.1 Candidatus Limnocylindrales bacterium | reverse complement strand
CTTCAGGACGGCAAATCGCAGGTGTTTGGCTCGTGGGCTGAGTTTGAAAGCTCCACGGACCCATTTCTTCGCGATTTCCTGCTTCAGGATGAACTCATTCCCGCTCTGGACGTGACGCTGTAACAGCCTTCCGAATAAACGCAACTTCGTCATCCCGAACGGAGTCCGCGGAGGGAGGACCGCTGCCCCATCGCGCGAAGTTTACGCGATGAATCTCTCTTTTCCTCAGATTCTGCATCGAAGAGGGATTCCTCGCTTCGCTCGGAATGACGATGAGGGTGCCACCCGTGGGCGTGGCATAGGCACTTGAAGGGCACAATTACTAGTCTTTCTGGCAGGGCAGCTCCAGGCCGTAGCCCATCCTCTTGTCTTCCGTCTTCAACAGGACCGCGAAGGTCACGGCGAGCACCCCCAGTGTGGTGAACACAGCCATTGGGAGGGTGTAATTGTACGAGGGGCTGCTCAAGCCATCCGTTACCCGGGTGCCCGTGATGCAGAAGCGGTCCAAAATCCAGCCAATCAAGTAGGGAACGCCCCAGAGGGCCACCAAATTCTGCATCCAGGACACGACTGCGTAGGCTGTGCCAAGTTGATGGTGAGGAATAAACTTTGGCAGCGAGGGCCACATCGCCGCGGGAACGAGAGAAAAGCCGAAACCCAGCACGATAGTAGCCGCGAGAGCTATCAGCCAGCTATTCAAAAACGGAACCGTGAAGACGAAGTGCACCAGAACCAGCAGCAACGACCCCAGGACCATCAGCGTGGCCCCTTTGCCCTTGCGATCGTAATAGCGGCCGAACACGACTGTAAGAGGGATGGTAGCGAACGGCAGAATCGAAGGGATGGCGCCGGCAAGACTTTCTTTCACTTGGAACTTCTGCACCATGAGGTCCGGTGCGTACTTGAGAAACGGGAAAACGGCGGAGTAGAACAGCGCGCACAGGACGGTGATGTACCAGAAGCCGCGGATGCTCAGGATTTTTGCGATGTCCGAGATGTGGAATTCCTCATCCGCAGAAGCGGCAATTTCCTTTTCGGAGGCGTCCAGTTTCTTGTCCATGGCGCAGTAGAACAAGAAGGCCACCAATCCTGCGCCCAGCAGGAGCACTCCCACAAGCACAGGCGCGGCCACAGCTTTGAAATAGGCGGCGATGGGGGCCCCCATACCGAGTGCCAGGGCGGTGCCGAGCCGGGCAGTGCTCACTTGCAGTCCCATGGCCAGTGCAATCTCGTAACCGAGGAACCATCGGGCGATGAGTTTTACCGCCACCACATTGGCAATTTCCACGCCGACACCGAAAATAGCGAACCCCACGGAGGCCACTAGGACTTGTGACTTGAAATCCCAGAAGAGCAAGTGGACGCTTGAATGGTCCAGAAGGTGAGTCTGGACCGCCCACCATTTGATTCCACAGCCCACGACCATCATCAGGCCGGCCATGATCCCGGTGAAACGTGCTCCCATTTTGTCCAGGACCATCCCCCCGAACACCAGCATGCCGAGGAAGACGTTGAACCAGGCATACGAGCCGGTGAAGAATCCGTACTCAGAGCTGCTCCAACCCAATTGCTGCTCGATCATGGGCTTGAGGGGGGACATGACGTCCGCGACGTAATATCCGCAAAGCATCGTGAACGAAACAATCGCCAAGGCAATCCAACGAGCGGCCGCAGAATGGCGAAGTGATTGTTGAACGGCTTCCTTCATTTCATGCTCCGGGAATCAGATTTGCTTCAGCCAGATGCAATAGGCTACAGGACAAACGGCTCTTTGTCTCCGTCAAGCGTCACATTACGCCGTCTCACCCCGCATGACAGCTCGCCGATTGGGATCCACTCGTCTTGGAATCAGGAATAGCGTCCCAGCCGAACGCGCATTACCGAGGTCGCCAGAAACCCTGCTGAACTAGCTCGTCCATTGTGAGATTGCTCGCCGGCTTCGCTCCGCTACGAGCTTCCAGGTAGCGCTCGACGTACTTGCCCAACACGTCGCCTTCGAGATTCACCGCGTCGCCAATTTTTTTGCCGCGAACGTTGGTGTGCTCATACGTGAACGGAATAATCGCGATCTCTGCGATTCGGCCGTTCCATCGCGCCACGGTTAAGCTAATTCCATCAATCGCAATTGAACCCTGAGGCACAATATATTTCGCGAACGGTTCGGGTACCTCGACCCCGTACCACCAATTCTCGCCTTCAGGATCGAGCCGCGTCACGCGCCCGGTCGTGTCCACGTGGCCCAGCACAAAATGCCCGCCGAACTCCTTGCCCGCCGTCATGGGTTGCTCCAGGTTCACGCGCGTCCCGGGCTTCCATTCGCCCATGGACGTCTTGCGAATGGTCTCCGCGGACAGGTCCGCGGAAAAACACTCGTGCTCGAGAGCCACAACCGTTAGGCAACAACCATCGACAGCGATGCTGTTTGCAATTGCCAGTCGTGGAGCCACAGTTGGCGCGTGAATCGTCAGCCGCCCACCCTCAGCGTGCAGCTTCAAGGAATCTACGCTGCCAAGATGCTCAATAATGCCGGTAAACATAAGAACCTCTCAGGATGTGAGCCACCTAGGTCACTGAGTCCAAATCAAACAGCTTTTCTCTTCTCTTACTTATAACTTAAAACTGACAACTTATACCTTCGTTCTCGTATGCCACCCCGCAACGTGACGGTGGCCCTTGACGCTTCTGTGCTGGGGATAGGAAAATTAGCCCAGGCCACGCTCCTGGTCCGAGGTGGTCAATGTTTGAGCCCAGACTCACGGATCCCCACCCAGAATCTGCCAAGACGTATCCGCAAAAAGTACATTGCACTGTTCATGATCGCGACGCTTCGATTGTCGTCGCGAATTGGCCGCTCAGCGAGGAGGGATGGGGCGGCTGGCGTGTCATCGACTGCTCTCTATTGCCGCCGGGCGCGGTTCACTGCGGCATGGACTGTCTTTCACAGGCGAAGTTGAAGGAAGAGTAGCGCCTGACCCGGAATTTGTTACCTGAGGGAGCCTGAGGAAGAGTGTGTTTGCGTGCCCTTGACAGCCAAGGCCGCGCAGCGCAGGATGAGGAGACTCAGGCCATTCTCATTCGCTCGTGACGGAGGGTAGGCATGACCGATCCGGAGATACTGGACCGCATCCTGGAAAACTGCAGTTTCCGATTTAGAAACGTGGTTTGCCCTAACAAGGACAAGATCGCGAAAATCACGGCGGCGAAGTTCCAGGGCGAGGATGCGGATTGGTCGGTCGTGGAATGCTCCCTGCTTCCGAGTGGCGAAATAAAGTGCGCGATGACCTGCCTTCTGCGCAACTTTGAGACATCCAGGTAGCCCGCCTCCGCACATCACAGTTCCAAACCTGCCTCATTCCATTCTGATCTTCCGCTTTGTCTCCTAGGTGTTGCACCTTTTCTGGCGAGGGACTATCCCTTCACTTGAGCAAGTTCCCGCAGCTTCCGAAGATCCAATTTCCCCGTGCCCAAGAACGGCAGTTTTTCCACGCGATGAAACTGATCCGGCCGCGGCTTCCACAGCGCGGGAAGATCGCTCTTCGATAGTTTTTCCAAGCACACTCGCAGCAAGTCCTCATTCAGCGTGTGAATCACCACAAGCCGCTCGCCCTTCTTCTCGTCGGAGATGGCCGTGACCGCCAGGACCTGTCCATCCGCCTCAAGCAATTCGTGGAGCTTTTCTTCCACCTTGATGTGCGGCACCATCTCACCGCCGATTTTGCTGAAACGGCTCAGGCGGTCAGTGATGCGCAGGAATCCGTCCTCGTCAACCGTGGCGATGTCCCCGGTGTTGTACCAGCCGTCTTTCAAGACTTCCGCCGTTTTCTCAGGCCGGTCCAGATAGCCAACCATGATATTTGGGCCACGCACCAGTAGCAGCCCGGGCCTACCCACCGGCAGGGCTTCGCCCGAATCGGGATCCAGGATGCGCACGCCGATTCCTGGCAGCGGATGGCCAATCGTGCCTCGCTTGGCCCCGATTTGCCGGAAATACGCTGCGCGGAAATCGTATGTATTTACGGCGACGACCGGCGAACATTCCGTGCAGCCGTAGCCTTCCAGCGGGCGAATTCCGAAGTGGTCCTCGAACGACTGCGCGATTCGTTCCTGCAACTTCTCCGCGCCGGCCATGACGATCCGCAAGCTGCCAAAGGCTTCCGGCGGGCAGCGCCGTGTGTAGGAATGCAGAAATGTGGGCGTCGAAAGGAGCATGGTGACCGAATACTTGCTGACCAGAGCGCCAATCGCCTGCGCGTCGAGAGGGCTCGGATGAAATACCACGCCGATGCCGGTCAGTGGCGGCAAACAGAGCGTGCCCATGAAGCCAAAGGAATGGAAGAAGGGAAGTATGCCCAGGATGCGGTCGCCTTCGTGCAAGTGGAAGACCTGTTCGAGCTGCTCGACATTGGAGGCAAGATTAAAGTGCGATAACACGACGCCCTTCGGCTCGCCCGTAGAGCCACTCGAGAAAATGATGGTCGCCGTGTCATCGAGCTTTGCTGGTCCCGCCGCGCTGAGGAACCATTCTAGCAGCCGCGCCGGAAGTAGCTTTGCCGCAAGCAGCGCGGCAATTTTCTCGCCGAAGCCGGAATTGAGCGCCAAATCTTCGGCATAAATGATCTCCCCAGGTGGCTGCAGCGGCACTTTCTCGAGGAACTGACGCGAGGTGACCACGGTCTTCAAATCGCACTGCTTCGCGCACGACGCCAGCGACTCATTCGAAGTCGTGTAATTCAGATTGATCGGCACTTTGCCGAGCAAAAGCGCGGCCCAATTGACCAGCGCCCCGGGAATCGAAGGCGGCAGGAGAATCCCGACCATCTTCTGGCCCTGCCAAAGCGGGCGCAGCCTCCGTGCGAGGAAAACGGTCTTAATGAGCGAATCACCAAACGTAACCTT
Organism: Candidatus Limnocylindrales bacterium; assembly: GCA_035623175.1. Taxonomy (GTDB): domain Bacteria; phylum Acidobacteriota; class Terriglobia; order Acidiferrales; family UBA7541; genus Acidiferrum. Next base: position 10,122 of record DASPTY010000147.1, on the reverse strand, counting down.
CGGCGTCTTGCCGTCAGCCATGGCGAAGTGCCGCGGATTTCGCCGCGCCGCCGCGACGAAAGACCGCGTTAGTGGCTTCATGCGTCTCCGGCGTCGCTGGAAGGCGTCCACGCCCAGTTCCTGCACCGCCTGGCGCACTTGCGGCGCCGTCGAGGTGGATGGCATCAGCTTGCCAAACGTGATGCGCACCGGGTACGGAATCGTGCGCGGCCACTTCCACAGGAAATGTCCCCGGGAAAAACTGAAAATCGAACCCCAAATTCCGTCAATGTTCACGGGAATGATGGGAGCGTCAATTCCCTTGATGATGCGTTCAAAACCGCGCCGGAAGGGCAGCATTTGGCCAATCCGCGTGATCTCTCCTTCGGGGAAGATGCACACGACTTCGCCCTGGCGCAGCGCTTCGGAAGCTTCGCGCAAAGAGTGAATCATCTCGCGCGGCCCCTGGTCGGAGGCAATTGGAATGATCTTCAGCATTTTGGCGAAGGGCCTGACGAGCGGATGGTCGTAAGCACCCTTGAACATCAGGAAGCGGATGGGGCGATCGGTGGCCGCAATCAACAGAACCGCGTCAACCCATGACGCGTGGTTCGGGGTAAGCAATGCAGCCCCTCGAGCGGGAATGTTTTCGTTGCCCTTCAGGTCCAGCCGATAGAGCGTGTGCGCGGCAATCCACAGCAGCAGGCGGAGCAGGGAATCCGGCAGCAGCCAAAGGACGTACAGCATCGCCGAGAATGTGACGAACGACGCCCAGAAGAAAATGGCCACCGGGCCGAGATGCACGAAATGCTTCGCCAGGTAATACACCACCGAAGCAGCCAGAATTCCGACGAAGGACAGGAGATTCGACGAGGCCAGCACGCCCCCGCGGTGCTGCTCTTCCGGGCGATGCTGCAGTAAGGCGCTGATGGGCACAATAAAAAACCCGCCAAAGAATCCAAGGAGCGCGAGAAAAGCTAGAACCGTGGAGAACGACAATCCGGGAAGGGCGAGTAAGAATCCAAAGACCGTGATGCCCATGGCGCCGAGCGGAATCAGGCCATATTCGATCTTCCCGCCGGATAGATAGCCCGCGGCGAGGCTGCCGAGTCCTATACCTATCGCGATCGCCGCCTGCAGAAAGCCGCTCTGCGATTCGGGCACGTGCAACACGTCCCGGCCGTAGAACACGATGTCAAACTGCAGCAAGGCGCCGAGAAAGAAGAAAAACGTATTGCCGGCGACAGCCAGCCACAGGACGCGATCCCGCAAAATCCGCCCGCCGTGTATCCAGAGGTCGCCTAGAAAGTTGAGCTGGAATTTCCTTGCCGGGTCCGCTGCGGGAACGAGGGAGATGCCAAGGCTGGTCACGAGACCGACAGCGGAAAAGGCCAGGAAGAATACACCGCTGTACTCCTGGCGTCCCGCGAACCACTTCGAGAGGTTCACTCCAATCAACGTCCCCGTAATCGCCGCGAGAAACGTTCCCAGCTCGATGACTCCATTGCCCCAGGACAAGCGGTTCTCCGGCAGGATCTCCGGCAGCAGGCCGTATTTCGACGGGCCGAAAAGAGCGCCTTGCGTGCTCGCTAGGAACAGCGCGACGAGGGACATGGTCATGCTGTGTCGCGCAAAACCCGCAATTGCGAACAACATGACGCCAATCTCAAAAATCTTTGTCCATATCGTGACCCGTCGTTTGCTGAACCGGTCGGCCAGGAAACCGCCGGTCATGGAAAACAAAATGAACGGGAGGGCGAAAAGGACCCCGACCAGCAAAACCTTGGATTCCTCCGCATCGGAAGACAGGTTCGTGCCAATGATCAGGTAAATGATGAGGAACTTCAGCGCATTATCGTTAAATGCGCCCTGAAACTGCGTGGCGATCAGGCTCCAGAAACCCAGGCGCCAGGAGCGGGAAGCATCAGGCATGCCCGAAGGACCTCCCCGGGAGCGGATGTGTGGAAATCAATTCGATGAAAAATGGTCGCAAAGAACTCACGGATAGAATAGAGGATTCTTCAGCGCCTGTGTGGAAGTAGGGAATGATTCAGCCAAGCATCGTCCCTGCCACTACGCATCTTGTCTGAATGATCAAACATGCACGTAAGCTTCGATGGCGACGTCGGGCCCGAATTGCTGGACCGAGCGAATCTGGAGATGCGGCAGGGAATTGCTCGCTGCGTGAATGAAGGGGACTCCGGTCTTCCCGGCAAGTTTCGGCGCGTAGAACAGAACAAGTTTGTTGACGACACCTTCCGCCAGCGCCGTGTCATTCAAGCGCGGGCCGGCCTCCAGAAGCACGCTCTGTATCTCCCTCTTGCCAAGCTCTTTCAGCACACCGGGTAGGTCGATCTTCCCGCCACGTGGTTTCGCCTGAATCAGCTCGACCCCGGCATTTTGCAGCTTTCGCGCCTTTACCGATTTGAGAGGCACAGCCGTGAAAACGAGAAGATCGTCGTCAGCGGTTGCAACGATGCGCGCTTTTGGCGAAAGCCGCAGCTTGGTATCCAGAATCACGCGGAGCAGGCGCCTCCGCCGCTCCAGACCACTCCTGTCTGTCAGCAAGGGATTATCGACCAGAATCGTCCCAATGCCAGTAAGCAGCGCGTCCGAGGCATGGCGCATGCGCTGCACTTCCGCGCGCGATTCCTCGCTTGAAATCCACACGCGCTTCTTGCTTGCACGCGTTTGCGGCAGAGCAAGTTGCCCATCCAGCGTCAGCGCTGACTTCAGGGTGACAAACGGCCGGTGTGTGGTAATCCAGCAGGCAAACGCTTCATTCAATTTTTGCGCTTCGGGCTCAAGCACGCCTGTCTCGACCTCGATCCCCGCAGCGCGCAACCGCATGAAACCTGCGCCACGCGTCTTCGGATTGGGGTCCTCCATCGCCGAGACGACGCGCGAAATTCCCGCCGCGATGACCGCCTCCGTGCACGCCCCCGTTCGCCCGGCGTGATTGCACGGCTCCAAAGTGACGTACAGCGTCGCCCCCCGCGCCCTGTTGCCTGCCTGCTTTAGCGCGACAATCTCCGCATGATCCCGCCAGGCGTACTGGTGAAAGCCTTCGCCCAGAATCGCGCCATCCTTCACGATGACGCAGCCTACCGTCGGGTTGGGGCTCGCCAGCCCGACACCCTTGAGTGCTAGGTCCAGCGCGTGCTCCATGAAGTGAAGATCGTGATTGCTCACGGTATTAATTGAAGAGCGAGTCGGCGTAGGTTTGTGCGTCAAACGGCACGAGATCGTTGATCTTTTCGCCGGTTCCGACAAACCGGATCGGCAGGCCCAACTCCCGCGAGATTGCCACAACGATGCCACCTTTGGCAGTGCCGTCCAGCTTGGTCAGGATGATGCCCGTCACACCGACCGTGGAAGTGAACTCACGCGCCTGCGCCAGCCCGTTCTGCCCCGTCGTCGCGTCCAGCACAAGTAGTACGTCGTGAGGCGCGCCGGGAATCACCTTCGCTGCGGTGCGTTTCATCTTTTCGAGTTCCGCCATCAGATTGGATTTCGTGTGCAACCGCCCCGCGGTGTCCACAATCACCGCATCCGCGCTGCGCGCCTTGGCCGCGGCCATGGCGTCGTAAACGACCGCCGCGGGATCGGCGCCTGGTTTCTGCTTGATCACTTCCACGCCATTCCGTTGCGCCCAAATCTCCAGCTGCTCAATCGCGGCGGCACGAAAGGTATCTGCAGCGCACAGCACCACGCTGCGGCCTTCTTGTTGCAAACGGTTCGCCAACTTGCCGATGCTGGTGGTTTTTCCCGCGCCATTCACGCCAACGATGAAAATCACGCGTGGATCGCTGCCGTTTGCCGCTCCCGCCAAGTTTGGCGTGTTGCCGTAGACATTCAACGCGCGGAAAACATGCGCCTTGATTTCCTTTTTCAATTGCTCGCCATCGGAGAGTGCTTTCCGTTCGATCTGCTCCTTCACAGAATCCAGAATTTCGCGGGTTGTTTTCACGCCCAAGTCCGCAGACAGCAGGGCGTTTTCAACTTCCTTCAGCACCGAGGGATCGATTTGCCGCCCGCCCTTGGTGATGGTGTCCAGTGAGTCGGCAAGCGCCGTTTTCGTCTTGCTGACGGAGTCCTTCAGCCGCTCCATCAGCGTCGGTTCAGGTTTGCCAAAAAGCGAGATCATACGGTTTTACGCAGGCGTACTCGCGCAACACAAAATTGTAACAGATGGGAGAGCGGGGGGACTTACACGCGGACTTCGACGGCCGAGAGGCGGATTTTGCCGGCTTTCACGGCAGATTCCAGCGCCTTGACCACGGCTTGATCGAACTTCGAGCCCGTGAGCGCCTTGATCCGGCCTAGCGCATACTCCAGATCCATCGCCGACTGGTAAGGCCGGTTCGTGGTCATGGCGTCAAGCGTGTCCGCCACGGCGATGATTCGCGCCATCAACGGAATCTGCGGGCCATTTAAGCCATAGGGATAACCGCGGCCGTCCATGTGCTCGTGGTGGAGTTCGATGCCGGGCAGCATGTCCTTTAGCTGTGAGACCGGGCGCATGATGTTCGCCCCTTTGGTCGTGTGCGTCTTCATGATTTCGAACTCTTCGGGCGTCAACGAGCCGGGCTTCTTCAGAACGCGGTCGTCCACGCCGATTTTTCCGACGTCGTGCAGCAGCGCGGAAATCTTCAGCTTGTCCAGATCCTCCGCAGTCAAGCGCATCTCTTGCGCGATCACGGTCGAATACTTGGCCACGCGTCCGGAGTGACCGCGCGTGTACGGGTCCTTTTCGTCGATGGCGGCCGCGAGCATGCGGATTGAGCCGACGAACAGCTCGCGATTTTCTTCTGCGGCCTGCTTCAGCTTTTCGATGTACTCTTCGATGTCGCTGGCCATCAGATTGAAGTTTTCGGCCAGTTCGCTGATTTCTGCGGCGCCCCGGACCGGTGTGCGCTGGTGGAATTCGCCGCGGCTGATGGCGCGCGTCGAGGCGGCCAGGATGCGGATGGGGCCGCTGATTCCGACAGCGAAGAAATAACCGAAAAGAACGGCAATCAGCACAACCACGCTGACGAAGGCAAATGCCTGGCGGTTGAGTTCAGTCACGCCGGCGTCGGCGCGGGCCTCATTCACGCCCCGCTGCGCCACTACCGCCCAATTGACCTCCGGAAACGTGCTGTAGGTGCCGACTTTCTCGACCTCTTGCTTGTTTTCCTTTTCTGTGAAGCGCACCGTCTCCGTGTTGCGCAATTCCTTTGGCAAATCCTTGATGAGGCGAACGAGATGCGATTTCTCGCTCAAATCTTCTCCGGGCACGAAGTGCTTTGTATCGGGGTGCGCCACGATGTGCCCGTAATGATCCACGACAAAAACGGTGCGGCCGCGCACGCTGGCATCCTGCAGACGCCGCAGGATGGGATCGAGGGAAACCACCGCCGCAAGCATCCCGGTGAAATTATCCTGCGCATCCTTGAGCGGCACGGCGATCACGAACGCGGGCCGGTTATCCGGCGCTAGCGCCAGAGGATCGCTGCGGAATTTCACCGATTGCATCGAGCTCACGAAAGCCCGCTGCAAGGACTTAGCTACAAAGGGATCCTGCTCCGCGCGGAAGTTTCCCTGGGAGGCACTGGTGCCCTTGCCTTCGCGGCCGACTGCCGTCAGGTAGATGAACGTGTTGCGGTTGGAATCGACGAAGTTTTCGAGCAAGCGCGTAACTTTTGGCTCCGCGGCGGGGTCCGTCACGTTGTCGATCAGTCCGGTCAGGGTGAGAATCTGCCGCTGGCTGATGAGTTGCTGGGTCAGATTGGCCTCGAAGAATTGGACTTCCTGGGCGAGCGAACGCGTCAGCTCCGCCTGCTGCACGCGCTCCGTGTCAACCAGTTTTTCCTGGCTCAGGTCCAGCACCTGGCGGTGGTAGAGACCGATCGGGAGCGCGCTGACAAGCAAAAGCGCGCCGAGTACAAGCCACAAGATGCGTACGCGGCCCGTACGCAGGCGCGTCAACAGGGATGGGATTGAGACGGCCATCGCAACAGATAAATCTTATTAGACTTATCTGTTACCACGGGCTGGCCGAAAGGACAGGAGGTACGCAAGTGCTACTGGGACCAAAGTACCACTTCAGCCCGTTTTGTGAGGTATGAGTAACGAATCTCACGTGTTTTCCTCAGTTTTCTGCGAGGAGGCGAGCCATCTCGCGACCATTTCTTTTCCATTCTTGGTTTTCACTGAGAACTGATCACTGAAGACTGACTACTCTCTCCTCAGCGGCCGCTCCATGATCGCGCGGATCGCGTCCCGCGGCGAGTTGCCCAAATGCAGGATGCTGTGCACCTGCTCTGTGATCGGCAACTCGATTCTGTGCTCTCTCGCCAGGGCCAGCAACGCGGCGGCAGTTCCCACGCCTTCCGCCACCATGTTCATTTCACCCAAAATTTCGTCAAGCGCGCGGCCTTGGCCAAGCTCGAAACCCACGTGACGATTCCGGCTGAGCGCGCCGTGGCAAGTCAACACAAGATCGCCAAGCCCGGCAAGTCCGCTCAACGTTTCAGGTTTGCCTCCCAACGCGACTGTCAGCCGCGCCATTTCGGCCAAGCCCCGCGTGATCAGCGCCGCCAGCGTATTTGCGCCCAAGCCAAGCCCCTGGCATGCCCCTGCCGCAATGGCCATTACGTTTTTCATCGCGGCGGCCAACTCGACGCCGAGCACGTCATCATTCGTGTACAGCCGAAACGTCGGTCCCGCGAACTCTTCCTGCAAAAAGGCCGCTAGAGCGCGGTCGTTCGACGCGAGCACCACTGCCGTCGGCTCTCCACGCGCTGCCTCCAAGGCAAACGACGGGCCGGACAACACCGCGATGCGCGGGATGAATCGCAGAGAGAAGACTTGCTCAATCACCTGGCTCATACGCAAGTGCGTCGCCGGCTCAAGGCCCTTCGTGGCGCTCACGACAATTGTTTCCGGGAAAAGGTGCGGCAACGCCTGCGCGTACACTTCGCGCGCGTGCGCCGAGGGCGACGCGCCCACAACGATCTGTGCCCCATCGAGCGCTTCGCGGATTTCCGTGAACGCCTGGACTTGGGCAGGAAGGGGAACTCCCGGCAAATAGTCTTTGTTCTCGCGTTCGTCACGAATCGATTGCACGATAGGGGCTTCGCGAACCCAAATCCGGATTTCGTGTTTGCGACGGCTGTTGGCCAGGACCACGGACAGTCCAGTGCCCCAGCTACCTCCGCCTAGAATCGCGATTTTGCTCATGCGTCGCGGCCTTTCGGATGGCCGAGAGGATACTTCGGCTCAACACCCTCTCTCAACCGCTGCAAGTTCGCGCGATGCTTGAAAAAGATCAGTGCGGCCGCGGCGAGCGTGCCAAGCGTAACCGTGAGCGGCGGCGCGTGTCTTGGCGCCCAAAGAAAGTAGATCGAAAGCGGCATCGCGGCCGTGCCTGCCAATGATGCCAGCGAAACGTATCGCCAGCACACGAAGGCGAGCACGAACACGCACACGCCCGCGATTGCCGCAAGAGGACAAAGCGCGGCGAACACGCCGAGCCCTGTGGCCACTCCTTTGCCGCCGCGGAAGCCGAGCCATACCGGAAAGCAGTGTCCCACCAACGCCGCAAGTCCGGCGAGCATCATGGCCGTCGCACTGAGTTGGGTAAAGCGCGACGCGAGCCATACTGCTGCGGCGCCTTTCGCAATGTCCAGGACCAGCGTCAGGATTCCGGCCAGCGGGCCGGCCACGCGAGAGACGTTTGTTGCTCCAATGTTGCCGCTGCCGTGCTCGCGCACGTCCTTGCCGCCAAAAGTTTTGGCGAGAATCAGCCCAAATGGAATCGAGCCAAGAAAATAACCAACCGTCACGAAGAGCCACATTTGGCCGCTGTGCGTCATGAACCGCTAGGACTCCGCCACAAAGGCAAACGACTGCACGGTAGTGTACTCCGCTCCGGTGGGTTTCAGTTTGCTCTCGATGAGATGGAAATGCCGTGTGGTAAATGAGCCGAAACTTCGTGAGGCATTCTCCGCGGCCACGGAACCGAGTTTCGGCTGTAGGCCTGGAGGTTCGAACCGCGCCAGCGTGAGGTGCGGCGCGAAGGGGCGATTTTCCAGTGGGAAGCTGAGTTTGTGCACTCCCTGATCAATCTCTTGCGCGAGCATTTTCAGATTCGGGGACGCTTCCATGCCGGCCCAAAAGACCCGCGGGCGCTTTTCATTCGGGAAATATCCTAGCCCGCGGAACTCGAGCGTGACCGGCTCTCCGCTGCGAATGGAGCCAAGGACTTTTTCAATCGCGCCGACCTTGGCGGGTTCCGTTTCGCCTAGGAATTTCAGCGTGACATGCATGTTTTCCACGCGCATCCATTTCGCTTGCGGCGCAATCCCGCGCAGTTCTTTCACAAACGCCGCGAGCGTATTCCGAATTTCGTCCGGAATTTCGATGGCAACAAACAGTCTCATCGTTTCGGACCTGCGTCGTAAAGATAATGCATGCGCACCATGTCCAGCGCGATTTGTGAGGAATAGAAACGAACCGCTTCGCGGTCACCGGGCAAATGCAACAACCGCTCCTTCGTGCCACTTGGTGAGGCCAACGCAATGTACACTGTGCCAACGGGCTTTTCTTCGCTGCCGCCGCTTGGGCCGGCAATTCCGGTGATGCCCACGCCGAAAGTGCTGCGCACATGGCGTCGAATCCCCTCCGCAAGCGCGACCGCCACCTCGCTGCTCACCGCTCCTTTTGCCGCAATCATTTCAGCCGGCACGTCGGCCCACGCCGTCTTTAGTTCGTTGCTGTAGCACACCACGCCGCCAAGAAAATAGTTCGAGCTGCCGGGAATGCGCGTCAACCTCTCAGCGAGTAAGCCTCCCGTGCAGCTTTCCGCCGCCGCGATCGTGGCCTGGTTCTCGATCAGAAGTTTTGCAACAACCTCCTCGAGCGAAATCGCCGCGTGCGCAAAAATTCGATCGCCCAGGGCGAGCTCGAAGCCGCGCACAATTTCATCCAGCGTAGCATTGGTTTCCGCCGCATCCTCGCTCCAGCGTCGCAGATGGATCTGAATCTCGCCCGGCACCGCCAGGATCGTGGTGTTCACGTCCTTGTATCGGGTGTAAATCGGCTTGATGCGCTCTTCGACGTGCGATTCGCCGAGCCCGGTGACCCGCAACTCCCGGTGGAGCATGCGCACGCCGGAAACGTGCCGGCTCAGGCGGGGCAGCACCTGCTCTAGAAACAGCGGCTTCAATTCCCTGGGCGGGCCGGGCAGGAGAGCGATCATTCGCCCCTTGTCTTCCAGCCAGAGGCCGGGGGCGGTGCCGCGGGGATTTTCCAGCACTTCGGCGCCTTCCGGCACCATCGCCTGACGGAGATTCACGGCGGGCATCTCCCGCTTGAAGCTGCGGAAGCGCGCTTCAATCGCCCTGACCACGGCTTCGTTCCTCTGCAATCGGCGGTCGAGCAGTTCCGCCACGGTTTCGCGCGTCAAGTCGTCCTCGGTTGGCCCCAAACCGCCGCTTGCAATCACTACTGGGACGCGGTTCAACGCGTCGCGAAACGCCTCCGCCAGAAATTCGCGATGATCGCCGACGATCGTCTTCCGCAGAACTTCAATTCCCAGCTTGTTCAGCTCTTCGGTGAGAAACAGCGAATTGGTATCGATCCGGTCCGGCGTCAGGAGTTCGGACCCAACCGCAATAATTTCCGCTTTCATGCGCAGTATTGTAGCTCACCCCGGACGGGGCTCACCCGAACAACGGCAGGCCGCGGACGTTCCAATCCAGTGTGAAGAGGGCGTTGTTGGCGGCGAGAATGGTGCGTCCGCTCGGTAACAATGCCAACCCGACAAGCGCGGACCCGCTTAGCACATGTTCGGCGTGGCCCTGAGGTGTGATCTTTGCGATTCCGCGCCGTCCACCAAACGACGCCACGATGTACAGATTCGCGTCCTTGTCAAACGCCATTCCCTGCGGCCGCCCCAGCCCGCGGTAAAACACGTGCACCTCGCCGCCTTGCGTGATGCGGTAGACGCGGTCGTAACTGGACGTCGTCGGGCCGGTCACGTACAACTCGCCGCTGGGATGGAACGCCAGGTGATACGCGGCAACAGACGGCTCCAGCGTTGCAAACACAAAAACCTCGCGCGTGGGACTGATCTTGAAGATGGTTCCGCTGCGGTCG
>DASPTY010000146.1:0-6983 GCA_035623175.1 Candidatus Limnocylindrales bacterium | reverse complement strand
ATCCAACCTGGAAGCGTTTGCCAAAGCATTTGGATGCAAGAAGGGCGACGCGATGGTCCGTGACAATCCCTGCAAGATCTGGTAGCGGATTTCTTATTTCATTGGAATGTCGTGGCGAAGGTAATTGTCGGACTTGTTGAGCCAGTCTTCGCGCGGCGGCGTGAAGACGTCCAGGTCGAGCGTATCTTCGAGCGCCCAGGCTTCATGCGGCATGTTTGACGGAATGCAGAGCACTTCGCCGGCGTGGACGACGATTTCCCTGCCGTCAATGGCGAATTTCAGCGCGCCCTCGAGAATGTACGTGACCTGCTCGTTGTGGTGATGATGCTGCGGCACGTGCGCGCCTTTCTTCATGAAGACGCGCGCCAGCATGATCTTGTCGCCGACAACCATCTCACGGCCGATCATGTCGTTCAGCTTTTCGTGCTCCACTTTGTTCCAGGGGATGAATTTGGGCGAAGTTGTTGCGCTCATTTTTTCAAGTCTCCATAAAGCCGGGCAGCATTGTCGTGCAAGTAGTTTCGCGCGAGTTCCAAAGCCTTGGCCTCGGAAATCGCGCCTTCGTCCACGAGCTCCGCAAGCGCAGCGGCAAGTCCCGTGCGCGTCGTGTACGCTGCGAGCCACATGCTTTCCTCCGCGCCCAGCGAGTCGTTGAACGGAAAAGCGTCCGAACCATACATCATCTTGTCGGGATAAAGCGTGAGCAGTTGCTTCACAACCTCCTTGAACTGCGAAGGATAAAGCATCTCCGTTTGGAAGGACGTATCGAGGTAGACGTTCTTCACCGCGGTCATTAGCGCGGCTTCGCGTTCGTACGGCCAGCCGCCATGCACCAGAACGAAGGTCACGTTCTTGTACCGCCCATCGCGCAGGACGTTCTCCAAATTCAGCACATTTCCGTTGTGCAGGCTGAAGTAATCGCCGATCCCGATGGCGGAATGAAAATGCATCGGCAGGTGCAATTTGCCCGCCTGATCCACCATAACGCGAAAGATGTAGTCCTGGAATTCGCGATACTCGGATGCGGTCGGTGCGCCGGCCGCCTGATACTTGTTGTAGATGGTTTTCGCGTTCGCACGAGGTGGATCGCTGAAATGCAGCGAGCGGAAGTACGCGGCTTCGTACTTGATCGCTACGCCGCCGCGCTTCTGGTTGTCAGCCATCGTGCGGCGGACGAAGTCTTCGTATCCCGCCAGATCCGCAGGTAAACCTTGGATGCCTTCCTGTTTCTTCCAGCGCGAGAGCATCTTCTCCTGAAGCGGCACGTAAACGCCCATGTCCGGCGTGCTGACGCGCTGCGCGCTGTTGTCGAACGGGTAGAAGAACGCGTCGCCAAAAAACACCCAATGAAATCGCTTGGGATCGAGATAGGGCGCCATCATGGCGCGGTTGGCGAGGCAAATATCCACATTCAGTTTGTCGAGAATGCTGCTGAAATACGACACGCCGCCGGCTTGCTCTGCGGCCTTCTTCCTATCGGCGAGCCATTTCGCGTGATCGGGCTGGAAATCGTCGTAAGGATAGGCGAAGAGCGCTTTCGCTCCTGCGACAAATTCCGGGTTGTCGTCCCGCAGGCGTAGAGTCGCGCTTTCATCCGGAGGCGAGGCCATGGCGTCAACGTCGGTGTCGTCGGCGAAACCGGGATGCGCGTGATTGTCGTACATGGGAATCGCTTCAATCTGTTTCAGCAATTTCTCGTAGGTTGTCCTCGTATCGCCGGAGGGATAAGGGCGCGCCTGCGCCGCGGCAATGCGCACCAGACCAAAAGCGAGGGCGATTCCCAATCCAATTCGCAGCAAGTAATTCATGACCTGGACTCTCCCGAAACAGAATTGCATCAGCCGACCTTTACCGTGCCACCGCGGAGCGCCAATGCACCGTGGCGCGCTGGATTCGTTCCAACGCCTCTTCCAAAAGGTGTGTCGCGCTTACGAGCGAAAATCGCAGATAGTTCTTTCCTTCAGCGCCGAAGGCGGCTCCGGCAATTCCCGCGACTCCTACCTCTTCCAGCAAAATCCTCTGTACGTCTTCGGCGGATCTGCCGGTCTCTTCGATATTCACCCATGCATAGAAGGCACCGTCGGGGGATTGGCAGCGGAAGCCGGGAAGTTGGTTCAGCCGGTTCACAAAAAGATCCCTCCGCTTGCGGTATTCAGCGACCATGGCAGGCACGGCGTTCGTGGAATCGTTCAAAGCTTCAATAGCCGCCACTTGCGAGAACTCTGCGGTGCACGTGAAGGTGTTGAGGACGAGCATGTCCAGCGCATCGATCACCTGTTTCTTGGCCACCGCATAGCCCAACCGCCATCCAGTCATCGCGAACGATTTGGAAAAACCGTCAATGATCACCGTGCGCTCCGCCATCCCCGGCAGCGCCCAGATGGATTTGTACTCCCCGCTGAACAGAATGCGCGCATAGATTTCGTCGGCGATCACCCAGAGATCATGTTTTCGTGCGAGTTCAGCAATTTGGGCAATCGTCGTTTCGCTGAACACCGTACCTGTTGGATTATTCGGGGAATTGAAGATGAGCACGCGGGTCTTCGGAGTGATTTTTGCCGCAATCTCGGAGATATCCGGTTGGAATTTGTTCTTTTCCCGCAACGCGTAAGAGACTGGCTTCCCTTCGAGGCTGCGGGTGAAAGAGGGATAAATAGGAAAGCTAGGATCGGGATACAGCACTTCGTCGCCCGGCTCGATCAGCGCCATCATCGTCAACGCCAGCGCCATCTTGCACCCGGGCGCGACCAACACCTGATCGGGGGCGACGTCGAGTTTGCGCGTGCGCTTCAAGTAGTCGGCGATTGCGCTGCGCAGAGGGGCAATTCCGCGCGTGGCGACGTAGCGGTCACGCCCGTTGGCGACCGCCGCGCGCAATGCATCCACGACCGGCGCAGCGGCATGAAAATCTGGTTCGCCGAGCTCCAGGTGGATGATGGAGCGCCCTTCTTTTTCGAGCTCCTTGGCGCGCGTGAAAACCGCGAGTGCGCCCTCGCCAGTCAATTGTGAAATGCGCGTTGCGATACTTGGCATGGCCGAAAAATCATACCACCGGTACGTTTACTGGACCGTAGAACCGCATTAACGGATTGGAGTTTTCGCTTTCTCCGGAAACGTAGATCCCTTACCTGCAGAAGACGCGGGTGCGGGATGATATCCGGAACCTTTCCGTCAACTCAAGCTGCTAAAACGCTAGGCGCAGGGAGAACTGGATCAAGCGCGGCGTCCCGGTGGTGGAAAAAATTTTGCCGAAGGGCCCATCACTGGTCGGATTCCCGGAGGCGTCGTGCGTAATGGTTTCCACGTCCGTGATCGAAGGACTCGCGAAGTTGGCGTGGTTCCAGACGTTGAAGAAATCGGTGCTGAAGCGCAGATTGATGCGCTCGGTAATGGTGAACGATTTCATCAGTGAGAAGTCCCAGTTTTGCTGGAACGGACCGCGGAAGGCGTTGCGGCCCAGGTTGCCGAAAGTGGTCACGGTTCCGTCGCCGCCGAGAGCGGCGCTCAAAAGCGGCGCGGGGCTGAAGTCGTTCACGTTGAGGTAACCGTTGAGGCGGCTGTGAATGCCACCAGTCGTATACGAGCTGGCGACGGTTGTGCCGGGGACCAAGTTCCCCGTGAGCGTGGGAGTGTAGCCAGGAGCAAGGTAGGCAGTTCCCGCGGCCGAATCGAAAACGGTGAAGGGAGTGCCGGACTGAAGAATGCTGATTCCGCTGATAGCCCAGCCAGCCAACGCCGTGCGCTTCCACCCCTCGGCCCCGGAGAAGAACGGCAGGTCATACCGGTAGCTGACGGCAAGGCGGTGAGGCCGATCGAAATCGGAAGGGCCACGGGAATTCTTCAGATCCGATTCGTCGTTGAACGCCGTATTGAGCGCCGTGTTCCCGCTCGAAGTCGCATCCGTGGATTTCGAGAACGTGTAAGAGCCTTGGAAGTAGCCATGGCTCCAACGGCGCGACACGGTGGTTTGCAACGAGTGATAGTGCGAATAGGCATCATTCGCGAAAATCTGGAAACCACCGTAGCCGTTGATCGCCGGATAAGGACTGCGCATGGGACCATTCGCTGTGGTGTTCTCCGTGATCTGATAACTGTTGCCGTTCACATCCTTGACGGTGATCGGGCTGGTCGGACTGGCAAGGCGCGCGGGAAGATTGGTGCGCGTTTCGCGGAGATGCGTCGCGTGCGTGCCGACATAACCCACTTCCAGCACCCACTGCTTTCCGAGTTCGCGCTGGAGGGTGAGATTCCATTGTTGCGTGCTGGGAGTAACAAAATTCCGGGGCACTGCCAGCACGAACAAGTATGGCGTGGGAATTGAGCCTGGACTCCCAGCCGCGCATCCAAACTGTCCGGCCTGCGTCGTGTCGCCTCCCGGGAAGCCGAGGAAGGCAGCCTGGCAGGGAATGAAGTTGGGGTCGAGTTTGCCTGCGGCCGGCAGAGCGTTCGGGCTGGAGGTCGCCCCCGCCGGCCAGCAGGAGGGCGGAGCATTGGGCGAGAAGAACTCATTCAAGCATCCAGGGTTCAAAGCGCCGAAAGTGATCGGCAAATAGGGCGCCTGGAAGGAAAGCTGGTCTGCGGTACCTACGTCTTCACGGACGTAGTAGATACCATAGCCAGCGCGCACGGTGGTGGTGCGGTGACCGCCAAGGTCATAGGCCAAGCCGATGCGAGGAGCGAGCCCGGTGGCGTAAGCATTCTTGAACGTGGTGTCGCTGCCGCTCCCGGTCAGGCCCGGGACCCCGAGATGATTGGCGCAACCGCCGTAAATCATGGGGTATTCGTTCGCCGCAGCGAGGGATTCATCAATATTGCCGATGTGGCAGAGCTTGTCGTAGAACGCGCCATTGATCTCAACGCGCAATCCGAGATTTAACGTGAGATTGTGAGTCGCCTTCCAATCATCCTGGGCAAAAGCGCTGTAAATATTCGAGCGGTATTCATGATTATAGACGCCACCGCCGCCAAAGCTGAAGGCCGGCGCGCCCATCAGGAAATTCTGCCAGTCCGTGTAATTGCCCTGGTTTACAAAAAAAAGCTGGCCATTAAAAGTCTGCGGAAAATCCTTGTCGAGATTGACGCGAGTGAATTCGCCGCCGAAACGGAAATCGTGCGCGCCGCGAATCCAACTGACGTTGTCGACGAAGTCGAAATTATTCTGCGTCTGATACTGGTTGGCTGGAGGCGTGGGGCCGATCTGGAAACCGGAAGTAGTCAGCGTGAATTTGTAGATTGACTGAGTAAGGTTGTTGGTCGGGCGGTCGATGCCAAGATCGGTGACCGTGACCGGAGGATTGTTCAACAGACTGTAATTCATGCGCACGTAGCCGAAGCGCAAGTCGTTGACCAGTGTCGGAGAGAACAGGTGCGTCTCGTTGATGCTGAAGAAGCGCGCGGCTACTGGAATGTCGTAGGGAAAGTCCAGGTCAGTGGCGCTGATGCTGCTGGAGAGAGTGCCCCCAAGCGAAGCCTGCAACCCGCCCGCGCCGAAAGGTAGATAAGTCTCCGAGTTCGAGAAGAAGAACCGCGCGCTCAATTTGTCCTTGCTGCCATTGAATTCGCGGTCCCAATTCGAGGTGAATTGATCGTCGGTGTAGCTGCCGGTCTTGCTGATGAGGAACGGGGCCGTAACGTAAGAAGCTTTGTTCGGATTCAAATCCGGCGTCGCACCGGGCACGGACGGCATCAGGAAGCCGTTGGCGTCGCCGAAGAGTGAGCCCTTGGCTTGCAGGAGTTTCAAAATCACCGGGTCAATCATGGCCGGAGTAATGGGAGCGCTTGCGGTGCTGAAAGCGTCCGCGATGCTGGTGGCATCCCGCTGAGTCGGCAGTGCCGGCAGACCAGGATTGCTAATCTGGGTTCCCGGAGAAAGTGCGCTGCGCTGCCGGGTGCCCTGGTAGTTCACGAAAAAGTATCCCAGCTTCTCTTTGACCACGGGCCCACCCAAGCTGCCGCCAAAAATGTTCTGTTTCACCGGAGGCCGAGACTGGCCGGTGGCATTGTGGAAATACTCGTTCGCGTTCAGTGCGTCATTCCGAAAGAATTCGTATACGTCGCCGTGCAATTCCCGCGTGCCGCCCCGCAATACGGCATTGACGTTGGCTCCTCCGTTACGGCCCTGCGTGGCGTCGTACAAGGATGTCTGCACCTTGAATTCCTGGATCACATCGGGATTGGGCAGGGGCACGTAATAGTTCTGCGCGACGTTGTAGTCCGTGGCGCTTATGCCCTCAATCAGATAGTTGTTGTTGTCTTCGCGCTGCCCATTGACGAACACCTTGGTGGTGCCGCGGCCCAATTGCGCAGAAGCGTTCAGTTCGCTGTACGCTCCTGTGCTCAGGGTGAGAAGCTGTTGGTAATTCTGTGTGGCCAGAGGCAGGTCGCGAACGGTTTCCTCGCCGATGGTCTGGCCGGTGGTGGCGTTGGTGGTTTCAACCGTGGCGACCTGCGCGGAAATCTCAACCTTCTCGCTGATAGTGCCTGGCTTGAGCGTGATGCTCAGGCGGGTCGTTTCCGTTACGCGCACTTCGATGCCGCTGGCTTTGGCCTCAGAAAAGCCGGACTTGTTAACCACCACGTAGTATGTGCCGGGCGGCAGCAGGGCAGTCACGAAAGAGCCGTCCATCGCCGTGCTTAATTTCCGAACCAGCAAGCCCGTGGCGGCATTGATGATCTGCACGTCAGCATCTGCTACGGTTCCGCCATTGAGGTCTACAACAGTACCGCTCATCGCGCCCGTGGCCCCGCCCTGACCATGAATCCGGGACGAAAACAGCAATCCTGCGACAAGAGACACCAAGAGAGCGACCCGAATAATTCCGCGCATTCCTACCCCCTAAAACTCAAGACGATTCCCCAAACCCCACATGTGCGGTGACCCCACCCCATATCCTGTCGTCCAATTTGCCCGGACCCAGCCGGGAGAGCCGTCAATTGTGGAACCAGCAACACATGGGGAACTTTGTGAGCTAGCAAACTATCCG
>DASPTY010000145.1:0-2934 GCA_035623175.1 Candidatus Limnocylindrales bacterium | reverse complement strand
ATCTTGTTGACTTTTGCATTCCAACTTCGCTCGTCGTGACTTTTGTGCTACCACTTCACACTCGTTCATCATCATTTTTCTCTTGACTTCATTTTTCATTAACTCTATACATCAACTAGTTGCAGTAGAAGACCACTGCACGTTTTCCATGAAGAATGGAAGGGAGAATAGGAACAATGGCAACCAAGAAGAAGGCAAAGAAGAAAAAGAAACACTAAGAAGGTTCAGTACGAAGTCAAACAGGGGACGCGGAATGCGTCCCCTAAGTTTTTTTGAGCACGAGGACACGGCGCGCTTCGTCAGTTCGTTTGCGCGGTTCCGATTGCGATGGTGCGCGGGATTCGCTTCTCTTTTTCCGGACACAGGCTCCTGTAGGCGCAGAAGTTGCAATGGTTGCCAGGCTTCGCATCGAAGACGCCGGCGGCAACTCCCTTGGCTGCAGCGTCCACGCGCTCGCGGGCGCTGAGCAAATCGGCTTCGCTGCGCGTGGTGATCACCGGAACATTCCCGTCCAGGTTGAAGAAAATCAGCTCGCCGACCTTGTATCCCCATTTCTCCTGCGCCGCAATCGCATAGAGAGACAATTGAAGGCTGTCGTCGGCGTCTTCCTGAGGACGCGCCTTGCCGGTTTTGTAGTCCACAATCGCAACGCTGCCGTCGGCGCGACGGTCAATGCGGTCGATGCGGCCGATGACCGTCACCGGGCCCATGCGAATCTCAAAGGGCTGCTCCGTATGCAGAACCTGGAGAGCAGGAAGCAATCGTAACGATGTAAGAAACTCGCGTAGTTGGTTGATGCCCTGCTTTTCGTAGAGCTCGTGCTGGTACTTTTCAGCGATGCCGGCTTCCGCCAGATCTTGGCGGAAAAGTTCGATTGTCTCCTCGTCGCTCTTGGGGCGGCCGAGGCGCACGGAATCGAAATACGTCTTGAGGACCCGGTGCATGCTGGCGCCGTATTGCATGGCCGCGGCGGGCTTGGCGGGAATGTGCCAATCGCGGTCGAGCTTGAACTGCAATCCGCAGCGCTGGTAAGTGTCTATCGCCGAAGCGCTGAGCCGCGTATGCAAGCCGTCGCGCACCGGCAGTTCAAACCATAAAGTCGTACGCGACTGGTCTGGGTAGGCGGGCAAGGCCTCAGCAAAAATGTCAAGATTCGCCTGTGCGCCACTCGCGTGAATCGACTTGAACCAGCGGGTCAGGCCTCGGTTCTCGATCAGTTCACGCATGTAGCCGTCAGGATTCTTGTTGGCGCCTCTTCCCTGCCTGGCATAGATCCGCAGGGAGTCGCGGGCGCGAGTCATCGCCACGTAAAACAGCCGGCGTTCTTCCTGCTTCTGAAGCTCGCGGTCGTCATCCGCGGTGATCGAGTCTTCATCGCGCAGTTCCCTGGGGAAGGCGACCAGGGTCTCGCGGTAAGAACATGGGAAGGAATTTGAGTTCGCGCGAAGGATGAAAACGTGGGGAAATTCCAGGCCTTTGGCTCCGTGAACGGTCATCAGGCGAACCGCATTTTCTTTGGCCTCGGCAGGCCGGGTGCTTCCACGGGTTTCGCTCTCGCGGTCGATGAGCGGAATGGTCCCTCCGGCCTCGCGGAAATATCCGAGGTATTCGACTAGTTCCTCCAGGTCCGTGCTTCGATTGACCTTCTTCTTCTCCCATTCTTCGACGAATTGCAAAGCGGCCTGCAGGATGGGCGAACTGGCGTCGAGAGCAAACTGTTTCACCATCAGATCGAGCGCCAGACGAGCCTTCCCTCGGAGCATGCGCACCCGCTCCCGCGCACTTTCGAGCGCGGACAGCACCTCGGCGCCGCCGGCGACCTGGTCCAGCACAGACGAGAGCGGAACCGCCTTGCCCTCCCGCGAATCCCGGGCAATGGTGCGCATAACCGCCCGGAGCCGTTCCGGATCCACGCGGAAACACGGTAGAGCAGCCACCCGGAACAGGCTGACGTCATCGCCGGCACAAACCACGGCATTCAAGCAGGCAAAAAGATCTCGCACGTCCGGAGTATCCGAGATGTCCATACTCTCGATGACAAAAGGAATGCCGGCTTCGGCCAACTCCAGGACAACTTCGTCGCGCTGGTAGTGAGAGCGGTAGAGAATGCCGAAGTCTGACCACTTGCATCTCGACTTCCGCTGCGTATCGCGGATAAAGCTGACCAGGTCCGGCCCCTCGGCATCTTTGCTGGCGAGAACCACCACAGAGACTGGAGGACTCGGAAGCTGGCCTCCGGTTCTTGCTGCCTCTTCCTCGCGCGCCGAATGCAGCGGTGTCCGCCGATACTCGATTGAGTGGTCGGGATGCCGCGCGAATACTGGCGGATTCTTATCGATCAACGCGAAAGCACTGCGGAGAATCGGAGTGGTGGATCGCCGGTTCTTTTCAAGCACAACCATCTTGCTTGTGGGAAAGTGGCGATAAAACAACTCGAATGCAGCACTGGATGCTCCACGAAAACGGTAAATCGCCTGGTCCGGATCTCCGACCGCAAAGATGTTTCCGTCAGCCTGGGCAAGGCGGGCAAGGATCCGGATTTGGGCGAAGTTGGCGTCTTGAAACTCGTCAGCCAGGATGAATCGCGCTCGGGCACGAGCTTCCGCAAGGACGTTGTCGTCGCTATGCAGCAAATCATGCGCCCGCGAGATCATATGGCTGAAGGTCCCGAGATTGTCTTCCCGCAACCAACGCTCGATGGTGGAAAAGACGCGGGCAATTTCCCGGCAACGGCCAAGAATTTCCTTCTCGTCGAGGACGTTCTTTGACTTGGCAACCCGCGGCATCGGGACCTCGCCGCGCTCCAGGCTTGCGACGTATTGCGCGTACTTTTCCGGCGTTACCAGTTCGTCGTGGCAACGGCTGATGAACTCGAGCAGATCATTCAGAAACTGGGCAACGTTCGCGGCGCGTACATAGTGCTCAAGGTGCAAC
>DASPTY010000144.1:0-2241 GCA_035623175.1 Candidatus Limnocylindrales bacterium | reverse complement strand
CGCGATGGGGTCGCCGCCATCTTGCGCAGGTGCGACACTCTCGCCCTTCTCCTGCCTCGCAGCCATGTTTTCCAGAATCTGCCGCGTTCCATCCGTCGAACAATCGTCGACGATAATCACTTCTTTTCGCACTTCCGCGTCGAGCACGCGGCGTAGGATCTCGTCGATCGTCGCCTTTTCGTTATAAACGGGAATGACGATGGACACTTTCGGGTTGGTGAGTGCTAGAGGGTTGCGTCGTTGATGGGCCATAGAGGTCGAATCATTGTATGGGCGCAAGGTCCGCCAGTAAAGGCAGCTGCTTGATACTGCTTGATATACTGAATTCAGATGGCCACTTTTTATATCGAACAATTTGGGTGCCGGGCGACGCAAGCCGATGGCGCTGCATTGCAAAAGCAGTTGCTCGCACGGGGCTGCACGCCAGCCGCGCAAGCCAGGGACGCCGACATCGTGGTGGTAAACACGTGTACGGTTACCGCTGCTGCCGACGCGCAAGCCCGTGATGCCATTCGCAAAATGCATGTAGCGAATCCGACTACGCGCGTCATTGTTACGGGCTGCTACGCACAAAGAGCCCCGGAGGAGCTCAGCCAGTTGCCTGGAGTAGCATGGGTCGTGGGGAATTCCCACAAGCCTCAAATTCCAGAGCTTGTCGGCGCTTTGCCCGAAAACCGGTCTTTCGCCGCTGCGGACGGATTTGTCTCCGCTGAGTCCTTGCTGGTGGCTGGCGGCTCGCCTGAAAGCGCGCCTGAAAAAATTCTGCGCGGCGATATCTTCGAGCAGAAGTCGCTGCTGTCGGCGCCCGTGTTCGCCGAAGAGAACCACACACGGCCCACCCTGAAAATTCAAGATGGCTGCGATTCGCGCTGCTCGTTCTGCGTGATCCCATTCGTTCGTGGCCGCAGCCGCAGTTTGCCACCTGAAATGGTGCTTCACGAAATCCGGGGACTCACCGAGAGAGGCTATCGCGAAATTGTTCTCAGTGGGATTAATCTTGGAGCTTATGGTCGCGACCTTTTCCCGCGGGTAGAGTTCGAAACTCTGCTGCGCCGGGTTGTCGATGAAACTTCCATTGAGCGCTTGCGAATCAGCTCGATCGAGCCGATGGACGTCACTCGCGACCTCATCGAGCTTTTTGCTTCGACTTCGCGGCTTGCCCAGCACTTTCACATGCCTCTACAGTCTGGCTGCGACCGCATTCTTGCCGCCATGCACCGCTGGTACCGGGCGGAGCACTATGCACGCCGGGTCGAAATGATCCACGAACTTCTTCCGAATGCCGCCATCGGGGCCGACGTTATCGCGGGCTTTCCCGGTGAAACCGAGGAGGAACACGCCGCGACGGTTGCGTTCATTGAAAAGCTTCCGTTCAGCTATCTGCACGTTTTCTCGTATTCGAAGCGCCCTGGTACCAAAGCTGCTTCGTTTTCCAATCATGTGCCTGGAGCGATCATTAAGCGCCGCGCCCGCGAACTGCGGGTCCTTTCTCACCGGAAAGCTAACGCATTCCGCAACTCGCAAGTCGGGAGAGAGCTTCGCGTGCTGACTCTCCACCCTTCTGAGAATTCCGAGGACCATCCGACTCCCGCACTCTCGACTAATTACTTGCGTCTGCTTCTCGACGAAACTTTCCCTGCCAATCAGTGGTTGCAAGTTACGGCCAGCGAAACTGTGGGCGATCACCTTCTCGGCCGGGTTTTGTGAGCGGGTCCTGTTCCCGAGGCGGCAGAATCGTGGCAATCTAGGGCGATGCTGACGCTCGGCGTGTGGGGTTTCGGGGGCGATTCTTCTGCCGTCCTAGTGGATGAGAGTTCCATTGTTGCTGCCATCGAGGAAGAAAAACTTAGCCGCTCCACGGGAATGGGCGGCTTTCCGCGAATGGCGATTGCCCGTTGCCTGGAGCACCGCAACGCAAAAATCGGCGACGTACAGGTCATTGCATTTCCCGGGCGCGTCGCGGTTTCCGCCATACGCGAAGCCCAGTTTCGTTTGGCTCAGATCTTGCCGGGCCGTGGCGCCGGCAGTTGGCTTCATTCCCTTGGACAAACGTTTCGGCAAGCCGCTCTTTACCGCCGCATCCGCAAACTCTACGGCGCTTCCATTCCTTTCCTCTTTCTCGAGCATCATCTTTGTCACGCTGCCAGCGCTTATTACACTTCCCCGTTCGATCGCGCACTGGTGCTCACCCTCGATGAATGCGGTGACATGTGGTCCGGGTCGCTTTACCTGGGAGAAGGC
>DASPTY010000143.1:0-3137 GCA_035623175.1 Candidatus Limnocylindrales bacterium | reverse complement strand
TCTGCGCCGCCAGGTTGGCCTGCGGAGAAACCGTCAACCTTCTGGTGACTGCGGCCCGGAGAATGATTCCCAAGGCCAGGGCTGCCGCGACTACAAGAATAATGGCGATATTCATCTTTGCAGAAGACGCTCCAGTTCGCGATTCCAAATATCGAGATTGGTCTCTGGCAATGCAACCGGGGGCTTGTTTGCAGGTTTGTGGGGAACGAGCAGGTAATAGAACCAGATCAAGACGCAGACGTGATAGGTGGCCATGTTGACGAGATCAAGCAGGGCACGCTTCTCAGGACTCTCTGAGAGCCCTCCATTCGCCATAACGGCCCATGTAGCCAGGTGGACACAGGCCGATATCCCCAACCCCAGCGCGATCCCAAACACCGGTCGGCTGAAGGCGAGGTGGAAATAGGCCGAGAAAAGGACGACAAAGACGAGAAGTCCGCACTCGATCAGATAAATCGTCTGCTCCAACACGTGCGCTCCCGCGATGATCCCAAGAATTCCCTCCTCCGAGGAGTACGCTGCGGCCCAGGCAGCTACCAGCACCAGAAGCACTCCCACTGTGCGGATCGAGATCCTCCCCAACTTCGCCAGTGACGCATAGGCGTCAAAGACCTTGGAAAAGATCTCCGCAATCAATGTAAATTTCAGCACGCCTTCAACAAGCACTGCTGCCCAAAAGATACGCCACCAGGTTGGTCCTTGAATGAAAGGGAGTACATCGGTGATATATACGGTGAGTTGAGCGGTGGCGCCAAGCAAAGCGAAGGCGAAGAAAAAAGGGTAAGCTCGATGCAAGTGGCGGCGCCAGAGCAAAAAAGCGAGGAGGAGCAACAGGATATTCGGTGCCGCCCAAAGGTAATGCCAAAGAAGTGAGTGCGCCTGCAACATGGCGATTCTCGCGCACTATACCGCGCCAGGCTGCAGGCGGCAACTCACTCGGGATCTTTGTTCGGCTTTTGTAAGAACCGCGCCGCTGAAGTTACGGTTTGCACATTTTTCCGCCACAATTGGTACCACCTGCCCCTCCGTCGGCGTGCGCGATGGTGGGGATGGCCAAAGTGTTGAGGAGAACTACGGCTGCAGCGAGGACGAGTAGCATACGTTTCACGGGTGTTGCCTCCTTGATATTGCAAAATTGGATCGTGATGATTTCACGGCCCAACCACTCGTGGAAGCACGCCCGGAATCGCAGGAACGTTCGGAATTCGTAACAAAATGACTTTAAATTCAGCCCTGCAGGACTTGAAGCAAACGACGCTGTCGGCCATCTCAGGAATGCTGGGGAAGTTGGCCTATCTTGCGTCACTCCGCCGTGCGCAGGGACGCTACGCGCATTGGGGAATGGAGACGGTTCACGGGCAGGAATCGTCCCACCGCGCGATCAAGACAGCGCATGTCGAGGTCCTGGCATGCGTGCTGCGGACGCCGCTCGAGTCTCTTGAAAGTGATCTGGACGAATCAAGCCGGGAGAGTGGACTCTCGGCCGGCGACTACATTGCACAGATGCAAGACCGCTTCGACGACATACTACCCGGCGAGCGCAAGGATTCGCCCCCCGCACGCCATCTCAATTCAGTGCTGGTGGCGCTTTCGAGCCTGGAAAAGACTCGATCGCGCGCCACTCCGTCAACTTCATAGCGACGCCGACGACTTGTCCCAGGACTTCCGCATCCTGCGGGTGTCGCAGAATCCGCACCGGAACCGGCGATAGCGGGTGGGGCTGGAGAATAATGTCGTCGCGTCGCATGCTGCACCAGCAGCAGGTGTGACCCTCGCGGGTTTCGACAAAATAAATGGGCCGCTCGTATTCCGACCGCCAGGAACCCTCTACAACGCGGTTCTTCGATTCATCGACCTGAATGAAGCTGCCCGGCGGCAGGATTGGAAACATTGTGAAATCGTGAGTGCCGACATAGCCGTACGTGAAGTCGCTATTGGCAAATTGTGCCAGGTAGGCAAGCGGCACCAACCCCCACTGTTCCACCATGCGGCCGAGGTTGGTGGTGCGGCGCTCGTCAAAACCGGGGTCCATACGAACCGGTACCTGGACGGAGGAAAGGCCCGCCAGCGCATCCGATACGTGCGACCTGGGCGGAGAAACCAGTCCCAGATCCCCAGCCAGATTATTCAGATCGACGCCGTACCAGGACATCAATTCACGGATGTCGCGACGGTAAATGACCGAGAGAGTATACAGCCGGTAAATACTGGGTAAAATACCCTTCGTCTCAATGTCGGACAAGCGGCTGGGCGGAATCGAGAATTCTTCATTGCGATATTTGTCCGCCAAGCGCGCGCTGGAATTCTCCACATCGCGCATAGTAAGGCCAAGCTTCTCGCGCAATGTGCGAAGACTTTTGCCAGCGGGCAGCATCCCGAGCCCTCCAAGTAGCTGCATGATACCAAAGCCGGAACACATAGTACGGAGGAAATGTGGAAAACTGTCCGGAGAACCAGCTTGTTACGAA
Organism: Candidatus Limnocylindrales bacterium; assembly: GCA_035623175.1. Taxonomy (GTDB): domain Bacteria; phylum Acidobacteriota; class Terriglobia; order Acidiferrales; family UBA7541; genus Acidiferrum. The sequence goes on along the minus strand of DASPTY010000143.1, from coordinate 669 downwards.
TTCCGGACACGCGCTGTGCCTTGCGCAGCGCCCGTCCCGGAAGCGATCGCTCGGCCATCTAAGCAGATTGGCGTCCACTCATGTCTGTGGATTTCGCTGTGCGTGTCCTGAATTCGTAACGCGACCCTTGAATTGAGCTGGGAGAGCAATTAAGGATGTCCCACCCTGCCCCGGAGTACCAGCTCTGTCTACTTTCTTCCTAAGCTGACCATCTTACACACGAAAACCCGAGCATGACATTTGTCACCCTCGCTGAGTGATGGATGGCACTGGCACAGGCCTCTGCTGTGAGCCATGATGCGAGCGTTGGATGATGAACCGGCGGGGCGCTCGCGCGGCGCCAAGGCCCATTGAATACGCTTGGAGGACCCAGATGATTGCCACCATGGAACGACGAGCCGCGGCAGAAAGCAGCAAGTCAGCGCCGATCGTGGCGAGCCTTCAGGGTGTTAAGAAGAGCTACGGTGATGTTCGTGCCCTGCACGATGTGGATTTTGAGGTGCGTGCGGGCGAAGTGGTCGCTTTGTTGGGACCAAACGGCGCGGGCAAGACCACCGCGGTCAAGCTTCTGTTGGGTCTGATGCCGCCTAATTCCGGGCAAGTGCTGGTTTTCGGCTGTGATCCTACGAATCCGGAAAACCGGATGAGAACGGGCGCCATGTTGCAGGT
>DASPTY010000142.1:0-13604 GCA_035623175.1 Candidatus Limnocylindrales bacterium | reverse complement strand
CGCCCTCTTTCAATTGTGCCGCAAAGTTGTTTAGGCTCTCCGGCTCAATCTGCCGCAAGAGTAAGCTTTCCCGAATTGCTTGGCAAGGGGTCTCCCGCAGATTGTCTGTGGAAAGCTGTGCATGACTGTGCAAAAAAGATGTATTGAACTGATGAGGTGGACAGGTAAGGGAAGAAGGGCATCGGTGGGCGGGGCGGAGTGAGGGCAAAAAAATCGAGGGCGCATGAACCTTGCGATTCTTGCGCCCTCTTTCAATTGTGCCGCAAAGTTGTTTAAGCTCTCCGGCTCAATCTGGCGTGAGAGTAAGCTTTCCCGAATTGCTTGGCAAGGGGTCTCCCGCAGATTGTCTGTGGAAAGCTGTGCATGGCTGTGCAAAACAGAAGGGAGAAAGTGAAGATCTGGCGAAGGGGGCCTGCCTAATTGTCGTGCATCCGGGTCAGGGATCTACGGGGAGTTCCGCACTACAGTGGCGGGTAGGGGTAGAGAGCCTGGGCGATGCTGAGCCCGCGGACGTCGATTTTGGACAGGTCCGCGGTGCCGTAGCCGGCCTGTTCGGCTAGCAGCAGGTGATTATCGCAGGCGGAAAAGGGCTGTGTGCCGCGGGTAGCTTGCGGATTGGAAAAGCCCATGACCGCCGTGCCGACCGCATCCGTCACGATGGAATTGAAGCCGACAATCAGTACGCCGGGTGAAGTCGGCGCGGCGTTAGCAGCCCACGGTCCTTCTCCGCCGCTCATTGCCGTGATGCCGTCAATAATGGCCAGATGCGTCGGCCGAGCGCGGCTCACATCGGCGACGATGCGGGGGATGCGCCAACCCGCATCGGCGGTGGGAATCACGTCAGTCCGCGCGCCAGGAGGCGGATTGTTGTTCCAGCCCGCGGTGCCATTGCCGTGCAAGCGGCCACGATAGCCAACGGCGTTCTCGCTGACGGCGTCGGTCCCATAAAGCGAATTTGGGGTGCTGCCGAAGATGCACTTCGTGCTCAGAGTAATGCCCGCGGTGAGATGCTGCTTGAGCTTGGCGAGCGAGATGAAAACGTCAGTGTCCTGATAGCAGTGATTCAACTCGAAGTAATTAAAGAGATAGCCTCCGCCGGGCACGTTCAATTGCGCGTAGGCCGTGCCGCTGCCGAGATTGCGCGTGTTTTCGAGCACGACATTGCCGGTGGCGAGGAGAGTCGGGACATCCCACTGTGCGCGCGTGAGCGTGTCGCCGAGCGGCTCGAGGAATCCAGCGGAATCTACGAAACGCACCAGCGAGGCACCATACTGAAAAAGCAACGAAGCCAGCGCGGTGGCCGTGGCGCCATGAGTGACGTAGGACTCTCCCGGTGGCTTGCCGAAGAGATTTTCGAAGGCACCGTCATTGGTGAGGTTGATTTTGACTGTGACGGTTTTGCCACGCACCAGAGTGGCAATGCCGCCTAGAAGTGAGAACGCCTGGCCGAGCGCAGCCTGTACGCCTGTACCGTAATCCTGGCAGGCGACGATCGCGGCCGCGGTTGCCTGCACTGGAGGAGGAGGCACGGTGTTGCTTGACCCACCGCAGCCTTCCGTGAGCAGGAGCGGGCTCCCGGCGGCAAGTCCCAATCCCAAGCGCAAGAACGATCGGCGTGAGAAATCACATGGCGCGGGCATGGAACTCCTTTCCCGGCACAGATGGTTGCACGGCCCAGGTCGTGAATCTGCGTGAAAGGATAAAGGGAAGCCGCTCAGGGCGAAGTGACCGAGGTCACCGCGCCCGCGGCGATGTGGGCATCAGGAGGCGGGCATGACCTTTTCAAACCGGCGGATGACGGCTTGAAACTCATCGCGGAGGGAAATAGGCAGGCGGCCTCCGAACTTGGCAAAGAATTCGCGCGTGTCGGCAAGGTCAATTTCCCAATCGTCGGCGTCCACGCGGAAAAGTTCGTGCAGCGTTTCTGGGGAAATCTTCAGGCCATCGAGTGTCAGCGCATTGCGCGTGGGGACAAAGCCGATGGGCGTCTCCTCGGCTTCGCCGCGGCCTTCGACTCGCTCGAGAATCCACTTCAGGACGCGCACGTTGTCGCCATAGCCGGGCCAGAGGAATTTCCCGTCGGGGCCTTTACGAAACCAATTGACATGGAAAATCTTTGGCGGATGTGGAATGCGCTTGCCCATTTCCAGCCAGTGATGGAAATAGTCGGCCATGTTGTAGCCGCAGAAGGGAAGCATGGCCATGGGATCGCGCCGCGTGATGCCGACGTCGCCAGTCATCGCGGCGGTGGTTTCGGAAGCCATAGTGGCGCCGACGAAGACCCCGTGCTGCCAGTTGAAGGCCTCATGCACAAGCGGAGCTAGCCGCGCGCGGCGACCGCCGAAAATGAAGGCGGAAATAGGAACACCTTCGGGGGCATTGAATTTCGGCGAGATGCTCGGCGATTGAATCGCGGGGACGGTGTAGCGGGAGTTCGGGTGTGCGGCGGGGCCTTTGGATGCGTCCCACATTTCACCGCGCCAGGTGACAAGTCCTTGCGGGGGATCGCCGCCGATGCCTTCCCACCAGGGCTCGTCGTCGGCAGTTACGGCGACGTTGGTGAAGATGGTGTTGCGGTTAAGAGCGCCCATAACGTTGGGGTTGGTCTTCATCCCCGTTCCAGGAGCTACGCCAAAAAAGCCGGCTTCGGGATTGATGGCGTGAAGGTAGCCGTCGGCACCGATCTGCATCCAGGCTATGTCGTCGCCGATGGTCCAGACCTTGTAGCCCTGGCGCTCGAGAGCAGAAACCATCATGGCGAGATTCGTCTTGCCGCAGGAGCTCGGGAAGGCCGCGGCCATGTAGGTGACTTTGCCGCCGGGGGATTCCAGGCCGAGGATGAGCATGTGCTCAGCGAGCCAGCCCTGCTGGCGCGCCATGTGGCTGGCGATGCGCAACGCAAAGCATTTCTTCCCGAGGAGAGCGTTGCCACCATAACCGGAGCCGACACTCCAAATCAGCCGCTCTTCGGGAAAATGCACGATGTAGCGGCGCAGCGGATCGAGATCGCCGAGCGAGTGGAGGCCGGGAACAAAATCGGAAGAATTGCCGAGGCGGTCAGAAGCGACTTTGCCGATGCGCGCCATGATGCGCATGCTGGCCACGACGTAGGGGCTGTCAGTGACTTCGACGCCGACTTTACTCAAGGGCGAATCGGCTGGGCCCATGACGTAGGGGACAACGTACATGGTGCGGCCGCGCATGGCGCCTTTGAGAAGAGCGCCAACCTTGTATTTGGCCCCGCCGGGATCCATCCAGTTGTTTGTGGGGCCGGCATCCTCTTTGTCGGGCAAGCAGATGAAGGTCAGGTGCTCGGTGCGTGCGACATCGCTGGGACTGCTGCGGTGGAGAAAACAATTGGGGTAGGTTTTGGGATTGAGCTGGAAGGAATCCACATGCTTCAGCATTTCGTGGAAGACGGCCTGGTTCTCCGCTTCGGAGCCGTCGCAGAAAATGATGCGGTCGGGTTTCGTAAGCCGGGCCGTTTCCTCTACCCAGGCTTCCATTGGAGTTGCCACAATTTACTCCCGCCATGACGGCTGTTGGACATTCTCCCGATCACTCACAGTGCCCCATCCAACCGGTCCCGAAACGCGAACAGGGCAAGAGGGACACGAACGGCAGTACGGTTCGGTTTTTGCGTCCAGACAGTGTAAGGGAGCGGTCAGCCGGGAGGCAAGCTGAGGGGGTGGTGATGCTATGCTTTCAGCATGTACGCGCAGAAATTTCAAGTGGAAGTCGTGGTCCGAGGGGAGAGAAAACCGTGTCCATTGGAATGGCTGGACCAGTTTTGCATGCGCAATTTCACAAATGCGGCGGAGTTTGACGATACGTTGCCAGTCGCGGAAGGGCGCGTGGAAACGAGCTTTCGATTGACGCCGGAGCGGTTCGGCGAAGGGTTGGCGGCGTGGCTGACACAACGAGGTAAGGGCGAAGGGGAAGCGGTGAGGGTGGAAGTGAAGCGGATCTAGAGGGAGCTTCGTTGAATAGTCGAATTGACAATCGTCCAACCCATGTGTCGCACCTACGGCGCTCAACGGAAATGGACGATTGCGATCCCAGCCCTTGCGGGCTGGGCTAATCTCTGGCGCGCCTCCAGCGCTCAGAAGCGAAGAAAGCCAGGGCTACAAAGAACCCAGCTCTGCTACTCTGTTGGGACGACAGTTTTGGCTTCGATGGCCGCGCGAATCGCGGGAAGTGCTTTGAGCGTTGCTTCTTCTCCAGCAAGGATCATTTCGGTGGTTTTGGAAAAATCATCCCAAGCGAAGGGTGTTACGTCTGGCTCGATGATAATGTCGGCCTGTTTGCGCCACTCGAGATCCGCGTGCTTTTGAATGATATTGAAAGAGCGGCTGAGAACGTCGGTGAAGGTACGTGGTTCGCTGGAAGAAGTAGCCTCAAGATACACGGCGATGACTAGTTCTGCGCCGAGCAAGTAAGCGCCGTCGATCGGAACAAGCGCGGTAAGAAAGCCGTCCACGAGCATGCGCCCTTCGAATTTAACGGGAACGAATAACCCCGGATAGGCGCACGAGGCGCGCAGTGCGGGGCCGATAGGGCCGCCGTAGTAGTAGACAGGCAAACCAACGTTGATATCCGTGGCGGAGATGGCCAAGGGCGTCTGGAGATCCTCGAAGCGTTGAACGGGAGTGATACGGGCGAGGAACTGTTCGAGTCGGTTATTGGTGGCCAGACCGAGCCAGGAAGGTGTCCAGCGGCCGAAGTCAGAGAATTTCGTTTCGCGGGCAATGAGCTCCATTTGCTCTAGCGAGGTGCCGGAACAATAACCGGCGCCGATGAGCGCGCCAACGCTGGTGCCCGCGACCGCGTCGACGGGGATGCCTGCTTCGCGAAGAACCCGCAGGACACCGATGTGCGCGATTCCGCGAGCAAATCCGCCGGCGAGAGCAAGGCCGACGCGCGGCCGCTTTGCACCCCTCGGCGTGCCGCCGTAGGCAAAGGCGCGGAACAAATCTCTGGCCATGCGCAGAAAGCTCTGCGACTCACCGTTTTTTTCGCTGGCCATAATTCTTTCATTTTAAGATGCAGGGAGGGTTACCAAACGGGTGTTTGACCCACGCGATGCCATTTTGTAACCTGTTCTGGTTCTGCCGTCCCAAACTTGCTGCAGAAGGCCTCGCCATGATCCAACACATTCAGAAAGCCGCTGTCCTCGGCGCGGGAACGATGGGCGCACGGATTGCCGCGCACTTTGCCAATGCCGGCCTGCCCTGCCTGTTGCTGGACATTGTTCCGAAAGACGCGGGACCCGCGGAGCGCAACAAAATCGTGGCAGGGGGGCTGGAAGCGGCGAAGAAGTCGAAGCCTGCAGCTTTTTTTACGCAGGGATTGGCGGCGAAGATCTCGATCGGGAATTTTGAGGACGATCTGCCAAAAATTGCCGATGCGGACTGGATCATAGAGGTGGTGGCAGAAAATCTTGAGATCAAGCGCGGGCTGCTGGCGAGGGTGGCACAGTTCCGCAAGCCGGGTTCGATTGTCACGACCAACACCTCAGGGTTGCCGGTTCATCTGATTGCCGAAGGATTGCCCGAGGAGTTCCAGCAGCATTGGGCGGGAACGCATTTCTTCAATCCACCGCGCTACATGAAGCTTGTGGAAGTGATACCTGGGCCGAAGACTACACTTGGAGTGTTGGAAAGGCTGGCGGATTTTTGCGACCGGCGGCTGGGGAAGGGCGTGGTGGTCGCAAAGGACACGCCGAACTTCATCGCTAACCGGATTGGAACGTATTCGATGCTTAATGCGTTGCGGCTGATGTCCAAGCTGGGAATGACAATTGAGGAAGTGGACGCGTGCACGGGACCGGCCGTGGGTTGGCCAAAGTCGGCGACGTTTCGCACGGCAGACATTGTTGGATTGGACGTGCTGATGCACGTGGTCAAGAACATCTACGAGACCGCGCCAGACGACGAGTCGCGCGAGGCGTACAGAGTGCCGGCGCTTGTGGAGGAGATGGCCAAGCGGAATTGGCTGGGGGAAAAAACAGGGCAGGGATTCTACAAGCGCGTGAAGGGAGGAGAAGGAGAGAGGGAAATCCTGACGCTGGACGTGAACACGATGGAGTACCGCGAGCGGCAAAAGGCGAAATTCGCTTCGATTGAAGCGGGAAAGGTGATCGAGGACACGCGGGAGCGGCTGCGGGCGTTGCTGGGCCCGTTGTTTGAAGGGCAGAAGGTGGACAAGGCGCAGCAGTTCATCTGGGGCGGCGTGTCGGAAATGTGCTTGTACGCCGGACGTCGGATGCCGGAGATTGCTGGCCGCATTATGGACGTGGACCGCGCGATGCGCTGGGGATTCGCGTGGGAGCTGGGGCCGTTCGAGATCGTAGATGCGATTGGACTGCCGGCGTTCGCGGAGCAGGTCAAGAAGGAAGGGCGGAGCCTGCCGCTGATTTTTGAGGAGGCACTTGCGCGGGGGAGAAAGAGCTTCTACGAGTCTCAGAAGGGCGAGACGACGATGTTTGACTATGCGAGCGGCTCGATGAAAAAGGTGGAAGAGCCCGCGGGCATGATCATTCTCAAGAATCAAAAGGAAGCCGGGCGCGAAATAGAACGGAATACGGGCGCAAGCCTGATCAATTTGGGCGACGGCGTGGTTTGCTGTGAGTTTCATTCCAAGATGAATGCGATCGGGGCCGACCTGATTGCGATGATTCACAAGGGGCTGAAGCGGCTGGAGACAGATTTTGAGGCCCTGGTGATCGCGAACCAGGCGACGAACTTTTCCGTCGGCGCGAACTTGATGCTCGTGCTCGTAGGCGCGCAAGAGCAGGAGTGGGACGAGTTGCACATGGCCGTGAAGCAGTTTCAGAACGTGAATCTGGCGATCAAATATGCACCGAAACCGGTGGTGGTTGCACCGCAGGGGATGGCTCTCGGCGGTGGCTGCGAAATCAGTTTGCACGCGGCGAAGATTCATGCGGCAGCGGAGGCGTACATCGGGCTGGTGGAAGCGGGAGTCGGGTTGATTCCCGGCGGCGGCGGCACGAAAGAGATGTTGATTCGCGCGAACGAGAATGCGGCCTCTGGGATTGACTTGGACCTGTTCCACACGTTGAGGCCGGTCTTTGAGAATATCGCCATGGCGAAAGTGGGGACGAGCGCGGAAGAGTGCCGCGAGCTCGGATACTTGCGACGGACGGACACTTATTCGATGAACCGTGAGCGGTTGGTGGCGGACGCGAAGCAGACGGCGCTGGCGCTTGTACGAGGCGGATGGAAGCCGGCGGCATCTACTTGGCAGGAAGGCGCGCAGAGCACGCAGATCAAAGTGCTAGGCGAAGAATTTCTGGCCGCCGCGAAGATGGGGATTCACTTGATGGTGCGGGGAGGGTACGCTTCGGACTACGATGCGCACGTAGCCCGGAAGCTCGCGAACATTTTGGCGGGCGGAGCGCTCTCTGGACCGCAATTGGTGAGCGAACAGTACGTGCTGGATCTGGAGCGCGAGGCATTTGTGTCGCTCTGCGGGGAGAAAAAAACGCAAGAGCGGATTGCGCACACGTTGAAGACGGGGAAGCCCCTGAGGAATTAGGTCTCACGCCCAGGAGAGAAGAGCCTCTCGCTCGAAGCGTATGCTGCCGACGCGAATAAATCGTATAAAATCGTATTGCAATATCTGATGAAAGCGTATAGCCTCTCGCGAAGGAGTGCATCATGCAGAGGCTACTGGCGCCGCGAGAAGCGGCGAATATCCTGGGGATCAGTTATCCCACGCTGAAACAGTGGATCTACCACAACAAAATCAAGACCGCGAAGACCCCCGGCGGGCACCACCGCGTGCCGGAGTCCGAAATTGACCGCTTGATCCCGAAGAAGCTGGAACGGGGAGACATCACCCAGCGCAGAGGAAACTTCCGAAAGATCAGCGGGAGGAACCAGCTCATCGGGCGCGTGGTTGCCTTGAAATTCAGCGGGTTGCTGGCGCAAGTGACGCTGGCGATCGGCGAACAACACATTACCTCCATTATTACCGCGGATGCAGCCAAGGAGTTGCGGCTAAAGGTCGGGGAGCGGGCCGCGGCGCTGATCAAGTCAACGGAAGTGATGATTCTGCGCGTTTGAATGAGAGAGACGCGATGCGGTTCGTTTTGAGAGTTGGAATAAGTGTCTGCTTGCTCTTCCTTGCGATACAAGGGAGGGCACAGACATTGCGCGTTGCAGCGGCCGCCGATCTGCAATTTGCCATGGGGGATCTGGCAGGCCGATTCGAGAAGCAGACGGGCACAAAAGTGGCCGTGAGCTACGGTTCGAGCGGGAATTTTCGGACCCAAATCCAGAATGGCGCTCCGTTCGATCTGTTCTTCTCCGCAGACACGCTGTACCCGCAACAATTGATTTCGGCGGGATTCGCGGAGGCGCAATCGCTGACGATTTATGCGCATGGGCACTTGGTGCTGTGGGCGCCGGCGGGGATGAAGCTGAATCTGGCGGAAAGAGGGTTCGCGGCGCTCAAAGATGCGAGCGTGGAGAGGATCGCGGTGGCGAATCCGGAACTTGCACCGTACGGCCGCGCAGCGATCGCGGCGCTGAATAAGGCGGGAATCTACGAGGAAGTGAAGACGAAACTGGTGTTTGGAGAGAGCATTTCGCAGGCGGCACAATTCGTCGAATCGGGAAGCGCGCAGGTCGGAATCATCGCACTCTCGTTTGCCTTCGCGGAAAGTATGAGAAGCGGGGAGCAGTGGGAAATTCCGGAGGGCTTTTATCCGGTAATGGAGCAGGCAGCGGTCGTTATCGGAACTTCGAAAAACAAAACGGCTGCGAGGGCATTTCTCGAGTATGTGAAGAGCGAAGAGGGCAGGGGCGTGCTCTCGAAATATGGATTGACGCTGTCCGCGCGGGCAGAGAAGCCATGAATTTCGAGGCGCTATTCCTGTCGTTTCGGTTGGCGGCGACGGTGTCCGCGATTCTGCTGATGCTTTCGTTGCCATTCGCATACTGGCTGGCGTTCACGGCGTGGCGAGGGAAGTTCTTGGTTGAATCGGTAGTAGCGCTGCCCCTGGTGCTGCCGCCGACGGTGCTTGGATTCTACGCACTGATGGCGATGGGGCCGCGGGGCGTGCTGGGCAGAATGTGGCAATTGTTGTTTGGCCACCCGTTGGCGTTTACGTTCGCGGGCTTGGTGATTGCGTCTTTGGTGTACAGCCTGCCGTTTGCCGTGCAGCCACTGGTAGCCAGTTTTGAGGCGCTGGACCGGCGATTGCTGGATGCATCGTCGATTTTGGGAGCGAGCGAAGCGCGAGCGTTTTTCCGCATCATTCTTCCGCTGGCATGGCCGGGAGTGATTACGGCGCTGGTCCTGAGTTTTGCCCACACGCTGGGAGAATTTGGCGTCGTATTGATGGTCGGAGGAAATCTTCCAGGGATTACACGCACAATTTCGATAGATATCTACGATCGGGTGCAAGCGCTGGACTACACGGGAGCGCACCAAACAGCGCTGCTGTTACTGCTGATTTCGTTTGTGGTGCTGTCGGTTGTCTACGGCGTGAACCGTCAGGTGTGGACGCCTTGGGGGAGGCGGTAGCGTGGGTGGGCATCCGGCGAACGAGCTCGGACGGCAGCCGCTACAAGGGCAAGAGGGCGGTGGCTCGGAGTCTACGACACTCTCGGTCGACATTTGCCGGAAATTTGCAGGGACCGGGGTACATCCATTTGAATTGCGGATCGCGGAGGAATTTGCGCCAGGTTTCACCGTTCTTTTCGGGCCGTCGGGAGCAGGAAAGTCGACGCTGCTCGATTGCATCGCAGGACTCCTCCAGCCCGATATCGGATGGGTCAAACTAGGGGAAGAAATCTTTTTCGATGCGGCCAGAAGAATTTCGCTGGCGCCACAGAAACGCGGGATTGGGTACGTATTTCAATCGTTGGCGCTGTTTCCACATTTGTCGGTGGTGGAGAATGTCGGATACGGGCTGGCTGGGTTATCAGAAGCGGAACAAAGAGAGAGAATCGAGCGCGGCCTGGAGTCGTTTCACATCCAAAGCTTGCGTGGACGTAAACCCGGAGAGCTTTCTGGCGGAGAACAGCAGCGTGTAGCTCTGGCGCGTTCGGTGGTGACACAACCTCGGTTACTATTGCTGGATGAGCCGCTGACGGGACTCGACGCTGGATTGCGGCAGGCGATTCTCAGCGATTTGCGTGCGTGGAACGAGGTGAACCGGGTGCCGATTTTGTACGTGACGCACAATCGCGAGGAAGTGGATGCGATCGGAGAGCGTGTGGTGGCGATGGTGGACGGCCATGTGCGGGAGAGTGGCGCGCCGAGGAGCGTGCTGGACGCGCCGCGCGCGGTGGCGCTGGCAAAAGCGGCGGGATTCGAGAACCTGCTGAGGGGGCGCGTGCTCGAACAGCGGCCGGCGGACGGCGTGATGCGCATCGCTCTGGAGGCGGATCATTGCGAACTGGAAATTCCGTTGGGTAATGCGGCGCCGGGTGAGGCAGTGCAAGTGGCGGTGCGCGGAGGAGACATTCTGGTGGCCACGGAACGGCCGCGTGGCCTGAGCGCGCGTAACATTTTGGAAGGCGTTGTGCAATCGATGGAGGCGCGCGGGACGTTGGTGGTGATGCAAGTAAACGCGGGCGTGAGATTCACGGTACACGTGACGCCGGGGGCGGTGCGGTCGTTGAAACTATCGCCGGGACGCAGAGTGTGGCTGGTGGTGAAAACGCACTCGTGCCACCTGGTCACTCCGCAGTGACAACGATGGCGCTGCAGGGTTTGCTACCGAGGCGGGAGTAGCCATGGGGAAGCTGCGAATCAAAATAGAGTGAATCGCCCGCATCCAAGGCTTCCTGCCCGTCGCCGATCTTCAACGCAAGTTTGCCTTTTAGCACGTAAATGAATTCCACGCCGGGGTGTTGGTGCACGTGAACGTGGTTGTCGGGCACGTCGCGAAAATCGGCAAGATAGGCGTTGAATTTGCGGTCGGTGGCAAGGAAATCCAGAGATTCGAAATCAAATGCGGCCGCTTCCAGTTCCGGAGCTTCGGGAAAGCGCAGGCGATCCTTTTTGCGGACAAGGGCGACGGTATGCTTCGCCCGCTCATCGCTGAAAAAATGGTCCAGGCCGACGTTAAAGACCAGAGCGATGCGGGAAAGAGTAGGCAGAGTGGGGTAGAGCTTGCCGTGCTCCAGCTTGGAGAGGAGCGCCGGAGAGAGACGGGTGTGGCGGCTGAGCTCGACGAGTCCCATTTTGCGGCGGAGCCGCAGCTGCTTGAGCTTGTCGCCAATGTGATAGCGGTCGAGGGCTTCCTTGAGATGTGGGGCGACCATGGAATCCTTCCTTGCCGTGAACTTGAGTCAGAAACGAGGGGACGGGCGGGACGTTGGGGAGAGCATAGCACGAGAGTTTCCTGAGAGTGCACACATTTTTCACTGGCCTCAAATTCCGGATGGGCCGCATTTGCCCTTCAACACGTCTGCTAGTATGGGAACTTCGCTCCGGGAGAAGACCCAAGTGCCTGACGACAAGCGAAAGCGCAAGGCAGTGCCGAAGCCCTTGCGCGCGAGGAACGCGCCTCGCGACGTAAAGAAGAGCAAGCCCTCGACGCGGCTCGAAGAGGTGTTGGAGAGCGCCGCGAACATATTTTTCACCAAGGGCTATCACGCGACCAGCATCGAGGACGTCGCGCGCGACGTGGGCATGTTGAAGGGCTCGCTCTACTACTACATCAAGTCGAAGGACGACCTGCTGTTTCAGTTGCTCTTGGCGGGCATTGAGGATGGCGACGCGTTCATCGCGGGGCATATTGATGCCCAGGGCGATCCGGTGGAGCAACTCGAACGCGCCATCCGGGCACAGATCGACTACATCATCCAGAAGCGCGTGCAATTTGGGCTGTTCCTGCACGAGTTCGATTCGCTTTCAGGAAAACGGCAGCACAAATTGATTTCCGTAATGTCGCGGTACAATTCGCGGTTTGTCGAGCTGGTGCGGCGGGGCCAGGAGCAGGGAAAACTCATCGCAGGCGAGCCTTGGATGATCGTGAATGGAATCCTGGGAATGTGTAACTGGCTGTACCGCTGGTACGACCCAGATCAGGTGGCGGATTCCGAGGAGATCAAGTCGATTTTTGTGCGCATGATTTTCGACGGCATCCGCAAACGCTAGCGGCTTCGCTTCTGGGGAGTTCCAAGCGAATTGCTGTGCAGGGGGATGGCGCGAGGTTGCGTAAGCCAGGCAGCTCAGGAAGAATCTATGGGTAACGTCAATTCCATCCTAATGAGCACTCGATGAAATCAAAAATTGTGGATTCCCTGGACGCCGCCGTGGCGGACATCCCCGATGGCGCGCGGATCATGTTTGGCGGATTCGGAGGAGCGGGATTCCCGAATAATTTAATTGAGGCGCTCTCGCGCAAAGGGATTCAGAACATCACGGCAATTAGCAACAATTGCGGGACGCGCGAAGGCGAGCTGGGAATCATGTTCAAGAATGGGCAGGTGAAGCATGTTATCTGCTCGTTTCCGGGGCCCCACGCGAATCATTTCCAGGAACGTTTTGCGAAGGGGGAAGTGACCTGCGAACTGGTGCCGCAGGGAATTTTGTGCGAGCGGATGCGCGCGGCGGCGGCCGGCTTGCTGGGTTTCTACACGACCGTCGGAGTGGGAACGGAAGTGGCGGCGGGCAAGGAAGAGCGCGTGATGGACGGCAAACGCTGCATCCTGGAGAAGGCCATTCATGCGGACTTTGCCTTGATCAAGGCGCAGAAGGCCGATGAGTTGGGGAACCTGACGTACCGGCTGGCGGCCCGAAATTTCAATCCGGTCATGGCCATGGCCGCGGCGACTACGATCGTTGAGGTGGACGAAATTGTTCCGGTGGGGTCGATTGAGCCGCAGAACGTGATTACGCCCGCAATTTTTGTCCATAGAATCGTGCAGGCGAGAGGATTGCACTATGCCGGATAAACCACGTCTTACACGAGAGCAGATCGCGCAACGCGCGGGGCAGGAGTTGTCCGACGGGGCTTACGTGAATCTTGGATGGGGCATCCCGAATCTCATCGCGGATTATCTGCCGAAGGGGATTACCGTTTATTTCCACAGCGAAAACGGGATTTTGGGGATGGGGCCGCGGGCGAAGGTGGGACAGGAAGATTACGACCTGGTGGACGCGATGAAAGTGCCGGTGACGCTGATTCCCGGGGCGTCCTTCTTCAGCCAGGCGGACGCGCACTTGATGACGCGCGGCGGGCATCTGGATGTGGCCGTGCTCGGCGGGTTCCAGGTTTCGGAGAAAGGCGACCTGGCGAACTGGAAGATTCCGGGGTCGAAGGGGAGCGGCGGGATTGGTGGGGCGATGGACATTTCGGCAGGCGCGAAGAAGCTGATAGTTTGCATGGAACACAACACGAAAGACGGGGCGGCGAAGATCGTGAAGAAGTGCACGTATCCGCTGACAGGAGTCGAGTGCACGGACACGATTGTGACGGACCTGGCGGTGATTGACGTGACGCCAGAGGGGCTCGTGCTGCGGGAAGTGGCGCCGGGGTGGACGCCAGAAGAAGTACAGGAGCGGACGGAAGCGAAGCTGATTGTGCGGGGGGAAGTGCCGGAGATGAGAATCAAGTAAAA
>DASPTY010000141.1:0-8474 GCA_035623175.1 Candidatus Limnocylindrales bacterium | reverse complement strand
GACGCTGTCCGCTACGCTCGAATGCTTACCTATTGCGGCGGCAACGAACAGGGAGACGCATGGCTGACGAGAAGCTACCGACACGCGCGGAAGATTTTTCCGAATGGTACAACCAACTGGTCTTGAAAGCGCAACTGGCCGACTACGCGCCGGTGCGCGGTTGCATGATTGTGCGCCCGTACGGCTGGGCGCTTTGGGAAAACGTCCAGCAGGCGCTGGACCTTCGCTTCAAGGCCACAGGCCACCAGAACGTGGCGTTTCCGTTGCTCATCCCGAAAAGTTTCATCGAGAAAGAGAAGCATCACGTCGAAGGGTTCTCGCCCGAGCTTGCGGTGGTGACCATAGGCGGTGGGGAAAAGCTGGCCGAGCCTTTGGTTGTCCGGCCGACGTCGGAAACCATCATCGGCCACATGTGGGCGAAGTGGATTCAGTCGTATCGCGACCTCCCTGTCCTCATGAACCAATGGAACAGCGTGGTGCGGTGGGAACTGCGCACAAAGCTTTTCCTGCGCACGCTGGAATTTTACTGGCAGGAAGGGCATACGGCTCATGCCACGCGAGAGGAAGCAGTCGATGAAACCAGGCAAATGCTCGACGTCTACGCCGATTTTGCGGTGAACGACGCCGCAATCCCCGTGATTCCCGGCGCGAAGTCGGAGGCGGAGAAGTTCGCCGGTGCCGACGTCACCTACGCCATCGAAGCGATGATGGGCGATGGCAAGGCTTTGCAGGCGGGCACGTCGCACTTCCTCGGACAAAACTTCGCGCAGGCGTTCGATGTGAAATACCTGGATCAGAACGGAGTCCTGCAGTACTGCTGGACAACTTCTTGGGGGCTTTCGACGCGCTTTATCGGGGCCATCATCATGGTGCACGGCGACGATCAAGGGTTGGTCCTTCCACCCAAACTTGCTCCTACGCAAGTCGTAATCGTGCCAATCTTCAAAACCGAAGAAGAAAAGGCCACTGTTCTGAAGACCGCCAAAGAATTGAAGGCGCACTTGATTCAGGCGAATCTTCGCGTGACGCTGGACGAACGCGAAGGCTTCAGCCCTGGCTGGAAATTCAACGACTGGGAAATGCGCGGCGTTCCTCTCCGAGTCGAACTCGGCCCCAAGGACGTGGTTAAGCACGCCGCCATGCTGGCTCGGCGGGACCAGCCCGGCAAACAGGGAAAGACGAGTGCGTCGCTCGCGGACCTCCCTGCGACCATCGAGAAGCTCTTGGCGGAGATTCAGCAAGCCCTGTTCGACAAGGCTCTGACGTTTCGCCGCGCGAATACTCACGAAACGCTCACTTACGACGACTTCAAGAAGGCGGTGGAGACCGGCTTCGCTTACGCCCACTGGTGTGGTAGCGGCGATTGTGAGGGGAGCATCAAAGAAGAGACGCGCGCAACCATGCGGTGCATTCCTCTCGATCCCGCCGCGGTTCTGGGCCACGCCGCAGGCCCTGGCTCTGGCACTTGCGTCTACTGCGGCAAGCCCGCCCAGGAACGGGCCATCTTCGCCCGCGCCTACTGAGCAGCGACTTCTCGGCTTCCCGTTTGCACATGTGATGTTGTCCCCGAAGAACACTTGGCCGCACCTTTTCTCGACACTCCCGTCGCAGGGTGCTAGCGTAAATGTGTGGACAATCCCGTTTTGGCTGACCGGAAAAATCCTACCGCCAGCCCTTGGAGCGTTTTTTCGTGAACCAGCGAACGACTTCCTCCCAGCATGGACAACGAGGCGAAGGCAGGCTGAAAGCCCTCATCTATTTTGTGGTTCTGATTGTGGCAGTGTTTGTTGCTTATAGGATCGTCCCCGTGTATGTCCAGGATTACCAATTAAAGGACTATGTGGCGGAGCAGGCCAAGTTTGCGGTGGTCAACCGCTATACCGAGGAGCAGATCCGGGACAACGTCTTTCGGAAGATTCAGGACCTGGACATTCCCGCCCGGCGCGATGACGTGAAGGTGCAGAACACCAACAACGGCCTGATGATCACGGTGAATTACACCGTTCCTGTCGATTTCCTGGTCTACAAAACGGACATCAATTTTTCACCCTCCTCTGAGGGTAGAGACCTCATGAAATAGCTGCCTGCTCGTCGCGAGCAGGCTGAGCAGCCCCAGTCCCAGCAGGAAGGCGGGTGCGGCTTTGTTCCATCTCCAGATTGCGAGAGAATAGAAACTGCCCAGCTCAGGGGGGAATTTTTCATTGCGCTTTCGCCTTCAGAAGGGGTTTTGGACCTCCACCTTTGGTCTTGGTTTGCTGGGCTCCGTAGCCCTTTGCGTCCTCCTTGCCACGGGCATCTTCACCTTTTACTACCTCAAGTATTCCCGGATGATCGATGCGCGTTTGTCCGGCCACATCCTTCAGAACACGACCCAGATTTTCTCTGCTCCGGGGCACATCGCCGACGGACAAGCCTGGGGCGTTGATGATCTAGTGCTGTACCTGCAACGCGCCGGTTACCGGCCCGAGGCCGATGAAAATTCCCTGGGCGAATACACAATCAGCGGAAGCGTCGTCGACATCCGGCCCTCCCAACTCTCTTACTTTGGCGGCTCGAACGCTCTTGCGGTGCAGTTCAGCGGCAAGTCCATCAAGACCATCCGGCCGCTTTCCGGCGGCGCGGACATGGGCATGGCGGAGATCGAACCCGAGCTGATCACGAACCTGTTCGACAGTTCGCGGGAAAAACGACGCCTGGCGCGCTACGAAGATTTGCCGCCATTTCTCGCGCAGGCCATTCTCTCCGCCGAAGACAAGCGTTTCTTCGAGCATCCGGGCTTTGACTTTATCCGCATTTTCGGCGCCGCGTGGGCCGACATCCGCCACAGCCAACACATGCAAGGGGCCAGCACGATTACCATGCAAGTGGCCCGCACGTATTTTCTGACTACCGACCGCACCTGGAAGCGGAAGCTGGCGGAATCCATGCTCTCGTTTGAACTGGAGCAGCGATTCAGCAAACAGCAGATTTTCGAGATGTATGCGAACGAAGTTTACCTCGGCAATCGCGGCAGTTTTGGTATCCGAGGATTTGCGGAGGCGAGCCTTGCCTACTTCGGGAAGGATCTGCGCCAGCTCTCTCTTGCGGAATGTGCATTCCTGGCCGGCCTGATTCGCGCGCCCAACTACTACTCCGTGGCGGACCGTCATCCTGAACGGGCGGTGCAGGCCAGAGACCGCGTCCTGGCGCAAATGGCGGAGAACAAGTACATCACCGACGCGGACGTGCAGGAAGCGAAGAAAGCGCAGTTAAAGCTGGTACGCACGTCAGTGAGCGGAAGTGAAGCTCCCTATTTTGTGGACATGGTGAAAGACCACCTCCTGGAGAATTTCTCCGAGCAGGACCTGGTCAGTTCGAACTATCGCGTCTACACCACGCTTGATCCACAGCTCCAGCGTGCCGCTGCCAGCGCCATCGAAAGCGGCATGAAAGACGTGGACGCGCTTCTGGCGAAGAAATACGAGAAGTTGCGGAAAGCGAGTGCGAAGAAGGCAAAAGACGAACCGGTCCCACAGGTGCAGGTGGCGCTGGTTGCGCTCGATCCCCGCACGGGAGAAATCAAGGCGCTAATTGGCGGGCGGGATTACGGTCAGAGCCAGTTGAATCACGCGCTGGCGCACCGTCAGCCCGGCTCGGTGTTCAAGCCGTTTGTGTACGCGGCCGCGTTCAACAATGCCGTGGATGGCGCGCAACCTCTTGTCACGCCTGCGACCACCGTGGATGACGAACCAACGGTGTTCGAATTCGACGGCCAGGAGTACACGCCGAACAACTACGGCGAGCGGTTCCTGGGCCGCGTCACGCTGCGTCAGGCGCTGACAAATTCGCTGAACGTGGCCACGGTGAAAGTAGCGGAATTGGTCGGGTATGGCCGTGTGGTGCAAATCGCGCGGCAGATGGGATTAGGCTCGAACATCAAACCTACGCCAGCGGTCGCTCTGGGGGCTTATGAGCTCACGCCCGTGGAAGTCGCCGGTGTGTACACGGCGTTCGCGACCATGGGCACCCGTGCAGAACCGATGTTCGTGAAGAGCGTGGTAAGCGCGAACGGCAATTCGCTGGAGAAGAATTTGCCGGTGAACAAACTGGTGCTCGATCCGCGCACCGCCTATCTCGTTGACAGCATCTTGATCGACGTCTTGAACAAAGGAACGGGAGCGCAGGTGCGCGCCAAGGGCTTTTTGCTTCCGGCTGCAGGCAAAACCGGAACTTCTCGTGACGGCTGGCTCGCGGGGTTCACCAGCAATCTCGTTTGTGTCATCTGGATCGGATTCGACGACAACCGCGACCTGGGCCTCACGGGCGGCGTGACCGCCGCGCCCATCTGGGCCGACTTCATGCTTAAGGCTACCGCCATGCCGGCTTACCGGGACGTGATGGACTTCCAGCGTCCCGAGGGTGTCGATTCGATTGTCATTGACTCCGATACGCTGGAAGTGGCCACACCATCGTGCCCCTCGACGCGCGAAGAGGTTTACATCACCGGGTCCGCGCCTGTACAAACCTGTGAACTTCACGGTGGCCATGGTCCGGCTACTGCGGCCGGCTCCTTCCTTTCGCACATTTTTGGAGGTGGAAATCCTAAGCCGGCGCAACCCGCTCCCAGTGGCATCCCCGGACAACCGGAGATAAAGGATGCGCAGGCGCCGGCCGGTCAGCAAGGCGCCGCTCCCGCTACGGCCACGGAAAAGAAAAAAGGGCCGCTGCAGAAGATTTTTGGTATCTTTGGGGAGAAGAAGAAAAAAGAACCCGAGAAACCCGTTCGGGACAACAAAGGAGATTCGCCATGACCAGGCATTACTTGGCGATTCCAGCTGGTTCCTTCCTTCTGTTCTTCGCTCCGTTCGTCACTTCCGCTCAGACTAAGCCCGACACTTCCCAATCCACTGTTCCTGCAAGTCCGTCCGCAGCCGGCCAATCCCAGAGCCTTTCGGACGAAGACTTGGCCCGTTTGTATCTTGTTCGCAAACAATATCGGGAAGCTCAGGAGATCTTCCACAAACTGACGGTGCAGCAACCGAAGAACGCCGTCTACTGGAACGAACTCGGGATCAGTTTTCACAATCAGGCTGAGTTGGACCCTGCGCTCAAGTGCTACCAGAAGTCCGGCAAGCTCGATCCGCATTACGCCGATGCCCACAACAACATGGGCACGATTTACTATGAGCGGAAGAAATATGCCAAGGCCATCCGCTATTACAACAAAGCCATAGGCATGCGCGGGGATTTTGCGCCGTTCCACCTGAACCTGGGCTATGCCTATTTTGCCGACAAAAAATACGAAGAAGCCATTGCCTCCTTCCGCAAAGCCCTACAAATCGATCCCGATTCGTTCGAGGCGGCAAGGTCGCGCGTTGGCACCGTCATTCAAGACCGTTCGATCGCTACAGACCGGGCACGCTTTTACTTCCTGCTTGCAAAATCGTTTGCCGAGTCGGGAAACGTGGACCGCTGCATCCTCTACTTGAAGAAGGCCCGCGATGAAGGCTATCAGGACCTCAACAAGTCCGTGAATACCGATCCCTCGTTTGCGGCTGTCATCAAGAATCCCGCCGTACAGGATTTCTTGAACGACAAGCCACCGGACATTGCCAAACCGTAGGACCGATATCATTCCCGAGCGCCACTTCCATTTTCAGGGAAGCATGCTACCGGCGCTTTGCAAGTTCCACTCTGCTACAATGAACCTAGAATGAGAGTGCGCTCGCCCCGTACGCACAGGTTCCGTCGGTTCCTGATTACTCTCTTCTTCTCTCTTCCGGCGGGTCATCTGGCAGCTGGGCAAACGCGCCCTGGCGGTTCGCAAGAAGGCATTTTTCTCGTTTTTCCCTTTGAAAATGCAGGCGTGCGGCCGAGTCTCGATTGGATTGGCGAAGGTCTCGAGGAATTGACGATCCAGAGGCTTTCGGCGGCGGGTCAGCAGGTCTTTTCCCATGCGGGCCGCTTGATTGAAATGGACCGCAATGGTCTGCCCTCTTCCACGAAATTGAGCCGGGCAACCATGCTGCACATTGCCCAGGAGATGGACGCCGATTTCGTCGTGTTCGGAAACTACGCGCCGGGCGACAATGATGTCACCGTCAACGTGCGGGTACTTCGTGTGAATCCCGTTGCGCTCTTGCCGGAGGTCAGCGAACACGGACCCCTGGCCTCCTTGATGGACCTGCACACGAAGCTTGTCTGGCGCATGCTCGGCTCCTGTGACCCGAACTATCCCCTCAACCTTGACGAATTCTCGAAGCTCCAGCGTCCGCTGTACCTCGGCGCCTTCGAACAATATATTCGCGGCTTGTTGGCGAACGATGACGAAGCTCGTTTACGCGCATTAAAAGAGGCAGCGAGGCTCGAACCCCTCTGGCCGGACCCCGCCTATGCCATCGGCGACCTCTATTTTCAGCGGTACGATTGCCCAGCAGCTCTGCCGTGGTTCGCCAAGATACCGCCGGCTCACGCGCGCAGTGTCGAAGCCGTCTTCTCTATTGGTGTCTGCCGTCTCCGCATGGGCCAACCCGAAAAGGCGGAGGAGGCGTTCACATCGCTGCAGGACGACATTCATCGCAATCTGGTCAGTGGCGCGGACCTTCCCGAGATACTCAACAATCTGGCTCTGGCCAGCGCGCGGCAAAACAAGTTCGACGCGGCCATGGCCGCACTCAGCCGTGCCCGCGACCTCGATCCGGATGAAGATGATTACCCGTTCAATCTCGGCTTGCTGGCCCTTCAGAAGAAGTCGCTGACCACGGCGGCAGCCCATTTTAGCGAGGCCATCGAGCGGCAGCCGGATAATGCAGAGGATCGGGCCTTCTTGATCTACGTCCTGGACAAACTGAAAAAAAAGAAGGAGGCTGCAACCCAACGTGAGGAGGCCGCGGAGATTTTGGGCGAAAAGGAGCTCCCGCTTCTGAAGCTCGACCCCAAAAGTCCCGAATTTTTTGCAAAATATCAACGCCTCAAAAGGGAATTGGACATCACCTCCCTTATGCTTCAACTCGAAGGCCCCCAAACGTTGAACAATTCCTCCGCAGAAACGGGAACCCCCCGAGACGCCGCAGTGGCGCACATTCGCCGCGGCCGACAGGAGTTAGGCGCGGGGCGCCTCGATTTGGGGGAGCAGGAATTCCGCGCAGCGCTTGCAACCGACCCTCACAACGCCAGCGCCCATCGGGAACTCGCGGAAATTTATCGCCGGAGGGGTAAACTGGATGACGCAGCCCAGGAGCTGCAGCTTTCGCTGGCGGAACGGGATTCCGCAGTGGTTCGAACCGTGTTGGCGCGCATCTACCTCGAGCAGAAGAAGTCGGACTTGGCGCGAATCGAGTTGGAAAAAGCCGTAAAGCTTGCCCCGAATTATCCCGAAGCCAAGGAATTACTCGAGCATCTGGAGAAGAGCAAGCCCACGGGAGGTGGAAAATGATCGCTCGTGGAAATTGGAAAAAGACGTGGCTTTTGCTGGGAATCATGTCTGCTGCTGTGGGCATGGTGCTTTTGTCGTTTCATGTCACGGTCGCGGCAACCCCGGCTGGTTCTACAGCGCCTCTGGTTCTCGAATTGAAACTCGACGGCATGGTCGCCCCGATTATGACCAACTACATCAACGAGGGGTTGGCGGACGCGATGCGCCAACATGCCGCGCTCGTGCTAATCACCATGGACACCCCCGGCGGGCTCAGCGATTCCATGACTGACATCATTCATCACATTCTGGATTCGCCAGTGCCGGTTGCGGTGTACGTCAGCCCGTCCGGCGCGCGCGGGGCTTCGGCTGGCTTCATGATCTTGCTCTCGGCGGACATCGCAGCGATGGCACCCGGAACGCGCACGGGCGCGGCCACCCCGGTCTTCATGCCCGCCTGGTTTTCGATGCCCATTGATGAAGTAATGCGGAAGAAGATCAACAACGACGCCACTGCCTTTCTGCGGAGCTTTTCCGAGAAGCGTAACCGCAATCCGAAACTGGCGGAAACCGCAATTACGGAGGCGCGAGCATTCACTGAGCGGGAAGCCCTTGAAGGTCACCTGATTGATCTGATCAGCAGCGACAAAGACGATTTGCTTCGCACTTTGAATGGCCGCGAGATTACGCGCTTCAACGGAAAAAAGGAGCAACTCGCGCTGCAGAACTATGCGCTCGAAGATTTCACGCTTTCCGTGCGCCAGCGATTCCTTTCGCGCATCGTCCAGCCGGACATGTTCTTTCTCTTGCTGCTCGTTGGCGCGCTCGGGCTCTACACCGAATTCACGCACCCCGGCATGGTCGCTCCGGGGGTCATAGGCGGCATCTGCATCGTACTGGCTCTCTACGCCATGGAGATCCTTCCGGTCAACCTCACGGGTGTATTGCTTATTGTCCTCGCCCTTGGGCTATTCATCCTGGAGGCGAAAATCACTAGCCACGGCGTGCTTCTTTTGGGAGGGATTGTATCTATGCTCCTCGGAGCCGTGTTTCTAATCCGTTCGCCGCTGACCCCTGGCGG
>DASPTY010000140.1:0-6764 GCA_035623175.1 Candidatus Limnocylindrales bacterium | reverse complement strand
TAGTGATCCGGTGGTCCCGCGTGGAAGGGCCATCGCTCAACGGATAAAAGGTACGCCGGGGATAACAGGCTGATCTAAGCCAAGAGTTCACATCGACGCTTAGGTTTGGCACCTCGATGTCGGCTCATCGCATCCTGGGGCCGTAGAAGGTCCCAAGGGTTAGGCTGTTCGCCTATTAAAGCGGTACGTGAGCTGGGTTCAGAACGTCGCGAGACAGTTCGGTCCCTATCTGGTGTGGGCGCAGGAGAATTGAAGGGAGTTGTCCCTAGTACGAGAGGACCGGGATGAACAGACCTCTTGTGTACGAGCTGTCCCGCCAGGGGCATCGCTCGGTAGCGAAGTCTGGCAGAGATAATTGCTGAATGCATCTAAGCAAGAAGCTTGCCCTAAGATAAGTTCTCCCAAGACCAAAGGTCTAAGAAGGGCAGTCGAAGACTACGACTTTGATAGGCGGGAGGTGGAAGCGCAGCAATGCGTGAAGCTGACCCGTACTAATCGCCCGTTCGGCTTAATCATAAAACTTTCTCAATCCGTCTTTGTCGGCCCGTTGAGGGCCGCAGGGAAAAAAGGTCCCGGTAAGGGGCCTTGGAAGAAGAGAAAGAGTGACTCGTGGTTCGTGACTGGTGACTTGTGAAAGAGTCCACCGGTTTCGGTCCGGGTTACATAGAAGCATGCCTTGCTTCTTCAGTATGTTCGGCTGCGAGCCGAACTTGTATGCCAGCCATTCTGGAGGTTTGAAGTTGGAGGTTCGAGGTTCGAAAGAGTCTCGGAACCGGCTTCAGCCCTGGATCTGTTGCCTTGCTCGCGAGACATTTCTCGCGGGCACAAAAAAGATCGAGGTTTTCTTGGTTGGTTGTTGCGGGTTTTTTCTTCTAACCTCTAACTTCCAACCTCGAACCTCTAAACGTTTTCCGGTGATCATACCGCGAGGGTCACACCCGTTCCCATCCCGAACACGGCAGTTAAGCCTCGCTGGGCCGATGATACTGCACGGGTAACTGTGTGGGAACGTAGGTCGTCGCCGGGATTAAATTAAAGAAGAGGGCTCCAAACATCTTCGGATGTTTGGAGCCTTTTTGTTTTTGCAGTGACCTTTTTTCTTGAAAGGACGAGTAGTACCAAAATCAAGCATCAGGGCCGGTCCGGGTAACACCGCGACCGGCCTTTTCGTTTTCCGGCCGAAATGCTAGATTCCAAGTGTAAACATGTAAGCAACCGGTGAAACATGGTGACGAAACCTTTGGAGGTATGTCCCCGTTGCGGCGAAGCGTCGGCAGTTCGTCCGAAACTCATGCTCATCGACGAGGCTTGGGTTCCCGGATGGAGCAAAGATGCTCGCGCGGCTTGGCTTTCGGAAGTTCGCGTCGACGAAATTCAACCACAAAATCTCCATGGGCACCCGCTAGAACAGTTCGTCGACGGCTTCTATTGCGATCGATGTAATAAGGGATTTATTTCGGAAGAAATACTGACAGAAGCCGGTAGGAGTAGGCTTCTATTATTAGGGCGAAACCATTGAATTTCTCTGCGACGAGCAGGTTGGCATGGGTTTGACGTACATTCAAGTGCGTGTCACGAATCCGGCGAATCCGCGGAAGTCAGCTGAAATCAAATTTCTCCTCGATTCGGCTGCGGCTTATTCGGTTGTTCCGGGCGCCGTGTTGAGGCGCATTGGCATCAAGGCGCGAACGAAGCGTACGTTCATTCTCGCCGATGGTTCCAAGGTAGAACGCAAGATGGGGCAAGCGATCTTCCGCCTCAACGGGAACGAAGGCGCTTCTCCGGTCATTTTTGGAGAAAAGGACGACAGCACACTGCTCGGCGTTGTTTCGTTGGAGGCGCTTGGCCTGATCCTCGACCCCTTGAAGCGCGAACTGCGGCCGCTGCCCATGGTTTTGGGCGCTTCTCAGGCACGCAACGGGGGTACTGAAACTCAGGCACGCGCATGAAACTCAGAGACCGGAGCAATTGACCAGCACGGCGCAGCTGGAAAAGTACTATTGACCCCGGCGGTTTCCGGGACTACCGTAGGATTTGCTCCTCCCGGACCCGGCAACACTTCTCCAGCGAGGTCAATCATGACCACAAACGTCGCCACCAATTCCACCGCCGCCGCTTTTCAGGAACGTTGGGAACGCTTGCGAGGCCACAAGCGCATCATCACCCGCGTCAAGCTTCTGGTGGAATGGGATCAAGGCGGCACCCAGGAACGCGCCAACGCGGTTACCGTGGATGTGAGCCATTCGGGTTGTATGGCTGTGGTCGGAGCCGATGTTCCCTTGCACAAGCGAGTACGGCTGATTCACGCGGAAACCGGCCGCAAGGCGGAAGCCGACGTGGTCTGGCGCAGCCATGAAGCCTGGGACGCAGGATTCGAATTGGTGAAGCCGGACGCCTCGTTCTGGAATTTGAAGTAGCCCGCCTCTTCAAGTTGTTTGCGAGCGCCGCTAGTGAATTATCGCGGCCACCGCTCCTTCGGCAGACTCTTCTGAATCGTCTCCGGGTTTTGAAAGCCGTCCTTGATGACCGTCCGCATGAAGTTGCCTTTCCCTGTCATCAAGCCAATTACGCGTGGCTATTTCTTGGCCGCTTCTGACCGGAAAGTATACGAGCTCAGCACGCGCATGTAGTTTCCGCGCTCGAAGGCGCCTGGATCTGGCACCGAACGCCGACTCATGCTTCCGCACATTTGCTGAATCGAATCGTATTCGTGCTCTTCGAGCCAACGGTGGAGCTCTGCGAGCACGGAACCGGCATGGTCGATTCCTTTATGCAACAGAGCCGAAGCCATCATCGCCACGCGGGCGCCGGCCATGACGCACTTCACGACATCATTCGCGCTGTGGACCCCGCCGGTGATGGCCAGATCGGCGCGCACGTGGCCGAATACAATCGCCGTCCAATGCAGGCGAAGCAGCAGCTCATCCGGATGGCTCAGCGTCAAGCGCGGCACCACTTCCAGGGCTTCGATGTCGAAATCCGGCTGATAAAACCGGTTGAACAGCACGATTCCGTCAGCCCCGGCTTCATCGAGCCGTACGGCTATGTTGGCCGGCGCGCTGAAGAATTGCGACAACTTCACGGCTACCGGCAGGCGCACGATTCGCTTGATCTGACGGACAAGCTCGACGTACCCCTTTTCCACTTCCGCCGCGCTTTCTGCGGGCTCCGTCGGAATGGAATAAATATTCAATTCGATGGCGTCCGCGCCGGCCTCTTCCATTAGCCGGGAATACTCGGCCCAACCGCCCGGCGAAACGCCGTTGAGGCTGGCAATGACCGGGATTTCCACGGCGCGCTTTGCTCCGCTAATCAGTTCAAGGTAGCCCTCGGGCCCCAAATTGTAGGTTTGCAAATCCGGGAGAATGGTCTGTGACTCAGGAAAACTCTCCGAGCCGCGCCAGAGATCCTCGTCGAGCGTATTGCTTTCCAGTTCGAGCTGTTCTTCGAAAAGCGAGGGAAGCACGACAGCGCCGATGCCCGCATCCTCGAGCTCGCGGATGTTGGCGATGGATTCTCCCAACGGAGAAGCCGAAGCTACGAGCGGCGACTTCAGTTTGAGGCCCAGATAATTTGAAGTAAGGTCGCTCATTCCTCGTCTCCTCCTTTCTTCACGGTCTCCGCCGTGTCTTCCTCGGGCGCGTGCGGAGCAATGTCGGGCGTTGCCGCGCGTCCTGCCATGGCCGCGCGATTCGAATAGACGCGCCACTGGCGCTCGACGTCGTCCTGAGCCAAGCGAAGCAGTTCGCGCGCCGCCAGAGGATTACTGCGCACAAGCATCGTATACCGCGCTTCCTGATAAGCGTATTGCTTCAAAGGAATGCTCGGCGCTTTCGAATCGAGCTGGAAGGGGTTTTTCCCTTCCAGCCGGAGCGCCGGATTGTAGCGCATCAGCGGCCAGTAGCCGGAAAGCACCGCGTTTTTCTGCTGATTCAAACCGAAAGCCATGTCATAGCCATGCGCGATGCAGTGGCTGTAAGCGATGATGATCGAAGGCCCGTCGTGAGCTTCCGCTTCGAGGAAGGCTTTCACTGTGTGCGTGTCGCTGCTGCCCATGGCCACGCGCGCCACATAAACATAGCCATAGCTGATGGCCTCCATGGCCAGGTCCTTTTTTGCGGCGGTCTTCCCGCCGGTAGCGAATTTGGCGACCGCCGCGCGCGGCGTGGCCTTGGACATTTGGCCCCCGGTGTTCGAATACACTTCGGTATCGAGCACGAGAACATTCACATTGCGGCCCGAGCCCAGCACGTGGTCGAGCCCTCCGAAACCGATGTCGTAAGCCCAGCCGTCTCCGCCGACGAGCCAGACACTCTTGCGAACGAGAGCGTCGGCAGCGGCGAGCAGTGCCCGCGCTTCCGCGGAATCCATGGACGCCAGCCTTTGCTTCAGTTCCGCAACGCGTCCGCGCTGCTCTTCGATGCCCGTTTCCTTCGTTTGGTCCGCTTCGAGCAGTCCTTTCACCAGCGTATCGCCGAGCTTTCCGCTCAAACGACTGACGAGATCGCGGGCATAGGCGGCGTGCTGGTCCACGGCCAGGCGCATACCCAGCCCGAACTCCGCGTTATCTTCAAACAGCGAATTCGACCACGTCGGACCGCGGCCCTGCGCGTTTACCGTGTACGGGGTTGTCGGCAGGTTTCCGCCATAGATGGAGGAGCAACCGGTCGCATTGGCGATCATCAGCCGGTCGCCGAAGAGTTGCGTCAGCAGCTTGATGTACGGTGTTTCGCCACAGCCGGCGCACGCGCCGGAAAACTCGAAGAGTGGTTCGAGGAGTTGCACGTCCTTCACCTGGCTGTGGGAGATGCGCTCGCGCTCAAGATCCGGAATATTCACGAAGAAGTCCCAGTTCTTGCTTTCCGGCTCGCGCAGCGGCGCCTGTGGCTCCATGTTGATGGCCTTGTGCTTCACTTCGCTCTTGCTCTTCGCCGGGCAGACCTCCACGCACAAGCGGCATCCCGTGCAGTCCTCCGGCGCCACCTGCAGGGAGTAGCGCAGCGTTTCAAATTCGCGCCAGCGCGCCTTGCTGGATTTGAAGGTCGGCGGCGCTCCCGCGAGTTGCGAGGAGTCGAAAACTTTCGCGCGGATGACCGCGTGCGGGCACACTAGCACGCACTTCCCGCACTGAATGCAGAGCTCCGTGTCCCAGACGGGAATTTCCTGCGCGATGTTGCGTTTCTCCCATTGCGCCGTGGCGGTCGGGAACGTGCCGTCGAGCGGCATCAGACTGACCGGGAGCGAGTCCCCGTTTCCAGCGATAATGGTTCCCAACACGTCGCGCACGAACACTGGAGCGCGCTCTGCAACCGGGGGCAGCATGTCGAAGACCGCTGTAACTTTGTCCGGAACCGCAACTTCATGCAGGTGAGAAAGCGCTTCGTCAACCGCAGCGAAATTCTTCTGCACCACGGCTTCGCCCCGCTTGCCGTACGTATCCTGAATGGCCTTTTTGATGGCCGCGATGGCTTCTTCGCGCGGCAGAACACCGCTGATGGCGAAGAAGCAGGTTTGCATGATGGTGTTGATGCGGCTGCCCATACCCGCCTTACGAGCCACGCTGTAGCCGTCAATCACATAGAACTTCAGCTTCTTTTCCCGGATGGTCTCCTGAACCTTGCGGGGCAGGTGATTCCAAATGTCGTCGGGCCCGAACGGCGAATTCAGCAGGAACGTCGCACCCGTTTCCGCGCCGCTGAGAACGTCCATGCGATCGATGAACTGGAACTGGTGGCAAGCGACGAAGCTGGCTTTGGAGATTAAATACGTGGAGCGGATCGGGTCGGGGCCAAACCGCACATGCGAGACGGTGACGGAGCCCGCTTTTTTCGAGTCGTATACGAAATAGCCCTGCGCGTAGTTGTTCGTCCCTTTGCCGATAATCTTGATGGAGTTTTTGTTCGCACCGACGGTTCCATCGGAGCCCAGGCCATAAAACAACGCGCGCACGGCGCGCGGATCTTCGGTGGAAAATTCCGGGTCGTAGTCGAGGCTTGTGTGCGTCACGTCATCCTGGATGCCCACTGTGAAATGATTTTTCGGATGGGGCTTTTTCAGCTCATCCAGGACGGCTTTCGCCATCGCGGGCGTGAACTCTTTCGAAGAGAGGCCGTACCTTCCGCCGATGATACGCGGCAAGGGCTGTGCCCCATTGCTGACATGGTGTTCCATGAAGGCTGTCACCACGTCCTGATACAGCGGCTCGCCCAGCGCTCCTGGCTCTTTTGTCCGGTCAAGAACCGCAAGATGGCGTGCCGTTGCGGGCAGGGCCTTCAAAAACGCCTCGCTGTCAAATGGCCGGTAGAGCCGCACCTTCAGAATGCCTACGCGTTCGCCGCGCTTTTGCAGCCACTCGACGGCTTCCTCCGCCGCGCCAACTCCCGAGCCCATCATCACGATCACGCGCTCGGCATCCGGCGCGCCCACATAGTCGAAGAGCTGATAGCGTCGTCCCGTCTGCTTGGCGAACCGCTCCATCACGTCCGCGACAATCGCCGGGCACGCGCGATAGTAGGGATTGCAAGCTTCGCGCGCCTGGAAGAACACGTCAGGATTCTGCGCGGTGCCGCGCAGGACCGGGTGATCCGGCGTCATCGCGCGCTCGCGGTGCTGCCGGACAGACTTTTCGTCAATTACTACGCGCAAGTCGTCGTCGGTCAGCGGCACGATCTTGTTCACTTCGTGCGAGGTGCGGAAACCGTCGAAGAAATGGAGGAATGGCACGCGCGCTTCGAGCGTGGCCGCTTGTGCGATCAGGGCAAAAT
>DASPTY010000139.1:0-25472 GCA_035623175.1 Candidatus Limnocylindrales bacterium | reverse complement strand
AGAAAAGCCTCGACTTCATGGGAGGGCCTCCGAAGATGAGTCACAGGTAACGAATAGGGCCATTCTCTCTTTGAACGGGCGGAAAGAAAAGAGCGGAAAGCAGATTCCTCGCTGCGCTCGGAATGACAAGTTCGCGAATGCCTCGTTAGGGGTTCAGCGGCTTGGTCATGAGGTAGCGCTGATGATCGAGGAAGCCGCGACGGCGGTAGAGCTCAATCGCGGAATTGCCGTGGCTGACTTCCAGATGGAGAAACTGGGCGTGATGATCGCGGGAGACGCGCTCGGCAAGATCGAGAAGTTGCGTGCCAATTCCCTGCCCTCGATGCTCGGGCACGACGAAAAGCTCGTCAATCCAGGCGCCTTTGCCGCGGTATTCAAGGCTGTAGTCAAAGCAGACGACCAGGTAGCCGACGGGAATTTGCTCCACTCGCGCGAGATAGATGACGCCGAAAACGGGATTGTGCAAAAGCTCCGAAAGATTCGCTTCCACGACGTTTTCGTTGAAAGGCTCGGACCAGGGATCGTCGTCCTGCATCTGACGCATGAGGAGGAACAGATCGTCGAGGTCGGCGGGCTTGGCGGGGTGAAAGACGATGGACATAGGCTCAGTCGTGTCCTTTCGAAGCGATAATGACAAATAATACTGTAAGAGCAGAGGCTGAGTGGTAGTACTAGCGGCGTGGTAAAATGAAACCTAAGGGGGCGACACGGTTTCGACGGAAGCTGTCGCGTCCCGGAGGCATGCCGGGGGCCACCCGCCCGTAACTGGATGGAAACTAGAACTGCCAACAACAACTTGGCACTTGCTGCTTAATTAATTAAGCGCACGCTTCCCCGGGCTTTGCTCATGGGCCCGGCAAGAGGCGTCACACAGTGAGCTGGTCCGGGCCTTTCGGTCCGTAAGGTTCGGGCGAGATTCATCGGACTAGCCGGCTGCGTTTCTTGCTCGTTCCAAGCGCGGCGGGCGAACCAAACGAACTGAGATAAGCATGTAGGCTCCGCGGCGCAGCGCTTTTCGGACGGGGGTTCGACTCCCCCCGCCTCCACCATTCGACTTCGCGCAAAAAAGGTGTTTCGGCGAACGGGGAGTGAATATTAGTTTGGGGGACACGGATACTTTGAATTTCTTGAAATGGCGAGAGGTGGGTTGCCTTGTGCGGCATTGCCGGCTTCACACATAAAGGGTGGAGCCCACCTGAGGGAAGGATCCGGGAGGCAACCGAAACGCTGAAGCACCGTGGTCCCGACCAGCAGGGCGTCTTTGCGCGGGACGTTTTTTCCTTTGGGGCCGCGCGGCTGAAGATCATTGACCTAGCAACGGGAAATCAACCCATTCTGGAAAACGCAGGCGAATGGGGCATCGTCTTCAACGGCGAAATCTACAATCACCTCGAAATACGCGCCGAACTGGAATCCCTCGGGCATCGCTTCACGTCGCACTCTGACACAGAAACCGTTCTAAGGGCATTTCTGCAATGGGATAAGGCTTCGTTCGCGCGATTGCGCGGCATGTTTGCGCTCGCCATTTGGCACGTGCCGACAAGGCGGTTTGTGCTGGCGCGCGATCGCATGGGCATCAAACCGCTCTACTACGTCCGGAAGGGCGAAGACCTTTTCTTTGGCTCGGAACTCAAGTCCATCCTCATCCATCCCGAAATCGAGCGGAATCTCAGTCTCGATGGCCTCGATTGTTACCTTTCGCTGAACTACGTTCCCAGCCCCTGGACGCTGATCGACGGCATCAAGAAAGTCCCGCCCGGGGAATGGATGGAGTGGCAGGACGGAAAGATCACCACCGGCAGTTACTGGACGCTTCCATTCGGGAACACGCTGAAGATATCGGAAGAGGACGCCAAGGCCGAACTCGATAGCTTGATGCGGAAGGCCGTGCAGGAACATCTCTTATCGGACGTGCCGCTGGGCGTGTGGTTAAGCGGCGGCGTGGACTCGACGACGATTCTGCATTATGCGGCCAACGCCTGCTCCTCGCAACTCAAGACATTTTCAATTTCATTTCAAGGGCGGAGCTTCGATGAGACGCGGTACATTCGCGAAGCGGTAAAGCACTACGGCACCGACCACGATGAAATGGACTTGAATCCTCAGGTGGATCTGCAGAGCGCCATCGAGGAATTTGCGTACTACTCGGATGAGCCAAGCGCGGATGCGGGCGCGCTGCCCGTGTGGTTCCTCTCCAAGCTTTGCAAGCGGAAAACGACGGTGGCACTGAGCGGTGAAGGGGCTGACGAACTGTTCGGCGGATATTTGACTTATCGGGCCAATCGCATGGCGCGGACAATCCGCGCGATACCCGGCGCGGCTTCGTTGGGGCTTTCCATGTTGCGGCTCATTCCCGTTTCCGATGAGAAGATGGGCTTCGACTACAAGGCGAAAAGGCTACTTGAAGGCTCGCGGCTGAGTCCAGAGCAGGCCCACGTCTATTGGAACGGAACATTTGCGCAGGAAGAGTTGGGCGCGATTGTGAAGCGGCCGCTGCCTGCCTCCCTGAATGCGATTCTCGGTGAGCTGAGGAGCCTTCCCAAGAACAGCGACGACCTGGCCCCTTTTCTTTGGCTGGATCAGAAGTATTACCTTGCGGACGACATTCTGACCAAGAGCGACCGGATGAGCATGGCGCACGCGGTGGAAGTACGCCCGGCGTTTCTGGACCATCGCATTGTCGAATTTGCCGCGAGGCTGCCGGCGGAAATGAAAATCAGTGGGTCCCGGCAGAAAGTCATTCTGAAGGAGACAATGAAGCGCAAGCTGCCTCCAGCGATCATTCGCCGGAAGAAATCGGGTTTCGACATTCCGGCGCACGAATGGATGCGCGGGATCCTTCGCGGCATGTTGGAAGACGCCCTGCGGTTTGGACTTAGGGAGTACGGTGAGATTTTCAATCAGACGGGGATTGAGCAGCTCAAGAATCAGCATCAGCAACGGAAAATCAACGCTGGATATCACCTCTGGGGACTGCTCACATTATTTCTATGGATGAAAAAGTGGAAGGTCGGGATTCCAGCGGCCGCGGTCAGATAAACAGCCTGCTGGAGAATCGTTGGCTTATTTTTGCTCTGGTCGGAATCATCTCCGGCGCAATTTATCTGGGCTGCGTGGTGTCGCCGCCTTCTTTGATGGATGACGTGGACGCCGTGCAGGCTCAAATCGCAAAGACGATGTTGACCAGCGGAGACTGGGTGACGGCGCGGCTCGATGGCGTGGTGTACCTGGAAAAAGCGCCGCTGATCTACTGGCTCATCGCGATTTTCTACAAGCTGTTTGGCATTTCGGACTGGGTGGCGCGCCTGCCCGTGGCTCTTTCTTCGATCGGACTGGCTCTGCTTACCGCAGCGTTCGGCATGTGGGCCTTTGGAAAACGCGCCGGAGCGTACGCGGGAATCGTTATGGGAACTTGCGTGGGCCTGTTTTTGTTTACGCGCGTCCAGATTCCCGACGTGATGCTGACGTTCACGATCGCCCTGGCGATGTGCGCGTTTTTGCGGGCGCTCGATGAGGAGGAAGCGCATCCGCGGCTTTGGGCCGCAATTCTCGCAGCTAGCCTGGGCACCGGTCTGCTTTTGAAGAGTTTGATCGCGGTGGTGTTTCCGGTGGGGGGCGCGCTGGTCTATCTTCTCCTCACCAGGCAGCTTTTTCTCCGGCGCACATGGCAGCGGTTGCGACCGTTCAGCGGCGCGCTCATCGCCGCGATAATTGCAGTTCCGTGGCATGTGATGGCCACGCTGCGGAATCCGCCGTACTTTGTCTGGACGCTGCACAGCGGGCCCGGCCAGTATCACGGATTCCTGTGGTTCTACTTCATCAACGAGCAAGTGCTGCGATTCCTGAACCTGAGGTATCCGCGAGACTACAACACGGTTCCGCGCCTGTATTTCTGGCTGTTCCACTTCCTGTGGCTGTTCCCCTGGAGCGTCTATCTTCCGGCGGTCGCGAAGCTTGCCTTCAAGCCCGTGGACCGGGCCGGGCGAGCCCGGCTTCTGGCGCTTTGCTGGACGGGCTTTTTGCTGGTGTTCTTCACGTTCTCGACCACCCAGGAATACTATTCCATGCCTTGCTATCCCGCGTTGGCGTTGCTGATTGGCTCAGCGATGGCAATGGAGGACACATGGGGCCGGCGTGGGACTCGCGTGCTCGGGGTTTTGTGTGCCGTGGCCGCGATTGCTGCCCTCGCAATCGCCTACGCAGTTCGCTCGTTGCCGACTCCCGGTGACATTTCCAACGCTCTCTCGAGCCACCCCTCCGCTTATACTCTGTCGCTCGGCCACATGCTGGATCTCACTTTCGATTCCTTTGCCTACTTGCGCTTGCCGCTGGTTCTCGCAGGCGTGGCGTTTCTTATCGGAGCGATCGGGAATCTCCGCGCCACGGGCTTGCGCGCATTCCTGATGACCGCCGCGATGATGATTGTCTTCTTTCACGCGGCCCGGCTGGCCCTAGTTGTCTTTGATCCGTTCCTTACTACCCGGCCGTTGGCGGAGGCGTACCGCAAGGCGCCACCAGGAAAGCTGATTCTTGACCATCACTATTACACTTTCTCTTCCGTCGTTTTTTATTCGGGGGTGGAGCCGCTCTTGTTGAACGGGAAGCTCCATAACATGGAGTACGGCGCCGCCGCTCCTGGTGCGCCCGCAGTGTTCCTGAGTGACGCTGAATTCGAGACTCTCTGGAAGGGCAAGGAACGTTTTTATTTGGTGGGCACGCTAAAGGGAGTTCGGCGAGCGACGGGGCTCGTAGGTGACGACAATGTCAAGACCGTGGCGGCCAGCGGCGGCAAGATGCTGGTGACCAACGTGCCGAGCCAGCCCAGCGAGTCTCCTCTCTGAAAGAGAGGGTGTATCTGACGCTCTGTTCGAGCTTAGGGGAGAGGCGGATTCGCAGAACTGGCCGGGAATCTGGCATTATGGAATGTCAGCTGTGGGCTTTCGGGAACTAACTTCGAGTTCGGGCGGAATTTGAAGTAAGGTCCCGGGTATCCTTTAATCCTCGGGGTACACTCCTGCGACGAAGACCCATGGTACTGCGTCTCAGGAGCATGGCCGGGTGATCTGCGAATGATCTTTCCGCTCGACCCGCATGATTCCGAGGGATTCTACAGACTCAGGGGAGAAGCATGAAAATCATCGTTCTTGGCGGCGACGGCTACTGCGGATGGCCCACGGCACTCTACCTTTCGGCCAAGGGGCATTCTGTCGCGATCATTGACAACTACGTGCGGAGGCTTTGGGATCACGAGCTCGGCGCCCAGACATTGACGCCCATTGCGCCGTTAAGCGACCGGCTGCGCACCTGGCACGAGCTTACCGGGAAGACCATCGAAGCCTTCATCGGGGACATCACCGACTACGACTTTCTGCTTCCCACGCTCAAGGCGTTCGAGCCCGAGGCAATCGTCCACTACGCCGAGCAACGGTCGGCTCCCTATTCGATGATTGACCGCAAGCACGCGGTGTTCACGCAAGTGAACAATGTCGTGGGCACGTTGAATGTGCTGTTTGCAATTCGCGAAGCGCTGCCCGACTGCCACCTGATCAAGTTGGGGACGATGGGTGAGTACGGCACTCCCAACATTGACATCGAAGAAGGCTACATCCAGATCGAGCACAACGGCCGGAAGGACGTGCTGCCGTTCCCGAAGCAGCCCGGTTCGTTCTATCACCTGTCGAAAGTGCACGACAGCCACAACATGATGTTCACCTGCAAGATCTGGGGACTGCGGGCCACGGACCTAAATCAGGGCGTGGTCTATGGCACGGTGACCGACGAGACTCTGCTCGACGAAACGTTGATTAACCGTTTTGACTACGACGACGTCTTTGGAACAGTGCTGAACCGCTTCTGCGTACAAGCGGCCATCGGTTTGCCGCTGACCGTTTACGGCAAGGGCGGACAGACTCGCGGCTTCCTGGACATCCGCGACACCGTGCGATGTATCGAGATCGCTTGCCTGAATCCGGCTGGCCGAGGAGAGTGCCGCGTTTATAACCAGTTCACGGAACGGTTCTCGGTGCTGGACCTGGCGCGAAGAGTTCAAGTGGCCGGAGATCATCTGGGTCTTCAAGTGGAGATCAATCATCTTCCCGATCCCCGCGTCGAGGCGGAGGAGCACTATTACAACGCAAAACACTCGAAGCTGATTGATCTTGGTTTGCAGCCTCACTTCTTGTCCGAATCGCTCCTGGATTCGCTGATGAACATCGCGATCAAGTATCGGCACCGCGCCGATACTTCGCTCATTATGCCGACGGTGAATTGGCGGGAGCCCAACAATGATCGCAGTTTGCAGAACCGCACTGCCGTGCCCGTTTTGTCGGCGGTCGGAGCAGCGAAGAAGAGCAGCTTTCAGTAAGGCTGGAACAAGCCAGTTCTATCGCCCATTTTTGCCGTTTGGCAATTCTCACTGCATCGCGCCGGGTTTGGACGCGGCAGCGGTGCCGCCGGTGGGAACGACAAAATTTCCGGTGCCGCTTTGCAGCTGGTAATCCACACCACGCCAGCGAATGGACCTTCGGGTAAAGCTCGTCAGCCAAACAAGGAAGGCCATCAAGTCCCAGACAGGAATCAAAGCCAGCTTCTGCCAGATACTGTTCTGTTTCAGCCCATATACGCCGATGAGCCAAGTCATAAGAAAACGGCATGCCAGGTAGCCACCCCAGTAGGCAATTGCGACGGCAATCGTGGGGTGAATCGCGACGGCCAGGATGGTCCACGGCAAGCCCCAAGTAAACAGCAAACCAATGTGGCCCGCCGGACGCATCTTCCGCATCACGGTCATCCAGCGAAGACGTTTCAAGAATAATGCGCCTACACCCTCATAGTCGGGCACAGATTGCACGGCGTACGGGAGCAACTTCATCTCGAATCCCTGCTCCGCAATCAAGCGCCCGAACAAGAGGTCATCGGCCGGGCGGCCTTCCAGCACCTGGAAACCCCCGAAGCTCCGGATACGTTCTTTGGTGGAAGCCATTGTCGGGCCCAGTGCAAAATGCACGCCGTCCAGCTGCCACGCCACCAAAATCCCGGCATAAAAATCCGAGATCATTCCGATCGTTTGAAGGGATTCCTCGAAATTCTTGTCTTCTGTGGAAACATAAAAGCAGGTAACGCCACCGACGTTGGGATCGCGCAGCGGTGCGATGACTTTTCGAAGATAGTCGGGCTCGACGCGTACGTCCGAATCGTTGATGACGATGTGGTCGTGTCGCGCTTCGCGTAACATCAAGCCCAATTTGGCAACCTTATCGTTGATTGCCGAGTGCCCCTGGCTGTACAGCAGGCGAATGTTGCGCTCGGGGAAGTCGCGCATCAATTTCTCAATCACCGGGACAGAAGGATCGGTGCTATCAGTGGTGCAAAAGATCAGCTCGTACTCCGGGTAGTCCTGGCGGCACAGGCTGGCAAAATTCTCGTAGGCTTCGGGGTCCAAGCCACGGACGGGCTTCAGATTGCTGATTGGCGGCGCGAAATCCGGATTTTCCCAAGAGTATTTTTTTGCCTGGAGGAAATAGCGGCTCGAACTCCAGATGACGAGAAAATAATAGATAAACGGAACAGTTCCCAAGAAGAGGAGAAGATACTCGACAGGTTTCAAATGGGCCTCACCGGGTCCCGACCATGGGTCGCCCCGTGATACTAGCATAGCCGAACTCTCGATTGCGGCAGTGCTGAATGTACGAGGAGCTTATACTCGCCTTTTTATGCAGCGGCGATTCGCGTAAAATTGATTGTCATCCCTTATTGTGAAACAGGTTCTGGGCGCTTGCGCCTTCACATCGCAGAGTAGATTGGTTTAAGTGACTCACACTCGACGCCTCCAACTCAAATCCCTCCCCATGATTCTGCTCAGCATCGTGCTGGGCCCGATGGGGAACGTGCTGCTAGGTAAAGGCATGAAGAACATCTCGCCGGCGGGCCTGCATAATCTCGGCGGAATTGTCTCGATGGCCGCCGCTGCGTTGACTTCGCCTTTCGTGTGGTTGGGAATCGCTTGCCTCTTGGGTTTCATGATCGTGCACATGCTGCTGCTGACGTGGGCGGATTACAGTTACGTTCAGCCGGCTACCTCGCTGGCATACGCAACCGTGGCCCTGCTGAGTTATTTTCTGCTCGGCGAGAATGTGTCACCCCTGCGGTGGTTCGGCATTCTGGTAATCTGCCTCGGAGTTTTTCTCGTGGGACGCACAGCACCAAGGACGACGGGAGTACACGCCTAATGCTCGAAGTCCTCCTGTTCTTCTTCATTGTCGTGGCGGGCACAGGAGGCGAGCTTTGCGTGAGCCGTGCCATGAAGAGCATCGGAGAGGTGCACGACTTCCGGCCAAAGGCGATTATGCAGTTTTTGCTCCAGGCAGTGCGATTGCCCTGGATGTGGCTCGGCGTCGCACTCATGGCGCTGGGATTCTTCTCTTTGCTGGCGATTCTCTCTATCCTGGAAGTGAGCTTCGTTGTGCCAGTCAGCGCGCTAAGCTATGCCGCAGGAGCGTTCGGCGCCAGAGCTTTCCTTGGCGAGCGGATCAGCCGGAACCGTTGGGTCGGGATCGCCGTGGTCTGCATCGGCGTGACCATCGTGTGGTGGAGCGGAAGATAGGGAGGCAGTCCTCCGAAACGCAGTCCTGAGCCGCCTTTGTCCCAACATCGAAAACATGTTCTGCTGCGATTAGGCGACGTCCGTCTTCGGGCAGCGTGCCACGACGTTGATGCTGGCGCCGTCGGGGATGAGGCGCTCGAGTTGTGTTGCGTCGAGGGGCACAGGTCGGCCATTGTCCGCGTTGGTCAGCCCATAGCCAGCACTTTTGAGAAGGGCGACAAAGTCGGCGAAGTTGTGGTGGCGTTCGGCGTGGATGTAGGGAGACATCTCCATCACGAGGATTGGACGGAAGCGACGAAGAGTGTCTATGCCGCCCTGAAGGACGGGGAGTTCATTTCCATCTACGTCGATCTTAATCAAGTCGAGGCGAGGCAGGGCCCGCTGCTCAACGAAGGCGTCGAGCGTGTCCACGGCGGCGCGGGCGGCAGAAACGAGCCGACCGCGATGCTTAGGATGGACGGAACCATCGCTCTCGAGCGGCCAGCTCGCATAAATCTCCTGCTCCGGTTGTTGGGAGGGCTTCGCGGCGAAAAGGATTTGCTGAGGAAACGTGCAGGCCTGGAATCCGGGATTTAACGCCAGGTTACGGCATAGCTTTTCGAAAGCGAAGTCGGCCGGCTCAAAGGCAAAGACCTTGCCGGAGGGACCGGCACTCTGCGCAAGAGTCAGCGTGTGGGCACCGATATTGGCGCCGATGTCGAAGATGGTGTCGCCAGGTTTGACAAGCTTTTGCAAAGTTTTCCGCGTGCCGGGTTCGAATGCGCCAAGGAGATAAATGGAGAAGTCGATGCCTTCCTTGAGATCCAGTTGGTAGCGGATACCGTGACGCTCCACGATCACGGAATCGCTTTTTCCGAACACGCCGCGACCGAAGGCCATGAACTTGTAGGCGAGCCCGGCGAGAGCGACTTTTGTCTTGGTGGTCAGCATCTTCAGGAAGTATGACCGTCTTTCCCCAGAGAAATAAAGGCAAACATGCCGAGGCGCGACATTTGAGACTGCGAGGCAGTTTCCAATGCTCTCCAAGCGGGCTGGGTGAAAGCAGGCATCAGGCTGCGCAACGCCACTCCCCCGGATAGCAAATAGCGAATTGGAAGAAGTGGGCGGATTTGCTCCACGGCGAATCGCGGAAATTCGTCATGGAACTTTGCACGATCACGCTCGAAAAGAATCCAGGGAAGAGCTACGTTTGCGCCCGAGAGTGGCCCGGCGGCGGGAAACGTCCATTCTTTGGCTGCGGGAAAGCATGGCTCGTGGTGCAAGTGGCGGTAGACGAAGCGCGACCACGCCGTCATCCACGGTTCGATCATGAGAATTTTTCCACCAGGACGCAGACAGCGGTCGGCTTCGCGGAAAAACTGGCGCACGTCGGAAAGATGGTGGAGTACGTTGGTCATCACGATGGCGCGGAGCGAGCCAGCCGCAAAAGGAAGATGCACTGCGTTAATGACAAGCTGCACGCCGGGGCAAGGAAAAACGTCTGAAGTGATGAGGCCGGGTATGAAGTCGGCACAATAGCCCGCGCCGGAACCCAATTCCAGCACAACGCCAGTGCCTTGGGGTAGGCCTGCAGCGAGCGCGGCATACCACTCATCATAGATGGCTTTCAAGAAAGGTTTCGAGGCGATGATTCGCCGGCGAAGCGCAGTAGTGGCTGGGTCATCAAGATCCAGCGTGGCGGTGAGCGGATGGGCCAGCAAACGGCGAAGTAACGAGGCGGCCAAGGAGAGTTAGCCTCCGAGCCGCAGCCAGGCGTGCCAGCAAATGCGCATCATGCGCCAGCCGTTGGAAAAAACTTTGGTCATTTTTGTGACGCCGTGGATGCGTTCCTGGTAATGGACGGGAATCTCGACAATGTCGAGATGGAGCTTGCTGGCACCGAAGAGAAGCTCGTAATCTCCCCATAAATCCCGAATGCCCCAACTGCCGATCAGCGGTTGGAGGCGGAGCCAATCCTTTCGCCATAGAACCTTTGTGCCGCAGAGTGTGTCTTTGATGCGCTGATCGAGGAGAAAGGAAAAAACCTGGCTGAAGAATTTGTTCCCGAGGATGTTGGCGAACTTCATGGCCAATTCCTGCATCGGGTAGACGAGCCGACTGCCGTTGATGAACCCACCTTGCCCTTCGACGATGGCCCGAAAGAAAAAGGGCAACTCCTCCGGCATAACGGTGAGATCGGCATCGAGGATCATGAGCACGTCGCCGCGAGCCGCGCGAAAACCGGCCCACACGTTTTCAGCTTTGCAAATCCCGGGCCCGTCAACGAGGCGGATGTCCTTTTCCGGGTAGAGGTGCTGCATGCGACGGACTTCATCGGCGGTGCCGTCGGTTGATTTATCGTCGCAGATGAGGATTTCGGTGTGGCGGCCCATGTCGGGGATGCGTTCCGCAGCGTGGCGGATGTTTCCCGCTTCGTTGCGGCAGGGCACGATGACCGAGACGGTGACATCAGATGCTTGTTGCGGCTGGGCGACAGGCCGCGCCACCATCACCTGCATTAGACACAGGCGGCGGATTCCGGGCAGGCGCGCCAGAAAATCGTTAAAGAAAGTCGAAAGCAGCGGAAAGTACTTCGGAAAGAGTAAGAGGCGATGCTTCCGCACGGGGCGAAATCCGGCCAGGCGGAGGAAACCGCGGATGTCGTCTTCGCTCACCCAGTTGGGCTCGACGAATCTCGAGCGGAGACGGAGTCTGGTAGCTAACTCGAGAATCGGCTGCCAGAATTGGTTGTAGTTGATGATGATGAGCCGCGTATCAGGAGTGCAGTGGGCGCGGACGCGGTCGAAGGCGCGCAGGATGTCCACCGTATCGAAGATGTGGTCGAAGACAATGTAATCGAAGGACTCGTGCAGATCGAGTTCCTCGGGATCGCTCTTGACAAAATTGAGTTCGGGGTGCTCCGCCTTCGCGCAGGCCAACATGGCATCGCTGATTTCGACGCCGACGCCGTAGTTCGGCTTGGTACTGGCGAGGAAATCGCCGGTTTCGCAACGCAATTCGAGGACACGCTTGCCGGGCTCGACGATGAACCGCAGCAGCCGTTGCACCCGGCCGTAGAAGTACTTGTTGGCACGAATCCATTTGGAGCGCTGGCCAGCGAGGGATTCCTGGTGGCGGCGGCGCGTTTCGCGAACTTGCTGCAAAGCAGGCAGTCCCCAGTTCGTGGCCGGATCGAGTTGAGGCTCCGGGGCAATCATAGGAGGGTGAAGGTACCCGCTAGGCATGATAGCAACGGTGAACGGGAAGAGAGAATGCGGAAGTGCTGGATTTGCCGTCTGAGTAAAGAACGGGAAGACCGCCGAGCGTGGAGGATTTGAGGCCTGGAGTGAATGGTCCTGACGGCACAATCAGTTCCGATTCGGTACGGTCGCTCCCGTTCTCCGGTCGGGCCAAAAGATCAGTGCAGGCAGAGTGCGAAGCTGGTTGGGAGATGATCCGGGTAGACCTCGCTGATGGACGTGGACAGAGCGACCGCCAAGGATAGTTCCTTCAATGAGTTGAGGAACAAAGGAAAAGAACTGCACAGTAGGCAAGCAGGATTGAAAGGGCGGGTCAGAACTCTCTCATGTGAGCCGCGTGCCGATTCCGGATGCGTTTTTCGCTTCCAGATGGCTCCTCTCATGCTCATGACGAACCACAGGCAGGAGGAGATTCCTGTGAGCATAACAAACACCCGGCCCGGTCCCCTTACTAACCAGCGGCGCAGCCAGCGGATTCTGCTGTCCCTTCCCATTCGAATATCCGGGGAGCGCGCGAATGGAGCCCCGTTCTCGGAATCCACCCACACCATCGTGGTCAACGCACACGGCGCGCTGATCAAGTTGAGGGAGGCTATCCTTGTTGGGCAGGAGCTGCGCATAAAAAATCTAGCAACAAATGAGGAGTTGGTCTGCAAGGTGGTTGATATCGACCCCGGCCAAAACGACGGTCCAGAAATTGGAGTCGCGTTTAATGAACCCTGCCCGCGCTTTTGGCGAGTCTCGTTCCCGCCGTCAGACTGGAGCCACCGAAGTCCGGAAGCAAAACGCTACGCGGGAAAGGCGGAACCCGTGGAGCCGTCCTTGGCAAAGAAGTAGATTCGAGGGCGAACCCTTGGCCGCAGAGAAGTTACCTCGCCGCGCCTCGTCGCATCCCAAGCTGGTGTCAAATCGAAGGAGACTCTGCTATTGTCTGCCGAGGTGAGGGATGAGCCTCCGAATGATGCTTGCGCTGGGTGTGCTGGTGGTGATGGCAGGGAGTCTGGCGCTCCTTGCGATGTGGTTGCGGCCGGGCGAGGGGAATCTGCCGGTGGGATCGCCGGCGCCCGACTTCACGGCCAATTCTCAAGAAGGAAAGCCGGTCAGCCTGCACGATTTCCGAGGCAAGTGGGTCGTTCTGTACTTCTATCCCAAGGACATGACTCCCGGGTGCACAATCGAGGCACACAACTTTGAACGCGACCTTGCAAAATACGGCGCGGTGAACGCCGTAATCCTTGGCGTTAGCATGCAGGACGAGAAATCGCACCGAGATTTCTGCGCCAAAGAAAGCCTCACGTTTAAGCTGCTGGCGGACACGGACAAAGAGGTTTCTCAAAAATACTACTCGGTGATCAACCTGGGTGTGGCAAAGCTCTCCGCGCGGCACACCTTCTTGATCGATCCGAACGGAATTGTGCGCAGGGTCTGGACAGATGTTGATGTGAAGCGGCACAGCGACGAGGTTCTAGCAGCACTGGATGAGTTGGCAAAGAGCAATTGAGCGCGGTACATCTGCCTGCAGTGGATTCAGGCGCCGGAATGAGTTAGAGTTCCGGAGCCTTTTTCTTTTTTGGGGTGAACCATGAACCGCAAATTCTTTATGGCGATCCTGGCCGTTTGCATGCTTGGCATGATTGCCGTCTTAAGGGCTGATTCGCCGAAGGCGGAAATGGTCAGCTACAGGAGTGGCGATGACACCGTCAGTGGCTACCTGGCGTTGCCGGAAGGTGCAGGAAAGTATCCTGCGATCATTGTGATCCATGAATGGTGGGGCCTGAATGACTGGGTGGAACAACAGGCGCAGAGGTTTGCGTCACAGGGGTACGTGGCGCTGGCCGTGGACTTGTACCGCGGCAAGACAGGCACGACCCCTGACGAGGCACACATCCTGATGCGCGGATTGCCGGACGATCGCGGTCTGCGCGATCTCGAGGCAGCCTTCGCTTACCTAGCTTCACGCCCAGACGTGGAGGCGAGCAAGATCGGCTCGATAGGCTGGTGCATGGGTGGCGGATGGTCGATCAAGTTGGCGGAGGATCAATCAAAGCTGGCGGCGTTCGTCGTGAACTATGGTTCTCTGCCCACCGATTCGGCCATCATCGCGAAGATAAAGGCGCCCATGCTTGGAAACTTCGGCGCGGACGATCGAGGCATTCCCCCAGAGAGCGTGCATGCGTTCGAGACCGCGATGAAGTCAGCCGGCAAAACCGCAGACATTAAGATTTACGATGGGGCCGGGCACGCGTTTCAGAACCCGAACAACAAGGCGGGCTACCGCCCTGAAGCGGCCGCGGATTCGGACAAGCGGATTGACGCCTTCTTCGCGAAAAACCTGCGGTGAACTAGTGAGCACTGACAGATAAGCATTCACTCTCAAACCGGCTCTTTCCCAGTCCGACGCTGACGAGAATCGTGCTCACTTCATTAGAGCAACTGGAATAGGCGCAGGTCGAGGACTACGGTTCGTCGTCGCCTTCGTTGGCCCCGCCTAGTTTTTCGGCAAGGGGCTTCTTGGGATCGATAGGAGGTAG
Organism: Candidatus Limnocylindrales bacterium; assembly: GCA_035623175.1. Classification (GTDB taxonomy): domain Bacteria; phylum Acidobacteriota; class Terriglobia; order Acidiferrales; family UBA7541; genus Acidiferrum. The sequence continues at coordinate 11,100 of DASPTY010000139.1, read as the reverse complement.
TCCCGCTTTCTTCAATTCCCCATTCAGGTCCAGGATGTCGCGCTCCCGCAGGACGCTCCAACGCTTACGCAGAGCCGTGGCGCTTTCATCCAGCTCGCGGTCTGCGACAAGCGCCTGGGTGGTCGGTGCGACATCCGCACTGTCCGCGATGGCAAGGATGGTGGCGAAGTGTTGATTGAGAGTGGAGAGGTTTTCGGGCCGCTTGCCGCTCGGGGGCACCCCGAAGAAGCTGTGTTGTGTGGCGCCCTCAAGTTCAGCGCACTGTTGATCCAGAACAGCAAGAGCCTTGGTCAGCTTCTCGTTCCCTTTTGCTTTTGGCGTCAATCCCTTGATTTGCTCGCGGACGGACTTGACCTGCTCGAGAGCCTCGTAGCTTTCATTCATTCCCTCGACTGCGCCCATCTGCATTTCATGCTGTTTCTGCAAGCCTTCGAGTGATGATTGCATGCGCGGATCCATTTTCACGGTCAGTGGTTGCGTGTAGCTCTTGCCATCCACGGTCAGCTTGACGCTGTAGGAACCGGGAAGCGCCCAGGCGCCGAGCGGGTGCAGCGGAGTGTTGTGCAGAATGGCCGAAATTGGGAATTCATACTGCAGCGCATCGGGCGGCGCATAGTGCAAGTTCCAAACGAACCGGTGCATTCCCGCCATAGCGGAAAGAACCTGCGTCGGCCGAACCCAGTACATCGGTATCGGATGCTGCGAGGCGATCTTTTCCATTGAGAGCGGCTTATCGGTGCTAGCGTAGCGACGCACAAGTTCGCCACTCGCATCCAGGATCTCCAAAATCACGGGTCCCTGTGCGTTGGCGGAAAGACAGTAGTCGAGGATGGCGCCGTCGGGGGGATTCGTCCCCGCCGGAACCTCGGGCGGAAGCGGCGTATCGGGATTGCGGTTCCAGCGCCAGCGCAGTGCTTCCTGCGGAGCGAAAAGATATGCGGGGGACTTTGCCACCTCGTCCGTCAATTGGCGAAGCGGGGTGATGTCGTCGAGAATCCAGAAGGAGCGTCCGTGGGTGCCAACAATCAAGTCGTCGCCGTGAACGTTCAGGTCGCGCATGGAAGTGTGCGGCAGGTTGAGCTGGAGCGGCTGCCAGGAATCGCCGTCGTTGAAGGACACATAGACCGATGTCTCCGTTCCGGCGAAGAGCAGACCTTTGTGTAGTGGATCCTCGCGCACGACGTTTGAAGGCGCGTTCGGCGGGAGCCCGGTCACGGTTTCTTGCCAGGTGGCACCGAAGTCGCGCGTGCGATAGATGTGCGGGCGCAGGTCATCGAGGCGGAAAGTATTCACCGCAGCGTAGGCCGTGCCCGCGTCAAAATGAGAAGCTTCGAGAATGGAGACTTTGGCCCAGGGGATGAGCTGGGGCGGCGTCACATTCTTCCAGGACTTGCCACCATCGCGCGTAATGTGGATTAAGCCGTCGTCGGTGCCGGCCCAGATGGTGTCAGCCTCCTTGAACGATGGCGCTAAGGCATAAATCGTGCCGCGGTGCTTGCCCTTTTCCGGATCGCCGGCGGAAAAGGCCCCGAGATTAGCGGGCATCTCGTACGATTCGCGAGTCAGGTCCGGGCTGAAGATGGTCCAACTGTTGCCACGATCGGTGGTTTTGAAGAGCACGTTTGCCCCGAAATAGAAGGTCTTCAAATCGAGTGGCGAAAAGGCGATGGGGAGAGTGCGGTTGTAGCGATACTCGCCGCGGCGAACTGGCTCGGGAGCAATGTCGGCGACTTCGCCGATGTCCTGGCGCGTACGGGTGAGCTTCGCGCCGTACACAATGTTGGCGTCGGTCGGGTCAACAGCCACCCTGCCGTACTCGAAAACACCGGGCAAGCTCCAGTCGCGGAAGGAGATTTCGCCGTAGTCGCTGCGGCTTTTCGTCGCTACGCTGCCGGATTCCTGCTGACCCCCGTAGACCCAGTAGGGGAAGCGATTGTCGGTGGTGACGTCAAAGAATTGCGCGGTGGGCTGGTTATACCAACTGCTCCAGGTTTCGCCGCCGTTCACGCTGACGGCCGCGCCCTGGTCCGCGGAAATGGCGATGATTCGCGGATTCTCCGCGCTGATCCAGATGCGCTGGTAGTCGTCTCCTCCCGGAGCGCCCTTCCAGCCAACAAACGTTTTTCCGGCGTCAGTGGATTTCCAGGCGGTGGTGTTGGCGACGTAAATCGTGTCCTGATTATCCGGTGCGACAGCGATGCCCATAGCTCCGGGCCCGCGGCCTCCGATGCGGCGATCCGGATTCACGAGTTTCCAGGATTCTCCCGCGTCATCCGAGCGGTAGATGCCGGCTTTCTCTTTGTTCGTTTCCACAGTGAGATACATTCGCTTCGGATTGCTGGAGGCGATGGCAATGCCGATGCGCGCGAGTCCGTCTTCGGCCGTGGGGAGACCCTTGGTGATGGGTCGCCAGGTTGTGCCGCCGTCTTCTGATTTATACAAGCCGCTGCCGGGGATGATGAAGGACTCACCGCTGCGGATTTCCCAGGGAGCGACGCGCGCGGCCCAGAGCGCTGCAAAGAGGATCTGCGGATTGCTCGGGTCCATGACGACGTCCGCGGCCCCGGTGTTCTCATCTTTATAGAGGACTTTCTCAAAGGATTTCCCGCCATCGAGTGAGCGGAACACGCCTCGCTCGGCGTTCGGCCCGTAGGGGTGACCTTCGGCAGCAACAAAGAGGCGATCCGGATTCTTCGGGTCCACGACGATGGCTGTAATCTGTTGCGCGCCGCGAAGGCCGAGATGGGTCCAAGTCTTCCCTGCATCTGTGGACTTGTAGAGGCCATCGCCGACGGCGAGGTCGGGCCGTTGCAGGCCCTCGCCGCTGCCCACATAAATGATGTTCGTATCCGACGGTGCGACCGCAATTGCGCCAACCGAGCCAGTGGGCTGGTCATCGAAGATCGGGTTCCAAGTGTTCCCGAAGTCGTCACTTTTCCATACTCCGCCATTCACCGCCGCCATATAAAAGACGCTGGGCTGATGGGGTACACCCGTGATGGCAACAGTGCGTCCACCTCGAAACGGTCCGATGCAGCGCCAGCGCATCTCAGCAAAGAGCTTCTGGTCGAACTGCTGGGCGGACAGAGGGATCAAAGGAAAAATCACAGACAGAATCAGACATAACGATACGCGATTCGCCAGGCGGGACATGTGTATCCTCCACGAAACAAGCGAGGATAACGCGGGCAGGAGAGGAAGAGCAAACGTGACGGGAGTAACTGACAGACATCGGCAAGATGCTCGAAAATGCTCGGTCGAGACAGATAAGGCACAGAAGTGCCGATGAGAGAACTCCCATGAGTCTAGAACTCAGATTTGCCCTGCAATTTGCCGTTGGGTTCTTGTCTTTCATACTCATCTTGTTCCTCCCTGCGGGCACGCTGCGATACTGGGAAGGCTGGGCCTTGCTTGCCGTTTGGTTTACTCCTTATTTTTTCTTCTTCCTTTATTACCTGAAACGGGATCCTGAACTTCTGAAACGGCGCATGTTGCACAAGGAGAAAGTGAAAGAGCAGCAGGTGCTCATGAAAGCTCTGTACGCGATTTTCTTCCTAGGCTACCTGATTCCAGGTTTCGATTTTCGATTTGGGTGGAGCCGGCGATGGGCCGGTCCGGAGCCTCTGTGGCTGAACATCGTGGCACTGGGAATCATCCTGGCAGCCGCTCTGATAATCCTCTGGGTGATGAATGTGAACCGCTTTGCGGCGCGCACAATTCAGGTGGAGGCGGGGCAAAAAGTGATCACGACGGGACCGTACAAGTGGGTTCGCCACCCCATGTACTTGGGGATGTGTATGTCACTGCCGGTTGTGCCGCTCGCGCTTGGTTCCTACGTGGCCTTTCCCGTCTTTGCCCTGTTTGTTCCTCTCATCGTGCTGCGTCTATTGAATGAGGAGAAGGTTCTTCGCCAGGATTTGCCCGGGTACACCGAATACTGTGAGGAAACCCGCCACCGCCTGGTGCCGTACGTCTGGTAGGATTCTCTGTTTCACGGCAGATGCGGAAGTCTGCGGCGAAACAAAGATCACTAATTCAAAGTGATAAGTCGAAGAGCCGGCCCGGAGTGGCAAGGATTCCGGGCGCCCGCATCCCGGCGTCACTTCTCTTCGCTGCGTTCCACTTTCTTGCCGGTCTCGGCCTCCGCGGTGGCTACAATGTCGCGGGCGTTGCTCTTATCCATGTGGAACAGGGCGAACTTTCCCTGGCCGTCTAGGTCGGCGTACTGAATGGTGAGGAAGTGCTTCTTGGAATGAGTGAAGAGGAAAAAGGGGCTAATGAGAATGGCTTCCGCATAGCGTGGCTTGGAGGTTTGTTCGTAGAGCATGTTCTTGATCTTTTCGTTCGGGATGCTTATGACGGAAGCGCCCTTTTCGTCAGAGAACTCGACGCTTTTCTTGTCCTTGTCAAAAGAGATGCTGCCTTTGACCGGATGATCGTCCTTCTTTTGTCCCTCGACTTTCGGCTTCATGTATTCCACGTGATTGTACTTTTCCGCGGCGAAGGATGCCGCCGCAAAGAGAAGTGCGCAACCCGCGCTGAGTGCCGCTCTTGGAATCCAGTTGCTCATTTCGTTCCTCCTGAAGTTGAAATTCAGTCCGGACCGCAGGCGCCAAATTAGAAGGCGCGTGCGTGGTGTGCAAGCGACAGTGTGCGACAGGGCTGAATTGACGTGGTTTGTCGCGCTCTCTCGTCAGGGGAATGACAAAGCGGCCTGCCCTAGGGAGCAGGGCGAGCCAAGCGGAGCCTACAACGAGTTTAGTCTGCCGTCTTCGCGGGCTTTTCGGCCGGGCGCGCAGGCGTGCCGTCGGCTTTGACGTAGTGCGCAAACCAAGCCAAGTAGCGCTCATTGCGGTCTTTGATGTGCGACGGAGTGATGAATACGTGGTATTCGCCCGGATAGACGACAAGGAGAGTCTCGCGACCGAGCGCCTTCAAGGATTGGTACATCTGCTCGCTGCCCAAAACAGGCACGTTCCAATCCACGTTTCCGCCGAGGAAGAGCGTTGGGGTGTGGATGTTCTTTACCTTCCAGAACGGCGCAACATGGTCCCAAGCCGCGCGATTCTCCCAAGGATAGCCGAGTTCGAGGACGTATTCGCGCTCATACTCGTCGTGGCCCCACATGCTGGTGAATTCGGCTGCGCCAGCCCATGAAGTGGCGGCCTTAAACCGATCAGTCTGCGCAATGATGAAGTCAGTAGAGATGCCACCGTAGGAATGCCCGCCGACACCGAGCTTGTCAGGGTCGGCAATGCCTTGCGCGATGGCGTAATCAACCATGGCCATATCGTCCATGAAGTCTTTGTTGCCCCAGTCCGCAAAGATGGCTTTACAGAAGTCCTGGCCATAGCCGGAGGAGCCGCGTGGGTTCGGGAAGAGAACCGCATAGCCATTAGCGGCAAAAAGCTGGGCAAGGTCATCAAATTCGGCTTCGTATTCTTCCACTGGTCCCCCGTGGGGCTTAAGAATAGTGGGGTACTTATTGCCGGGGACATAATCCACGGGCCGGTAAAGGTAGCCATGGACCTTTGTCCCGTCTTTCGACTCGAAGGAGACATATTCCGCCTGGGCAATTTTGAATTGGGACAGCCAGGCGTCATTGACGTGGGAGAGGCGGCGGAGTTGCCCGCCCGTCAGGGTAAAGACCTCATAGGGTCGATCTGTGCTGGAAATTGAGGCGGCCAGGCTGCCGTCCTTTGCCAGCGAATAGTTCTCCACGGTGATCCGGCCCCGCATCGCCCGAGTGACCTGGCTGTCGGCGACTTGGACACGGCAGAGCGTTTGGGTGCCATCATCGTCGGCGACGAAGTAAATGGATTGTCCATCGGGTGCAAAGCGGGGGTACGACGCCATGCGGTCAAGGGAGCGCGTCAGCACCTTGGCTTCGCCGCCAAACGCGGGGGAGAGACCGACGTGCTTGGTCGCGTAGTAGAAGAGCCTGGTATCGGTGGTGGTTGAATAGGTAATCCATTTGCCGTCGGGAGACCAAGAGGGGTGGTCGTCTTCGCCCGGGTTGGTGGTGACCTGAACCAGGTTGGCACCCTTGTCGGTGTTGTCGGCAGCGACTACCCAAATGTCCGTGTTGTATGTGACGTCCGGGTCCGGCTTGGAGCGATTGCTCGTAAAGGCAAGAGACTTGCCGTCGGGGGACCAGGCCGGATCGGAATCATCATAGTCGCCCGAGGTCACCTGGGTAAGGGACTTCGCAGCAAGGTCAAAGACATAGAGGTGCGTGCGTCGCCGATCGAGGTAGCCAACGGTGTCTGTTTTGAAGAGCAGGCGGTCGATTACCCACGGGCGTTGCGCTTTTGATTTCTTTGAAGCAGCCCTGTCGCCTCCATCGTCCTTCGTCTTAGTTGGGGCAGCCTCAAGTTCTTCGGGCGAGGGGTCACGAAGAACCAGCACCAACCGCTTGGCGTCAGGCGACCAGCCGAAGTCTTCGACGCCCGGGAGGGTTTCGGTGAGCCGCTGCGCTTCACCACCCTGCCGGTTCAACAGATAGACCTGGGATTTACCTTCTTCGCCTTCGGCGTCCTTCCGCGAGGACAGAAAGGCAAGAAATTTGCCGTCGGGCGACCACCGCGGATGCTCGGAAGAAGCGCCCTCGGCCGTCAGCGGGATGGCGTCGCCGCCCGCTGCAGGCAGCATCCAGATGCGCGTTTCGCTCTTATCATCCTTCAGCGAGCTGGAAGTCACGGTGTACGCAATCCACTGGGCGTCCGGAGAGATCTGTGCATCGTGCACTTCACGCATGCCGAAGAGGTCGTCAACGCCAAAAGGGCGCGGGGCCGTCGGTTGCTGCGCGAGGGTAATAGAACCGGAGAGCGCCATTACGAAGCAGAATAAGAAGCGATGGAGTTTCACGTGGAGAAATCCTCCAAAGATCAAAGGATGAACTCAAACAAGCGAGTCTAGCATGCCCCGACGGATTCGCATGAAGCTCCGGCACCTCCGAAACCGAAGCCCGAGTCCCCATACGCTCCATAGGCGGTCAGGAAACGGCGAAATCGCCGGCGCAGCCGTGCTGGCGAATACTTTCCTCCGCAGAAATTTTTCGTTTTCGTGCATTTTTTTCTTGCATGCACGCGCAGAGTCTGTATTCTTCAAAAAGTGAAACTGGTTCGCAGGGGCGGAACGCGAACGTCACTTTAGGAGGACGAGAGAAAAGAATTGAGCACAATATCCCTGCCCGCACAAATCCCCTCCCCGGCAATTCCCTCCGCGAGAAGAAAAGTCGCCAAACTGACGCTCTGGCCGCTGGTCGCCGCTACCTTCTTCATGGTGTCCGGGGGCACGTACGGGACTGAGGCGATCATTTCCGGTGCCGGTTATGGGCGTGGGATTCTGGTTTTGCTGTTCCTGCCGGTGCTCTGGTGCCTGCCGACAGCTTTCATGATCGGCGAGCTTTCGAGCGCCCTGCCTGCGGAAGGCGGCTATTACGCGTGGGTGCGACGGGGCCTGGGCGATTTCTGGGGATTCCAGGAAGCATGGCTCTCGCTGGCGGCAAGCATCTTTGATATGGCCATCTACCCGACGTTGTTCATGATCTACCTGAAGCAGATGGTGCCGTGGTTCTCCGAGGGTCAGTATCAACTCTTTGGCGGGCTCATAACCCTGAATCATGGGATGCTGGCCATGCTATTCGTGGTGGTGACCTGCGTTGTGTTGAACCTTGCGGGCATCCGCATTGTCGGGCTGACTTCGATCTGGCTGTTCTTCTTGCTATCGCTTCCCTTTGCTCTGGTCGTGCTGCTATCACCGGCGAAAACTGGGGCTTTCACGGAAGCGCATGCGGCGTCCACGGGAGCAACGGTGACTCTGCTGGGTGCGGTGCTGGTGGCCATGTGGAACTACATGGGCTGGGACAACGCTTCCACCATCGCGCAGGAAGTGGAGCGGCCACGGAAAACCTATCCGCGCGCGATGATCGCGGCGGTCATCCTGGTTTCGCTGACTTACATACTTCCTTTTCTAGCCGTCTACGTGACCGGGATCCCGGCCTCGGCGTTCAACGAAGAAGGTTCCTGGGCCACGATTGCGGGGACGATTGGTGGCACGATCGGCGGGTTTCCGTGGCTGCGGTTCATGGTGACGCTGGGCGGGATGATGAGCGCGTTTGGCATGTTCAACGCGCTGGTTTTGAGCTACTCGCGTTTGCCCCTGGCTATGGCGCGGGACGGTATGCTGCCAAGTGTCTTCGCTAGAGTAACAAAGCAGAACAAGACCCCTTGGGTTTCGATCATCATCTGCACGATCTGCTGGCTGCCTTGCCTCGTCCTGGGATTCCAAAGACTGATCACGCTGGACATCATGCTGTACGGTGCAGCGCTGATGCTGGAGTTCGTGACCCTCGTGGCTCTGCGAGTTCGTGAACCGAGGCTGCGGCGCGGGTTCCGCGTGCCGGGCGGCATGGCCGGAGCGGTAACTTGCGGCCTGTTCCCGTTTGCGCTACTGATTCTGGCCACCGTAGAGAGCGAACGTGAGTCCATTCTAGGCATGAACGCGCTCCTCTTTGGCTTCTTGATCATCGTAGCAGGCTTCCTCATGTACTTCGCGACGAGCAGAGTACGGGCGAGATTTGTGGCGAAGCTCGCAGTTGAACCAGCCGAAACCGCTTAATCACAGCCAAGACGCAGTCGCAGGACGCCCAGATTTGGTATTCTGCTACACGTGACATCTTCTCTCCGACCAGTGCGCTTTTCCCTTCTTGTTCTGTTGGGAGTTGGGCTGCTTCTCTCTGCCGCGGGCTTTGCCTTCCAAGACAAGCCGCAAACGCCAATCGCCGCGCCAAACGCCGCCAATTCCGGCCAAGCACCGATTTCGAATTCATCACCGAACCCACAACGCATTGGGTTGAATGTCGTTGTGCTCGATCCGGCTCACGGTGGCACGGACCTCGGCGCGCGTGGGACCGAGGGAATTCGCGAGAGCGATGTCGTACTCCAGTTCGCCGCGCAATTGAAGCGAGCCCTGGAAGGCCAGGGCTTCCTGGTGATTCAGACACGAGAAGGAAATGAGGACCCATCCTTCGACGACCGCTCGGCGCGGGTTAATGCGCAGCGCGGCGCAATCTTCGTCAGCCTGCACATCGCCTCGACGGGACTCGCAGGGACCGCGCGCACCTACGTCCTGGCGGATTTTCCGCCGGCGAATGACACAACCGGACTCATCCCGTGGGACCGCGCGCAAGCGCCATTCACCGGCCTCAGCCACAAACTGGGCGACATGGTGCAAGCGCAGCTCGCGCAGCGCTTCCGTGGTTCACCCCCCGCAGCCCAAGTCGCTCCGGTGCGGCAACTCCGGACGATCGCGGCACCGGCGATCGCCGTAGAAATTTCCAGCGTCTCGGTGGAAAACCGCGCGGATCTCGACCAGATGATTCCGGGTGTCGCGGAAGCGATTGCGCGCGGCGTCGCGGACTTTCGGCCGTCGTATCTGCTGCCGGTGACGCCAGGCGCTGCCACAGGAGCGCAGCCATGAGCCCAAAATGGCGCGTGTGGCTGGCGGGCGGCCTTCTGGGAGCGGTGATTGCCGCTGCCCTTTACTTCCCCGCCCTGCGCCGGCAAGTGGACAAGGCCAAACAGATCACCGAAAAGACCGCGGAGCAGGCTCGGCGGGAATTGTTGCCGCCCACGCCCGTGACCAGTGGCGATCCCAAGGTGAAGGCCAAGATGTTCTGGGGTTCGAAGTCAGAAGACGGTTCGCTCGAGGCAGTCAACGTGGAACTGCCGCTCTCGAAAGATCCAGTGTTGCGCGCCAAGCAGATTTTGAACACGTTGCTGGCCGGACCTGTGGACCTGGAGTCGCGCACTCTACCTCCGGACGCCGCGCTCCTGGCGTTTTACATCCTGCCGGATGGCACCGCGATTGCCGATTTTTCCGAGGCGCTTGCCACAGCAATCCCTTCCGGCATTCAGAGCGAGCAACTGGCGGTGGACTCCATCACGCGCACGCTTGAAGCCAACGTGCCGCAAGTGCAACGGCTGAGAATTTTGATCCACGGGCAGGAAGTCGAGACGCTTGCCGGCCATCTGGATTTGACGCAAACAATTCCTGTGAGCACCGCGGCACCTGCCGCACCGGCCCGCTCAGGTATTTCCGTCCTCACTGCTCCCATCGAGAAAGCCATCGAAAAAGTGACGGGCTCCGCGAAGCATTGATGTACGATAAGCCCGGACGGGCCACAGGAGGCCACGTGAGAAGCGACGGGCGAAGCAGCGATCAGATGAGGCCGGCGAAGATCACGCCGGATTTTATTTCCCAGGCAGAAGGAAGCGTGTTGATTGAGCTGGGGAAAACGCGCGTGATTTGCACCGCGACGGTGGAAGACGGCGTGCCCACGTTTCTGAAAGGCAGCGGCAAAGGTTGGGTGACCGGCGAATATGGCATGTTGCCCCGCGCAACCGAAGAACGGACACCACGCGAAGCCACGCGTGGCAAACAATCAGGCCGAACGCTCGAAATTCAACGATTGATTGGCCGATCGCTGCGCGCTGTAACCGACCAGGAAGCACTCGGCGAGAAGACCGTTTGGATTGACTGCGACGTGATTGAAGCCGACGGCGGCACGCGCACCGCTTCCATCACCGGGGCGTTTGTGGCGCTGGCGCTGGCCATGGAACGGCTGGTGGCTGCGGGCATGTTGAAGACTTCGCCGCTTATAGACACGGTCGCGGCAACCAGCGTGGGAATTGTGGACGATGTCTCGATGCTGGACCTCGCCTACGAAGAAGATGCGCGCGCAGAAGTGGATATGAACGTGGTCATGACCGGGAGCGGCGATTTTGTGGAGATTCAGGCTACTGCCGAAGGGCGGCCGTTCACTGGCGGGGAGATGCAGGATTTATTGGCGCTTGCCGCGGCGGGAATTCGCCGGCTGAGCGAAGAGCAACGCTCGGTCCTGCCTGCAAGATTCCTGAGCGCGAGATGAATGAACGGAAAGCGCCGCTGAAACTTGTTCTGGCGTCTGGCAATCCGGGAAAGTTGAAAGAGTACCAGGTTCTGGCCACAGGACACCCGCTGGAACTGCAGTTGCTTCCTCGATTTGCGGGATTGCCGGAATTTCCAGAGAATGCGCCCACGTTTGGCGAGAATGCC
>DASPTY010000138.1:0-6772 GCA_035623175.1 Candidatus Limnocylindrales bacterium | reverse complement strand
CGAATCGCAGAAACGCCCCCCACTTTGTGATTCGCTGCTCCGCGATTTTCCGACTCTGCGGATTATCGCTGTAGCCCCGAACACGAATGTGGGGTTTTTCTATTGGGCGTCGCTCGAGATTCACTCGGCAAAGATGGAGGCCAGTGAAGAAGCTTTGCTCGAAGCTATCCGGAAGAAAGCAGCTCCAGGAACAGGAGGCGTGGTTTGAGTCGAAAATATCATCTCGTGGTTTGCTCGGTGCTGCTGGTGAATTGCGGGGCGTCTGCCCAAGATTCTTCCCAGACCAGATCGAATCAAACAGTGCCACCGGCAAATCAGGAATCGTCTTTGCAACTCCCATCCCATCATCCGGCCAGGCACGAGGGTGACATTGTCGCGGACAACCTCGACCACGTGGCTGCGACGGCCGAACAGATCCTTGAGGTCTTGAATCACGATCCCGGTTTGATGGTGGAGTTGAAACGCCAAGTCGCTGAAGACGCAGGCGAAAACGGGCAGATCCTCGAAGAATCGGACCTAACTGAGGCAGCGATCATCACACGCTTGCACGAGGACTTGCGGACCCGCGTCCTCGCCACAAAGCTCCTGCGCGCCTACGGATACTTGGTTCCTAAACTCAACCCCGAATCGGAGAAAGCTCAGGAACAAAAACTGGTCTTGCAAGCTCGGGCCCAGGAGTTGGCCCGCGCCCAAGAAAGAAGTTCTCCTTTGCGGAGCGCGGCGTCAGAGCAATGGCCAGCCGGATGCGACTCCCGCCGACTTTCTCGATTACGCCCTCCTCAAGCGCGCCTTCGACGTCTGCTTCGCCGCCGCCGTGCTCGTTCTTCTCCTCATTGCCCTGCTGATCCGCCTTACCTCTCCCGGTCCTGTCTTTTTCACCCAGGAGCGCATCGGCCTCAACGGCCGCCCGTTCACGATGTACAAGTTCCGCACCATGCGCCTCGCCGCCACCTCCGAAAGCGACTCGCGCTGGACCACCGCCCGCGACCCCCGCTGCACCCCTCTCGGCTCCCTACTGCGCCGTGCCAGCCTCGACGAGCTGCCTCAGTTCTTCAACGTCCTCAAAGGCGACATGAGCGTCGTCGGTCCCCGCCCCGAGCGTCCCCACTTCGTCCACAAGTTCCTTCAGGAAGTCGGGCGCTACAATAACCGCCACTGCCTGCGCGTCGGCATCACCGGCTGGGCTCAGGTCAACGGCTGGCGCGGCGACACTTCCATCGACAAGCGTATCGAGTACGACCTCTACTACCTCCAGAACTGGAGCTTTGCCTTCGACCTCCGCATCATCCTCCTTACCGTTCTCTCCGGCCTCATCAATCGCAACGCTTACTAGCAAACACCTTGCCCCCGCCTGGCTGCGAGTGCCCCGCCCGATCTGCTTTCAAATCAAGTACTTGACAAGTAACGGATCCATGCTATAATGTTTCTGTAGTTCCGGCGCACGCTCTCGCTGCGCCTCTTACTCAATGCCTGCCCGCCGCTTGGTGCCTCCAAATACGCGAGCCTCTTTTCATTCCGCCCCGTGGTCATACCATCAGACAGGTCTACACCCTCATCGCAACCCCTTTATTTCCAGTAGCCTGCGCACTCTTCTGTTTTACGTAGGACTTAAGTCCTTTGTTTGCCATTCTTACGAAAACTGCCGGGGTGTACCCGGATTCTTCCCATTTTGGAACTCTCAGCGTGCAAGAGCGCTCTTCACGCTCGAAAGCGAGGTATCTACTCCCCTTCGACTTTTCAACCTTCAACGGTTCAACCTCGTTTTCTCCTCTACGTTCTTACCTGACTTCTTTCATCCTGCTAAACTCTGTCTCCAGAACCACCCAGGAGTTTTTTATGTCTGAAGCTACCGTTCCCGCCGTTGCCGTGCCCACGCGCACCGAGTCCGACTCGATGGGCAAGATCGAAGTCCCCGCTGACCGCTATTACGGCGCGCAGACCGCCCGCTCGCTCATCCACTTCGCCATCGGCAAGGACACCATGCCGCCCGAGCTGATTCGCGCGTTCGGCATCCTCAAAAAGGCTTGCGCGCTGGTGAATCAGGATTTGGGCAAGCTTCCAGCCGACAAGGCGCGTCTCATCATCCAGGCGGCCGACGAAGTCATCGCCGGCAAGCTCAACGAGCATTTCCCACTGCGCATCTGGCAGACGGGCAGCGGCACGCAAACGAACATGAACGTCAACGAAGTCATCTCGAACCGCGCCATCGAAATCGCCGGCGGCGTGATGGGCAGCAAAAAGCCCATTCACCCGAACGACGACGTCAATATGTCGCAGTCCTCGAACGATACGTTTCCAGCGGCGATGCACATCGCCGCGGCCACGGAAACCGCGCGGCGCCTGCTACCGGCAATCAAGAAGCTGCGCGACGTGCTGCACGCAAAGTCGACGGAATTCAGGGACATCGTCAAAATCGGCCGCACGCATTTGCAGGACGCCACGCCGCTCACGCTCGGCCAGGAATTTTCCGGCTACGTCAGCCTGCTCGACCGCGATGGCGGGCGCGTCGCTGTGGCGCTGGATGGTTTGTATGATTTGGCGATTGGCGGGACCGCAGTGGGAACGGGATTGAACGCGCATCCGGAGTTCGCCGAGCGCGCGGCACGCAAAATTTCCGAGCTGACCGGCTTGCCGTTCCGCTCGCATCCCAACAAGTTCGCCGCGCTCTCCGCGCACGACGAAATCGTGTTCGCCTCCGGCGCGCTGAAGACGCTTGCCGCTTCGCTCATGAAAATCGCCAACGACATTCGCTGGCTCGCTTCCGGGCCGCGCTGCGGCCTCGGCGAGCTGGCGCTCCCCGAAAACGAGCCGGGCTCGAGCATCATGCCCGGCAAAGTGAATCCCACGCAGTCCGAAGCGCTCACCATGGTCGCCGTGCAGGTGATGGGCAACGACGCGGCCATCGGGTTCGCCGGCTCGCAGGGCAATTTCGAGCTGAACGTCTTCAAGCCGGTGATGATTTTCAATTATCTGCATTCCGTCGAGCTGCTCGCGGACTCCTGCAATTCGTTTGTGGATCATTGTGTGGCGGGAATCGAAGCCAACCGCGAGCGCATCGACCACTACGTCCACAATTCGCTGATGCTGGTCACCGCGCTGGCTCCCAAGATCGGCTACGACCAGGCCGCGCAAGTCGCCAAAGCCGCGCATCACTCCGGCATCAGCCTCCGCGAAGCCGCGCTCAAGCTCGGCTACGTCACTCCAGAAGAATTCGACGCCCTGGTCAAGCCCGAGGACATGACCCACCCATGAACGATTCTTATGCACCTCGGCTTCGAGTGAGTGCCATTGTCGCTGGCCGTGCGGCTCTGGTGATGACTGCAACCGTATTTGTCCTAATCGCTGTCCGTGGCGGAATCTCAGGCAGAAGGAATTTCGACTGGCGAGGGGCCGCAACTCTTGCTCTCATTTTTGGCGCCCTCTGGTTCTGCATGTTGTTCGCCTTAACGTTGATCAAGCTGAGTCGCCAGGCTCCAGCCGAGGCAATCCTGGGGGAGGTACAGTCAAACGTTGGCACGACCAAGGTTCAACTATCCGGCTTTGTGGCAATGCAGTATTACGCCCTCATCTTGAATCGAACCTTCTTGGTTTTCATTTGTCCCGAAGGAATATACGGGTGGAAAGTGACAGGTCTCGTCGCCGCTGGGCCTGGAGCCTCCCGATATTTTGAACCGTATCAACAAATGCTTGAGGATTCTTCTCAAATGCCCAGCCAAGAGGCGGTTCGCAAGCTTTCAAGTCTACGCGGAGGATTCTTCACCCCGCGCTCTTCTATCGCTGGAGTAGAGTTCAATCCGAAACGCAAATCGGGAATGGGCGGAATCCCCCATTCAGGGACGCTCCATGTCAAGCACGTGTCAGGAAGAACAGTCGAATTTATCCTTGTTGGCAAAGTGGACGGCGAAGCAATCCGACACACCATTCTAAGAGGGAGCCTTTGATTGATTGAACCTCCATGTTGGCAAGAATTGGGGGGAGCCATGTGTTTGCGAGGCGCGACGATGAGAACAACCTTTTTCTTGGGATTTGGAATAGCCTTCTGCAGTTTCTCTCTCTGCTCGCCGGAATCCATTTCGCAAACGACCTACACGCTGAAGCCGACGCCAAAGACCGTCGCGTGGGGCTATTACGACGCGAAAGCCACGCCCGTGTTGCGCATCAAGTCGGGCGATACGGTGGAGATTCAGACGCTGATCACCAACAGCCCCAAGCGGCTCGAAGAAGCGGGCTTGCCGCCGGAGCAGGTCGAGCAATCGCTGCGCGACATCACCGACCAGGTGAAAGACAAAGGGCCCGGCGGGCACATCCTGACCGGGCCGATTTTCATTGAAGACGCGCAGCCCGGCGACGTGCTGGAAGTGAAAATTCTCGCAATTAAGCTGGCGATTCCGTACGCGTACAACGCCTTCGGGCCGGGCCGCGGCTATCTGTCGGATGATTATCCGTACGCAAAAATCAAAATCATTCCGCTAGATGAAAAGCGCATGGTTGCGAAATTCGCTCCAGGCATCGAGATTCCGCTGCATCCGTTTTTCGGCAGCATGGGCATTGCGCCGCCGGAAACCGCCGGCCGCTGGAACAGCGGGCCGCCGTGGATCATGGCGGGGAATCTCGATAACAAGGACCTCGTCGCCGGCTCGACGCTGTACATTCCCGTGCACGCGCCGGGCGCGCTCTTTGAAGTGGGCGACGGCCACGCCGGGCAGGGCGACGGCGAAGTGGACATCACCGCGCTCGAAACTTCGCTCATCGGCACGTTTCAGTTTATTGTGCGCAAGGACATGCACCTGAAGTGGCCGCGCGCGGAAACGCCCGCGCACTACATCACCATGGGCCTGAACGACGATTTGAATATGTGCGCGCAGCTTGCGGTGCACGAGATGATCGATTTCCTGGTTACCGAAAAGCATCTTTCGCGCGACGATGCGTATATGCTGGCGAGCGTCGCGGCCGATTTGCACATTACGGAGTTGGTGGACGGGAACAAGGGCGTGCACATGATGATTCCGAAGGCCATCTTCCTTTCTGGAGCCTCGAAATGAAGCAAGCGCTGCGGCATGGATTCCTCGCTTCGCTCGGAATGACAATCGTGTTGTGCGCGGTGGCGGCGTTTTCGCCAATTAGGGCGCAGCATTCCCTCGCATTTGCTCGGGATAAGGCTGCGCCCCTACAACAAGAAACGGCTGCGAAACAAGCCGGCGCGCAACAGCAAGAGACGACAGCGAACAAGGCGGGGGAAGCGCTGTACCAACAGCGCTGCGCGGCTTGCCACGACAACGGAGTGCCGCGGGCGCCAAACCGCGCGGCGTTGAAGGAGATGTCGGCGGAGAACATCCGCTTCGCATTGATGACCGGAAAGATGGTGGTTCAAGCATTTGGATTGTCGTCTTCGCAGATTGCCGACCTCACCGAATTTCTCACGGGGAAGCAGCCCGCGAAGGAACAGTTTTCGCCCGAGGCTTTTTGTCCGGCGGCGAGCGGCGCCGCATCGTTCGCCGATCCGCTCGCGAAACCGCACTGGAACGGCTGGGGCGGGAATTTAGAGCAACATCGCTTTCAGCCTGCGGAAATGGCGCAGCTTTCAGGAGAGCAAGTGCCGAAGCTCAAGCTGAAGTGGGCGTTCGGGTTCCCGGGAGTCACGCGCGCCTTTGGACAAGCGACGGTCGCGGGAGGGAGAGTGTTCGTCGGAAGCGCGGAGCGAAAGGTCTATTCGCTGAGCGCGGAGACGGGATGCATTTTCTGGATGTTCGAGGCGGATTTTCCGGTGCGCACGGCGGTGAGCATCGGACAAAGCGGCAGCGGCTGGGCCGCGTATTTCGGGGATCAGCACGCGAATGCTTACGCCGTAGACTCCTTGACGGGAAAACTGCTCTGGAAGACTTCCTTGGAAAGTCATCCCGCGGCGCAAATTACGGGAGCGCCGGCACTTGCCGGCGGAAAGCTTTTCGTGCCTGTTTCTTCCGTCGAAGAAGTGTTTGGCGGGAATCCGCAATACGAATGCTGCAAGTTTCGCGGCAGCGTCTCGGCATTGGATGCAGCGACGGGAAAAGTTCTTTGGAAAGGCTATACAGTAACCGAAGAGCCGAAGCCGGTTCGCAAGAACAAGCTCGGCGTGCAGCTTTGGGGGCCGTCGGGCGCGGGCGTGTGGTCGTCGCCGACGGTGGACTTGAAGACGCACACGGTCTATGTGACCACAGGCGACAGCTATTCGGATCCGGCAGCGGAAACTTCGGATGCGTTTTTGGCGTTTGACTCCGAAACGGGAAAACTGAAGTGGTCGCAGCAGATGACCAAAGGCGACGCGTTCAACCTGGATTGCGGTCTTCCTGCGGAAAAGCAGAACAATTGCCCCGAGACGAAGGGACCTGATTTTGATTTTGGCTCTTCCCCGATTTTGGTGGAGCTGGGAAACGGGCGCCGCGCGCTGATTGCCGGCCAAAAATCGGGAATCGTGTACACGCTGGATCCGGACAAGCAGGGGGAAGTGTTGTGGCAGCGGCGCGTGGGGCGCGGAAGCTCTGTTGGCGGCGTCCAATGGGGCTCGGCGGTGGACCAAAAGAGTGTTTACGTTGCGGTGTCCGACTTGGTCATGAAGCCCGTGGCGCCGGGAACGCCTGGCGCGCAGGATTCCGTCTTCGGGAACCCGTTTCAAGTGGACCCCAAGACCGGGGGCGGACTTTTTGCGCTGAAACTTGATACGGGCGAGATCGTTTGGCACACGCCGCATCCCGGATGCAACGACAAGCCGGGATGCAGCCCGGCGCAGTCGGCG
>DASPTY010000137.1:0-12054 GCA_035623175.1 Candidatus Limnocylindrales bacterium | reverse complement strand
GGCAACACCCAGCAGTGGAACGTGGGCGTGCAGCGTGAACTGACCAAAACCATGAAAGTGGACGTAAGCTACGTGGGAAGCCACAGCTACCATCTGCAGAGTGGCTATCTTGCCGGGAATCAGCCTTCGGTGGCGAACTTCCAGGCGCTCGCAGCACGCGGCACTGTGTGGAACTGGGTCAGTGATCCTGCTTCGGCCGCTGCGGCGGGCGTCCCATATCCCTACCCGGGCTTTGCCGGCAGCGCTTGGATGGCCATTACGCCATACCCGCAAGTTGCAGCAACCTGGGGACCGCTGTTCGTCGTTGGGGATCCGCTCGGCAACGCCGACTACAAGGCTTTGCAGATCAACGTCACCAAGCGCGCCAGTTATGGCTTGAGTCTGCAGGGTAGCTACGTATTGTCGGCCACCCATGGTGATATACAGGACACAGCATTCGAGGAACTCTGGTGGACAGGTTCGCTTCAGAACATCTACGACCTCCAGCACGAAAGGAACGGGATCACAGCCTTTGACGCCACGCACGTCATCAAGGGTTATGTCATTTATGACCTGCCCTTCGGACGCGGCAAAACTTTGCTGTCTCACGCGAATAGCGCGCTGGACTATGTGGTCGGTGGCTGGACCCTGGATTTCGGTTACCACTACTCCAGCGGCACGCCAGTACAGGTGCACTCGAGCAATTACGATCCGGGATTCAACGCCGTGTACATCAATGTCGCACCTGGCTGCAAGCTGACCACGGGCGTCGAGTCACTCAACCAGGAATACCTGAATACCTCTTGCTTCTCTAACCCTGCTTATGGCCAACTTGGCAATGGCGGGAACTTCTTGGCGGATGTCAGAAACCCATGGCTCCTCACTGAGGATGTGGGAGCCCACAAGAACTTCATCTTTGGCCCTGCAGAGCGCTTCCACCTTACCGTTCGCGGCGAGTTCTTCAACGTCTTGAACCGCTCGCAGTTGAATAACCTCATCACCAATATCACCGACCCGAACTTCGGAAAGTTTCTTGGCAGAGGCGGAATCGGCCCGCGCATCGGGCAGGTTGGATTGCGACTCACCTTCTAATGAACACTTTCTGCTGGAGGGGCGGCCGTTCGGCGGCCGCCCTTCCTTTTTGGCGGGAAGCTGAAGCCTAGCTTATGGCTTTACCTCGGGGCGCTCGGTCGTTGGTTTTCCGCTTGCGCCCGGCAGCTTTGTTTTCTCGCCACCTGCTGCTTCTCCTGATAGCAGGTTGGATAGACGCGCATACGCATAAATCGTTGGCGCATGATTTTGCATGAGCCCACCGGTGTCCGCCGTTGGGCCGTAATTGCTGTGCAAATCGCGTCCCAGCATCCGCAACATGGCCATCTGCTGCCCGCGATGATGCGCGGTATGGGCTATTCGCCTCACCGTGACCCAGGCTCGCGAACGCTGCACGTCAAAAAACTTCGTCGCGCCTTCCCACCACGCTTCTTCCTTGCTCTTCAATGCTTCCAGCCTCTTTCCGCTGTCCTCCGCATACCGCTTGATGAACTCCAGTCGCGTTTCTGTCTCCGGCAGCGGAGGCGCTGCCACGTCGATCCCGAGCATATTCATGAACCACAGGTTTTCGCTGACGCACTGATGGACCATCTGCTCGCGCACACTTCTGCCGCGTCCATCTCCTGCGCGGGGCCGCACTGGCAAGTCCACGTCACGAAACTCGCTCCACACGCTCACCGCTTTGATCCGCTCCGTCTCATAGGTTTCCACCAGGAAGTCGTATCGCATGTTTGTCCTCCGCATCTCGGTTGTGCGCACCGCCTGCTCCGGCATTTTCGATTGTCGCTCACAATTCATAAACCGCTTTTGCCAGTCTCAATGAGTTTCGTGCGCGATTTTCATCGTTGCGAAGGCGCGTTGCTTTCACGCAGCTTCCAGTTCGCGCGGGGAATGCGGTCCATTTGAAAGAGGTCCGAGGTGCGAGCGTACCAGCCGCGGCCATGCATGCGGCCAATCAGTTTTAGTTTGGGCGTATCAATTTCGTTTTTGGCTTGATTCAAAACCACATCATCGCGGACATGCATGGCAACCACGCGGCCTAGCACCAGGCCATTGTTCGGTCCCAGTTCCACAATTTGCATCAGCTCGCATTCCATCGCCACTGGACTAACTGCGATGCGCGGCGGCTTTACGTAGACCGACGGAATGGTTTCCAACTGCGCTTCTTCGAGCTCATTGACGCTGGGTTCAAATTCAATCGCGGTGATATTCATGGCTTGCGCCGCTTCTTCGGATACAAGATTGACCACGAACTCTCGGGTTTCTCGGATGTTGCGCCGCGTGTCTTTGAGCCGCCCGGGTTCATGGCTGCCAATGCCGATTCCCACAACGGGTGGATCGCCCGAAAACGCGTTGAAAAAGGAAAATGGCGCGGCGTTCAACTGGCCATGGGCATTCTGGCTGACAATCCACGCAATCGGTCGCGGTGTGACCGTCGAAACCAGCAGCTTGTAGCGGTCTTGGGGAGAAATTGCAGCGAAGTCGAACAGCATGCGGCCTCCTGTACTCTGCGATTGCTCCCACCGCTTGTACCATATTTTTGCCCGCAGCCCGGCAGGTTCGCCACTCTTCTTGCTTCTTTTTTCTTCATACCAGAACGAACTTCTTGCTTTTTCTTTCCCGAAGCTAAAGACTTACGACTTAAAACTTAGGACTTAGAACTCTCCATGGACAAACACATCGCCTCTGCTGACGCGGCTATCGCCAATCTCACCGACGGAGCAACGATTCTGATGGGGGGCTTCGGCCTGTGCGGCATTCCGGAAAATCTTATTGCTGCCGTCCGCCGCAAAGGCACGAAGAATCTCACCATCGTTAGCAATAACGCCGGAGTGGAAGACTGCGGCGCCGGCCTGCTCCTGCAAACCCGCCAAGTGAAGAAAATGATCTCGACCTACATCGGTGGGAACAAGTTATTCGAACAACTTGCCCTCAGCGGCGAGCTGCAATTGGAATTGAATCCTCAGGGCACGCTTTCCGAGCGCCTGCGCGCTGGCGGTGCAGGCATTCCCGCATTTTACACCCCGACCGGCTACGGCACCGTGGTTGCCGAAGGAAAAGAAACCCGCGAATTTGGCGGCCGCATGTACGTCCTCGAGCGCGCCTTGCGCGGCGATTTTGCTTTCGTCAAGGCCTGGAAGGGCGACCACTGGGGCAATCTCGTCTACCGCAAGACGGCGCGCAATCTAAATCCCATGATGGCTACGGCTGCTGATTACGTCATCGCGGAAGTGGAAGAGCTCGTCGAACCTGGCCAGATCAATCCCGACCACGTGCACACGCCGGGAATCTACGTCGATGCCATTTTCCAGGGACCTAGCTTTGAGAAGCGCATCGAGATTCGCGCCACAAGAAAGTCATAGGGACCGCCTGTCGCGGGCAGTGTCTTCCGAGTCGGAAGCAACTCTTGAGGGAGAGAAACTGATGAAAAAGTGGATGCTCACGGCGGTGCTGGTCATTCTGGCGTTTCCGTTTAGCGCTGTCGGCCAGTCGAAAGAAGCGCTCATCGGCACCTGGAAGCTCGTTTCCGCTACGGATACCACCGAAAAGGGGGAAAAGAGCGATGCATTCGGTAACGGTCCAGTCGGATTTCTGACCTACACCGTGGACGGCAGAATGATGGCCATCATCTCAAATGGAGGTCGCAAACCGCTCTCAGTCCCCGACTACATTGCCGCACCCGTCAACGAGCGCGCTGAAGCTTTTGCCACATTTAGCTCTTATGCCGGAACTTATACGCTAGAGACCAATCGAGTCATTCATCACGTGCAAGTCGCCTCGCTGCAGAATCGCGTTGGCACTGACATGGTTCGCACGATCGTTAAATTGCAGGGCGACGAGTTAGTCCTGCGGACGCCGCCTTTCCTGAAGGGAGGCCGGATGGTCACAACCGAACTGACTTGGCAGCGCTGGAAAGGAGATGCAGGCGGCAAATAGGTTGTCTTTCCTCATAAGGCCTGTCGCCCGTGGATTTCTTATGCCCTTAACCGAAGAACAGAAAAGGGAACGGATCGCCAAACGGATCGCGCTGGAGTTGCGCGACGGCTACTACGTCAATCTCGGCATCGGCGTGCCCACCCTCGTTGCCAATTACGTCCCCAAAGGCATCGACGTCATTATGCAATCCGAGAACGGCATGCTCGGCGTCGGCCCCTATCCGCTTGAATCGGAAGTGGACGCAGACTTGGTTAACGCCGGAAAGGAAACTGTCAGTGAGCTCCCCGGCTCCGCGTATTTTTCTTCAGCGGATTCTTTCGCCATGATTCGCGGAGGGCACATCGATCTCACGGTGCTCGGCGCACTGCAAGTCGACGAAAAGGGCAATCTCGCCAATTGGGCTATTCCCGGCAAGATGCTGAAAGGCATGGGCGGCGCGATGGACTTGGTCGCGGGCGCCAAGCGCGTCTTTATCGCTATGGAGCATGCCACGCGCGACAATAAACCAAAAATTCTGAAGAAGTGCACGCTGCCGCTCACCGGCGTCGAAGTCGTCGACCACATCGTTACCGAACTTGCTCTCATTGACGTTACGCCTCAGGGCCTGCTGCTTCGGGAACTCGCTCCCGACGCTACACTCGAGCAAGTGCAGTCGCTCACCGAACCCAAACTCCTTCTGCCTCCTGGCGGCCCCCAACCCATGCCAGTTTGAGGAAAGAAGATGCCGGGCTGAAGCCCGCCGCTACGCTGCGAAAGAGTCGACTGATGAGGGAGAAGAAGACAGAACGGAGTCGGCCATTCGAGAAAAAGCTGCCAAAAAAGCGGGAGATGCCTAGGTTTCCGAGGATTTCGGAGGAGATGCGGCAGTGGGCGGCGATGCTGGAGCAGGAATTAAGCGGATGGCCGCAGGTCAGAGCCAAACCCATGTTCGGAATGAAGGGATTTTTCCGGCGAAAGAAAGTTTTTGCGGTGCTGCCGGTTTCGCGCGGGCTGATGTCGCCGAGTTCGATCCTTATTCGATCCGTGCCATTTTCGCCAGAACTGCTAGCGCACGCGAAAAAAGAGCCGCGCATCAGCGCCGGAAGAAGTTTGGAGAAAACGAAGTGGATCTCTTTCGAGCTGAGTTCGGAAGCGGATCTGCGGGATGCGTTGTGGTGGCTGAACCAAGCGTACGAGCGGGCGAAATAAGGAATCGCGGCAATGGCAGGTTGAGGATAGCGATCCACTAGTCACTCTTTCCGTACCGCTGAATCGAGTCGGGCGAGTTTGGGCTAAACTGCAGAAAGACACAAAACAGCCAATTTATGGATCCGCATTCCATCGTTGTAGTCAGCCTGCACACCCCCAAAGAAAAAGTGTGGGGCGAATTGCTGGCCATCAATCCCTCGGGCATCATCGTGCGCGGCATCGATCTGAATTCGTTTGACCATTTTGTCCGCCAAATCAATGAGCCTGACGGAGAGCGCACGGGCTTCCCAACCGTTTTCTTTCCCATGAATCGCGTCGAGCGAATCTCGCTCGATGAGCCTTCCGGTTCGATTCCTTCCATGGACGAAGTTTTTGCGCGCAAGCTAGGCCGGTCCTTGAAAGAATATCTGGCGCAATTTGCGTGAGACACGTTTTCTCGCTTGCCCACGTTGATGAGAGTGGGGAATTTACCTCTCGGCACAATGCGTTGACCCGCCGCTGCTTGGCTAGATAGGATGGCGGACACATAGCGAGTCCTATTCCGTGATCGGCCAAACCATCTCCCATTACCGCGTCGTCGAGAAACTTGGCGGCGGGGGGATGGGTGTCGTCTATAAGGCTGAGGATACTCGCCTCCACCGTTTTGTCGCTCTGAAGTTTCTGCCGGAGAAGGTGTCGCGGGACGCTCATGCTCTGGCCCGGTTTGAACGCGAAGCCCAGGCTGCGTCCGCGCTGAATCACCCTAATATCTGCACGATTTACGATGTGGGTAAACAAGACGAGCAAGCGTTTATTGCGATGGAATTTCTTGAAGGCACGACGTTGAAGCACCGCATTGCTTCCCGTCCCATGGAACTGGAAAACCTCCTTTCGTTGGGAATCGACATCGCCGATGCCCTGCAGGCCGCGCACGCCAAGGGAATCGTACATCGAGACATCAAGCCGGCGAACATTTTCGTCACGGAACGAGGCCACGCGAAGATTTTGGATTTCGGTCTTGCCAAAGTGAGTTCGACAGAAAGCGCAACCACTGAAGGAGAGACGCTAGACACGCATGGAGAAGACGCGGCCCAACTGACGAGCCCCGGGAGCACCTTGGGAACGGTTGCTTACATGTCGCCGGAACAGGTTAAGGGCAAGGAGTTGGATGCCCGGACCGACCTGTTCTCGTTCGGAGTAGTGCTTTATGAGATGGCCACGGGCACTCCACCATTCCGCGGAGAGAGTTCGGGAGTCATTTTCAACGCGATTTTGGAGCGCCCCCCTATCAGCCCAGTGCGCCTGAATCCCGACTTGCCAGGGGAATTGGAGCGGATCATTAACAAGGCGCTGGAGAAAGACCGCAAGCTGCGCTACCAGAGTGCCTCCGAGATTCGCGCGGACCTTCAGCGGCTGAAGCGGGACACGGAGTCAACGGCACAGTTAGCGGTGGCAACCGCTGAAGCCCCTCGCGACCTCAGAATGAGTTGGCGAGTAGTAACTCTCGTCGGCGTCGCTTTCACCGTCCTTATCGTGCTCGCGGGCGCCGGCTACTTCTACCTTCACCGCACCCCCAAACTCACGGAAAAGGACACCATCGTTGTCGCCGATTTTACGAATACGACGGGCGACCCTGTGTTCGATGGAACGCTCCGGCAAGGTCTGACCGTACAGCTCGAACAATCGCCCTACCTCAGTCTGGTTCCCGACCAGCGCATCCAGCAGAATCTGAAGCTGATGGGTCAGCCGCCGGATGCACGGCTCACGCCTCAGATTGCCCGCGACCTCTGCCAAAGGACGGAGGGTGCCGCCATACTCGACGGCTCAATTGCCAACCTGGGGAACCAATACGTTCTCGGACTCAAAGCGGAGAGCTGCCGCACCAGCGATTCCCTGGCTGGGGAGCAGGCTCGGGCCACCGGTAAGGAACAGGTCCTTGCGGCCATGGACAAGGCGGCTGCGAACTTGCGCAGCAAGCTCGGTGAATCGCTTAGCACCGTACAGAAGTTCGATACGCCGATCGAGCAGGCCACCACGCCTTCACTAGAAGCCCTCCAGGCCTATAGCCTGGGGCGTCAAGCCCTGGCTGCAAAAGGCGACAACGCTGCCGCTGTGCCCTTCTTCCAGCGGGCCATCGCCCTGGACCCGAATTTCGCTATGGCCTATGCCTCGCTCGGAACGAGCTACGGCAATCTCGGGGAAACCAGTCTGGGAGCAGAGAATACGCGCAAGGCTTACGAGCTGCGCGAGCGGGTGAGCGAGCGCGAGAAGTTCTACATCGAGTCTCATTACTATTCCATTGTCACGGGCGACCTGGAAAAGGCGCGCCGCACCTACGAACTGTGGGCCCAAACCTACCCGCGAGACTGGTTGCCGCCGGACAACTTAGGCGGCATTTACAGAATTCTCGGGCAGTATGACAAACGCCTTGCGGAAAATCGCGAGACTCTTCGCCTGGACCCGACGAGCGCGTGGAGCTATGCCTACCTCGTCTACCCCTATCTCAATCTGAATCGTCTGGAAGAAGCCCGAGCCACGATCAAAGAGGCACAGGCGAAACAGCTCGATTCTCCGCTGCTGCGCATCGCTCAATACCAGCTTGCCTTCTTGCAGAGCGATGCGGCAGCCATGGCAGAGCAAGTAACTTGGGCAGCCGGGAAGCCGGGAGTGGAAGACGTGCTGCTGGCTCGTGAAGCCGATACCAAGGCCTATTTTGGGCGGCTTCGCGAGGCCCGTGACTTTTCCCGCCGCGCCGTGGCCTCGGCCGAGCGGGCGGAAGAAAAGGAAAAGGCCGCGAGCTATGAAGCCGATGCGGCTCTGCGGGAAGCCCTCTTCGGAAATGCCGCAGAAGGCCGGCAACGAGCTGCGGCGGCGCTCGGGCTTTCGACGGGCCGGGATGTGAAGTATGCAGCGGCGCTGGCGCTGGCCATGGCAGGGGATGCTGCCCGCGCGCAGGCGCTTTCAGATGATTTGGCCAAGCGCTTCCCGGAGGATACGTTGGTTCAGTTCAACTACCTGCCAACGCTCCAGGCCTGGCTTGCGCTTAGCCACAATGATGCTTCGAAGGCCGTCCAGGCTCTCGAGGCTGCCGCTCCTTACGAACTGGGAGACCCGACGGAAGCTTTCACCTTCCTCAGCCTCTACCCTGTCTACGTTCGTGGAGAGGCGCATCTCGCCGGGCACCACGAGACCGGCGCGGCAGCAGCCGAGTTCCAAAAAATCCTCGACCATCGCGGCGTTGTGTTCAACGAACCCATTGGCGCGCTCGCCCAACTGGGCCTTGCCCGCGCGTATGCCTTGCAAGGCGAGCCTGCCAAAGCCCGCATGGCTTACAAAGATTTCTTAGCGCTGTGGAAAGACGCCGATCCGGACATCCCCATCCTGACCGAGGCGAAGGTGGGGTATACGAAGTTGCAGTAGCAGCCGAGGCTTTTTGTACTGCCGAATGGCCTGAAAAAACAGAGTGAAGTGCGATATTCTTTCCTGTAATGAAAGGGCGCATTTGGACAGTCCCGAACCAAATCACGTTTCTCCGGCTCTGCTTCCTGCCGTTTTTCCTGATCTTGATGTCGTACGAGCGTTACCGATGGGCGTTGCTGGTGCTGGTGATCGCGGGATTCTCCGACGGCATCGATGGATTGATCGCGCGGAAATTCAACCAGCGCTCTTCGCTGGGCGCTTATCTCGATCCCATCGCCGATAAGTTGCTTCTCTCTTCTTCGTTTGTGGTTCTTGCGTTCAAACAACAGATTGCCTGGTGGTTGACGATTATCGTGCTGAGCCGCGACGTGCTGATCCTTATCGTCGCGGTGGTAATCATTCTGGTATCGGGGTACCGGCCGTTTCCGCCGAGCATTTACGGAAAATTCACTACATTTTTCCAGATCATTTTGGTGTTCACGGTGGTGTTGGGCGCGGCGTATCCGCAGTTTCAACTTGCAATGTTCAACCGCGGGCTAATATACCTTGTGACTGCGCTGTGCGTTTTTTCGGGGCTGCATTATTCTTTCACCATGGCTCGCCGCCTGCACGTTCATTCTTAAGTCTTTCAACTATTCGAACTGAGATTTTCGCGGGAAGAATGAAGAAAGCTGACCCGTTCATCGCACCAGAGAAAAGTCTCTTGAGTTTATTGGATTGAGAGTGAGTCTTTGAAATGAAGCAACATGAAAACAAAACTTGCCACCACGACTAATCCTGCGGACCAGCCAAGCGCGTAGGCGCGCTTGAATTCCTTGGCGTTGAGAGGTTCGCGGTCGGCAAGAAACTTGCCAAGAACAAATCCAACCGCGAGTCCGCCAAAGTGCGCGGCATTGTCGATGCCAAGTGGAAGAAAGGCCATGAGTGCGAGATAAAGGACCATTCGAATCATTTGTGCGCGGATTTCGCGGGCATAGGTGCCGCCGCGGCGAGTGGTCATGCCGAGCATCACGCCAATCAAGCCTGCAATGGCGCCAGAAGCGCCGATGCTCACGCCGAATCCTCCGTACCGAAAAAGATTCCAGATAGTGCTGGCAATGAAACTGCAAATACCTGTGAAAACATAAATAAACAAATAGCGCGCCGAGCCATAGATTTTTTCCACTTGCGAGCCGATATCGACAAAAATCATCGTGTTCATGCCGATGTGCAGTAACCCGCCGTGGAGAAAAATAGGCAACACTAGCCGCCACCATTCCCCACTCAGAATGGCGATGGACTGCCTCGCACCCAGGCGATAGAGAACACGGCCGTCGACTCCGCCAAAGAGATTCAGTTCGCCGGTGGATTGGCTGGTTGCCAAGACGCTGATCCCAAACAACAGGAGATTGAGGATAAGAACCACCGTGGTGATCGGATAGTCGCCGCCGATTGTGCCGGCCAGCGACTTGCTGAGGGCCGCAAGAGAAAAGCGCAGGCTGGCGCCGCATTCGTGGCAGCGCGTGGCGCTGATGCCGACTAGCGCGCCACAGGCGGGACAAAGCTTCGGGCGCGGCTGCTGCTCGCCGCCGAAAAATCCGCGCAACGCATTTTTCCAGCGATCCAACCGCCACTGCCACCGGTAGGGAAGAGGCAACCGTCCTCCTTGCGACGCGCAAAGCGCGTTCCTATAATACAGAAATCGCGCCATATATCGCGGCGCGGAAGGGAATGACGATCATGGGCACATTCGAAGAGTTTGGCAAACACATCGACAATGAAGTCTCCCGGCTGAAGCAGGTCAAAAGTTTCGAAACGTTTGGAAAGCATGTGGATGAAGAGCTGGCGCGCATGAAGACGTTCATGAAGGAAGAAGTGGCGCCGGAAACGGAGAAGCGTACAGCCCAATTTTTGCGGGAAGTTTCGCAAAAGCTGGGCGAAGCAGCAAGCAAGATTGAAGCGCGGAACGCGGCCCGCAACGCGAAAGATGCACCGAATCCTCCCTCGCCGTGATGCAGGAAGGCCATTGAGAATCAGCGAGGTGCCGGGTCGGGCGAGACCCGCGGGCGGAGAGCGCTCGTTTGGATCCAAAGGAGCCCTCGGTTTCCGGAATTTGACGAGGGTTCTTGCTAATCCAGCCGTATTTGTTTCGGTCTGCAGTTTGCTTTTTTACTGTTCCGGATGCGCTGCTCATAGGCCAATTGCCGACCAGCGGCAGCCGCCTCCTGCTGAACCATCGAACACACCACCGGAAGTTGCTGAATCCGCGAAACGCGCGACAGACATTCCGGAAACTCCCGCGAATCCAGCCCCAGCAGTTGTGCCAACACCGAAACGCGACAAAGCGTCGGCGACGCCAGCACCCTTCGGCTATACCGAGCAGGGGAACGCGTCTTGGTACGGCCCGCCGTTTCACGGGCGGCGCGCCTCGAACGGGGAAATCTACGACATGTACAAATTGACGGCGGCGCACCGCACGCTGCCGTTCGAGACAATGGTGCGTGTAACAAATCTGACAAACGGGAAAAGTACCACGGTGCGCATCACGGACCGCGGCCCGTTTGTCGAGAACCGCGTGATCGATCTTTCGCTGGCCGCGGCGCGGGAAATTGATCTCGTCGGGCCGGGGACCGCGCCGGTGCGGTTGGAGGTGCTAGGCGGTGTCGATCCCACTGTGGGATTTTTTACTGTGCAAGTGGGAGCGTTTCGCGATCACGGGAACGCCGAGCGGCTGCGCGACCGGTTGAACGTTTCTTACTCGCCGATCTTCATTCAACAATATGACTCGCCAGACGGCTTGTTATATCGAGTTAGGGTGGGCAAGATCGCAGGCGAAGAAGCGGCGCAGCAGTTTAGCGATCAACTGCGCGGGCGCGAAGGGTTCTCGCCGTTTGTGGTAAGGCTTGACGAGCAATAGGGAATACCGGCTCCTCTTACTAGCGTTCATCGTGATTACACGACGTCAACCACGATGAGCGTGATGTCGTCTTGTTGAGCCATAGAAGAGGGCTGCCAATGGCGGATTTCAGATAATACTTGATCCACTAATGCAGATGGTGGGCGCGATTCATTGTCGCGAACAACTTGATCCAGCTTGCGGTCCCCAAAAGAGTCGCCTCCGGAATTTTCGGGCTCAATCACCCCATCAGTGTAGAGGAGAAAGCGGTCGCCAGGAGTGATCGGCATGTCGTAGACGGGGTAGTCGGGCTCCGGCATCACTCCGAAAACCAGGCCGTTGCTTTCAATGCGCTGCAATTTCCCTCCGCGCGAGTGAAGCAGCGGCGGATGTCCCGCGGCTGAGTACAGCGCCCTGCGATTCTCCGTATCGATAAACAGATAGGCCGCGGTGATGAACTGATCGCGGAGTTGTCCGGAAAGGATGTGGTTCAACTCACGCAGCACCTCCCCGGGGGCGCGTGCGCAGGCCACGACGGATTGCATCGCCACCTTGAGCATCGCCGCGATCAGTGCGGCTGGAACTCCGTGCCCCGAGACGTCCGCTACCAAGACCCCAACACGGTG